>NZ_CAWMYL010000169.1:0-587 GCF_963871815.1 Vibrio sp. L85
TGAGTCCATTCTTACAGATTGTGAGTCGGAGTTTCGGCTTATTCGCAGTTAATGTGAGCCAAGAATGTACGATGTAATCAAGTCGAAGTGATTATGTTCGCGAGCCACTACACGTAGATATCCCCTTGAGATAGAGTAACGGGAGCAGTGTTGTAACATTCTTTGTTCGCTTGATATACGGAGGTATCAAACTGCTATTAAATTTGACGCCACTACCAGAGCGGTCACGAACCTTGGGGAGCTGAACTTCGACATCCCCAATGCTAGTCTGTAAGGTTCGCTCAGGTAAGAAACCGTTGCGGACAATGGCTTGCTTCCCATCAACCAGGGTACTTTGGTGTTGAGCAAGTAATTGCTGAAGCTCAGCTTCAACAGTTTGTGCAATCAAATCTCTGGCCCCTTGGCGTATCAATTCAGTGAAACAACAGTATTATCAGTCATGCGGTGTACCTTTCTGTTAATCGTTCTGGGGAGAACAGCATCAACAGATTACACCGCAACTTCCTTTCTCTTCCATACACCAGAAATCAGCATAGCTCATCGTATTTATTGGAAGCTTTTGGAGTATACAACCAAAAAAATATATT
>NZ_CAWMYL010000170.1:0-724 GCF_963871815.1 Vibrio sp. L85
GCTTTAATGAATTTAGCGGGGTCAGAAAAACCATGGCACATTTGACCGTGGAATTTCTGCCCGGCGTAATTTCGATACGGGTCAAAGAACAGAGCTTGCGCCTTTTTAGGCACTAACCCCATAAATTTGACCGCACTGGTTTTCCCGCTACCTGTACCGCCTAAGTACACGGTATGCTCGGCATCGTGAGAAGGATTAGAGTTAATCGGATTTACGACTAGCGACACGCTTTTCCTCCTCTTCTTTTTGCAGCTCTAGTACCGTGATTTGTTTCTTCGACGCCCACCACAAACCCAAAATTGCCAAGGCTAACGTCATCACGTTCATGTAATCGCCGCACTGCTCAAGCAATGCCCCGCCATATTGTTTCGCAACAGGTCGCGCCGCATTCACAACACTTTGCTTAGCACGTTCATCAAAGGCGAAATCAATATCTTTGAGGATAGAGACAGCTTGCTCAACCACGACCAACCCCGTTTCAACCAATGCATCGAAAGCTTCACTGGTATCGACTTCGGACTCAGGTTCAGCGCTACCATTCGGTTGGTTTTCGGTTGACGTGCTCGATTGCAACTCGGCAACGTACATATCAAGCTCGGCAAGGTTGTCAGCACTCATTTCAACGGTTGTTTCATCCATTGCCCTGCTCCTCTTGCGTTGGTTTTGGTGTTACCAGTAGATGCTTAATGGTAAACAGTAAAACCACTATCAACCCCAAACAGGC
>NZ_CAWMYL010000171.1:0-281 GCF_963871815.1 Vibrio sp. L85
ATGTCAGCGCAAGTTTAAGATGTCACATTCAGTGTAGAATTTGTACCTTAGGATTTTTTGTTTAAGGTGCAGGAATGCTGCTGATAATTAGCGCTAGAGAGCTGTCAAAGCTCGAACTTATTCAACATGTTTGTGATAAACACATTCGCCAAATTGACGACACAACAAGCGCAATCATGCACATGTACTTTTGTGAGTCTGAATCAACATTGTCCTACATGACAGCAACGCGCCAGTACATCGATAAGCACGGTAAGCCAGTTGCGTTCTACACCGATAAA
>NZ_CAWMYL010000172.1:0-2665 GCF_963871815.1 Vibrio sp. L85
CAGTACATCGATAAGCACGGTAAGCCAGTTGCGTTCTACACCGATAAACATGGTGAATTTCGCGTGAACCACGCCAGCAATGAAGACAAGAATATATTTAAACAATCACAATTCGAGTTAAGTACACCTTATGCAAACCGCCAAAACTGGTTCTCAATTTGGTTCGATAAAAGACATCCCGCAGTTCGCAACATGATTCTTCGTATTCAGCAACGGTTACCCAGCCGCAAGAATCACAGTAAACAGTGTACAATTTGCGCTTCAAACACCGCCCAATTTTATAGTTTTCAATGCAATGAGAAAAACTGTCTGATACACGTCCATATGACTCCTCAGCAAAGGATTCACCGAGAAGGCAAGCAAAGTAGAGACAAATGCGCATGAACTTAGCTGTTTTAAACTCAATAAAAGAAGAAATGGTCACATAGCAATGTGGCATTTCTAACTTGCGGCATCGTGTGACATTTTAAAATTGTTGCAACACTTGTGTCTAAATCTGGGTTCGCACTAAGAGCTGTTACGTTAAAGGCTTTGTTGCAATGTGCAATATTAAAAACAATTTGTTTTTGATACAATTAGTTACCTCGAGATCCGTTGAGCATACCAAGGGTTTAATAACTAACGGCTGGCTCCGAAATATACACACATGATAGCATCAGCTCCCCCTCAAACTAATAAGGTCCAATATGTTTAACCGTTTTAAAACTGCGTTAGGACTCGTTCTGGTCGTCGTAACTATGATTAGTGGATGTAATTCAGATAGCTCACCTGAAAACACTAGCTCCACTCTTGAGATTTACATTGATAGCGCAACCCTTCCTTCTCTTCAACATATGGTAAAAATCATCGATGAGCAGTCAGGAAATAAAAAGCTTATTAATTGGAAGCGATATCCAATTGATGACGAGCTACTTCTAGACAAGATCAACGCACTTAGCTTTTCCGATACTACGGATTTGACGCGCTATATGGAATCCATACTTCTAATAGGAGACATTAAGCGTGTAGTAATCAACGGCAACAGCTTGTCGAATTATAATATTGTTGGCGTGATGCGAAGCATTAATGCTCTAGGGTTAGATTTGGACGTAGAGATTAACTTCTACGACGACGGAAGTGCTGAATACGTCCGTTTGTATAACTTCTCTCAGCTACCTGAAGCGGAGAGAGAGCTATTGGTATCGATGTCTAAGAACAACATTCTGGCAGCGGTTAATGGCATTGGAAGCTACGATTCTGGGTCTCCAGAGAACATTTACGGCTTTGCGCAGATTTATCCTGCAACTTACCACATGCTAAGAGCTGACATTTTTGATACTGACTTAGAGATTGGACTTATCAGGGACATCCTTGGTGACAACGTTAAACAGATGAAATGGGGTCAATTCCTGGGATTTAACGAAGAGCAAAAGGAACTGTTCTACCAGTTAACCAGTTTCAATCCAGACAAGATCCAAGCTCAGTACAAAGAAAGCCCTAACAAGAACTTCGTCTTTGTTGGAACAAACAGCCGTTCAGCCACTGCTGAGCAGCAAATTAATATCATCAAGGAAGCTAAAAAGCTAGATAGTGAAATCATCCCTAACTCTATCGATGGATATGATCTTTTCTTTAAGGGTCATCCTTCTGCCACTTACAACCAACAAATCGTAGATGCTCACGATATGACGGAGATTTACAACCGAACTCCGTTTGAGGTTCTTGCTATGACTAGTTCACTGCCTGACGCCGTTGGTGGTATGGGTAGTTCTTTATTCTTCAGCCTTCCAAAGACGGTAGAAACAAAGTTCATCTTCTACAAGAGCGGCACTGACATTGAGAGTAACGCCTTAATCCAGGTAATGCTGAAGCTTGGCATTATTACCGATGAGAAAGTTAGATTCACCACTGACATCAAGTAAATCGCGTATTCGTGCGCTTAATAGTTTTAATTGGCCAGTTGGCCACACAATCAGGTTTTAAAAAATGAAAAAGACATTCGTAGCTTTCGCAGCTGTAGCGGCCCTATCAATAGTGACTAACATTGCATTCGCATCTGATATCGATAAATCAGGATTTACGGTCCTTGCAGGTATGAACGTTTCGTTCGATGACGTTAGCCAGGAATATGATCAAGCTGTTGGTTTTACTGTGGCTGGTGATTGGACGTTTAATAACGGCATCATATTGGGCGCGTCATTCTCTCCTAAGTTCATCAATGACTCTATCCAGGACATGACAACCAGTGCGGATATGTACACGGTTTACAGTGGCTACCAACTTGATAATGGCGTTCGTTTGAAAGGCGGCGTGTCAATCACGGCTTCAGAACTTTCAATTTCAAAGATTGGTTCTGCAGATGATAGCCACATTAATTTGCTTGTTGGCGGTGGGTACGAGTTCGATAACAACATCGTAATCGATGCTAACTTGGCTTCTACTGAGGTGTTTGCTCGTAATGGCTTTACTCTTCAGCTTCTAGCCGGTTACAAGTTTTAAGGTATTTAAAAAACTATCTTTCTAGCGAAACACTGCACTTTGCAAGAAGTGCAGTTTAAAATACCTACGACTTTACCGGAGTTTTTTTAATATTCTGCACCAATAAAACTGGACATTACTATCTGGGGCTTACATCTCTATGTCAGCGCAAGTTTAAGATGTCACATTCAGTGTAGAATTTGTACCT
>NZ_CAWMYL010000173.1:0-1983 GCF_963871815.1 Vibrio sp. L85
ACCACTTAAGAAATTAGCTTATGTGTCCAACCACTGGGGTCCACTTCTCTTGTTTTCTGTGTATCACATCAATAGAGCACTCAATGACTATGAAAAGGCAACTGAGAAAAAATCTTTATAACAAATTGTTCAAGAGTGATTCGGCACGCGTGGCATTTTTACTATGCGTCGGTTTTAGTGGTTAAGGTGGTATGCGGAGGCTTCGGTATTGCGTGCCTCACACCTTAACAAGGCGTTAGAGCGCAGGAGAAAAAATAATGAATATGACGGACATAATTGAGTACATGTCATATCTTATCGCCGGCATTATTATCGCTCCCTTCGGCTTTATGTTATTTAAAGAATTCATCGGTAAAGATCGCAAGACGGTCACAGATGAAATCAAATCTACGGTAGGGGACGAATCGAGAAAGTTCTTGGGCGGTAGATATGGTGATGCAGTTGTAGGTCAGTTTGTCGAGTTTAAACTGATAATAGCGATAGGTTTGCCAGTAGTTCTATTTCTAGGGATCTCTGCTTTGGTAAATTCTCTTTTGAAAGTTCTGTTCAACCTGTGAGTTGCGCTCTAACAAACTGTTCAAGAGGGATTCGCAACGCGTGGCATTTTCACTATGCCCTTAACAGGGCGTTATATTTGTATTGAAATCCTGCACTTATTTGTCTGTTCGTGATCAACTACTCATACTTAATTTTCGATTTTATGGTACTACATTCATCTTCGTTTTGATTCGATCAAGGAGTACGAATATGAATGAATGGACATTTGAGTTTGAAGACTACGAATACAAGATCAATCCTCGTTCGATTGAGTTTGTGGGTGAATTAGATGGAGATCGATACGTTTTTCGGGTGTTAGCTAGTACGCTGAATGACTACTTTGAAACCGATGATGATAGAGAGTCAGCGATAAACAATTATTTAGAAAACATGGATAATATTCATAGTGCAGCTGAAAGTGTGGCATCAGAATATGATCCAAATGACGAAATTCCAAACTACTATCTTGACGAGGAAGACCTAGCAGAGTTTTGTTAATGGCACTGTAGGTTAAACCTATGTTCGTCGAGAACTACAAATATAACAAAGCGTTTAAGACAGATTCCCAACGCATGGCATTTTTCATTCCATCGTTGGGTTTTGTGTTTACGGTTCATTGGTTTAGGTTAGGTGGTCGCGTTGCTCACTACTTAACGCGGCGTTATATTTCTCATTGGCAGTATGTGGTACCATAACCATTTTTGATGGGAATTTTCTAATATGAGTGAGCATACTACGATTATCGTAAAGTGGAGAGGTCCATACAGTTACGATGACATCATTGAAGAACCTGAGTTAGAAAACGGTCTTTATTTAGCGACTGGCAAATTGAAGTATGAAAGAGAATCTATAATTCAATATTGTGGTATTACTGAGGGTAGTTACGCTACAAGGTTTAAGTCACACCACAAAATCCATGATATTACTCGTGAACAAGAATTCTGGTTAGGCGAAGTTACCTACCCTGATGATGCAAGTCGTTACTTTATGGAAATGGCAGAGTCAATAATCATCTACTTTTGGCAACCAACGTTGAACGAGAAAAAAAGATTATCTTTACCAAAGCCAATAACACTTGTTAATCAATGGTATAAGAAAAACGATGAGCCTCGCTATCGTCAACACTCTTTGCTCAAGGACCTAAATGACGTTCTATCATGGGATGGTGATATTTGGCGAACAGGTAATCTTTCAGTGTATCACGACTGAAATATAACAAAGCATTTAAGAGTGATTCTCAACGCTTGGCATTTTTCATTCCATCATTGAGTTCAGTGTATAAGGTGGTAAGGTTAAGTTGCGTGGTCGCGTTGTTCACACCTTAATGCGGCGTTATGCTTTTTCTCAAACTTGTAAGTATGGGGACTTTACGTATTCAGTGAATATCACTAAGTATCATTTACTAAAAATGAGGCTTTTATCCCTTAATAGACGCTAACTTTTCTG
>NZ_CAWMYL010000174.1:0-1964 GCF_963871815.1 Vibrio sp. L85
GCGAACCGGGGGAACTGAAACATCTAAGTACCTCGAGGAAAAGAAATCAACCGAGATTCCGAAAGTAGCGGCGAGCGAAATTGGACTAGCCCTTAAGCTTTTTATGCGTCAGGTGAAACTTCTGGAAAGTTGTGCGATACAGGGTGATAGCCCCGTAACCGGCAACGCATTTAAAGTGAAATCGAGTAGGGCGGGACACGTGATATCCTGTCTGAATATGGGGGGACCATCCTCCAAGGCTAAATACTACTGACTGACCGATAGTGAACCAGTACCGTGAGGGAAAGGCGAAAAGAACCCCTGTGAGGGGAGTGAAATAGAACCTGAAACCGTGTACGTACAAGCAGTAGGAGCACCTTCGTGGTGTGACTGCGTACCTTTTGTATAATGGGTCAGCGACTTATATTCAGTGGCAAGGTTAACCATCTAGGGGAGCCGTAGGGAAACCGAGTCTTAACTGGGCGTTCAGTCTCTGGATATAGACCCGAAACCAGGTGATCTAGCCATGGGCAGGTTGAAGGTTGAGTAACATCAACTGGAGGACCGAACCGACTAATGTTGAAAAATTAGCGGATGACTTGTGGCTAGGGGTGAAAGGCCAATCAAACCTGGAGATAGCTGGTTCTCCCCGAAAGCTATTTAGGTAGCGCCTCGGACGAATACTACTGGGGGTAGAGCACTGTTAAGGCTAGGGGGTCATCCCGACTTACCAACCCTTTGCAAACTCCGAATACCAGTAAGTACTATCCGGGAGACACACGGCGGGTGCTAACGTCCGTCGTGGAGAGGGAAACAACCCAGACCGCCAGCTAAGGTCCCAAATTACTACTAAGTGGGAAACGATGTGGGAAGGCTCAGACAGCCAGGATGTTGGCTTAGAAGCAGCCATCATTTAAAGAAAGCGTAATAGCTCACTGGTCGAGTCGGCCTGCGCGGAAGATGTAACGGGGCTAAGTAGTAAACCGAAGCTGCGGCAATGCACTTTAGTGCATTGGGTAGGGGAGCGTTCTGTAAGCGGTTGAAGGTGTGTGGTAACGCATGCTGGACGTATCAGAAGTGCGAATGCTGACATGAGTAACGATAAAGGGGGTGAAAAACCTCCTCGCCGGAAGACCAAGGGTTCCTGTCCAACGTTAATCGGGGCAGGGTAAGTCGACCCCTAAGGCGAGGCCGAAAGGCGTAGTCGATGGGAAACGGGTTAATATTCCCGTACTTCTTACAATTGCGATGGGGGGACGGAGAAGGCTAGGTGGGCCTGGCGACGGTTGTCCAGGTTCAAGTGCGTAGGCTTAAGAGTTAGGTAAATCCGGCTCTTTTTAAGGCTGAGACACGACGTCGAGCTACTACGGTAGTGAAGTCATTGATGCCATGCTTCCAGGAAAAGCCTCTAAGCTTCAGATTGTAAGGAATCGTACCCCAAACCGACACAGGTGGTCGGGTAGAGAATACCAAGGCGCTTGAGAGAACTCGGGTGAAGGAACTAGGCAAAATGGTACCGTAACTTCGGGAGAAGGTACGCTCTCGACGGTGAAGTCCCTCGCGGATGGAGCTATTGAGAGTCGCAGATACCAGGTGGCTGCAACTGTTTATTAAAAACACAGCACTGTGCAAAATCGTAAGATGACGTATACGGTGTGACGCCTGCCCGGTGCCGGAAGGTTAATTGATGGGGTTAGACTTCGGTCGAAGCTCTTGATCGAAGCCCCGGTAAACGGCGGCCGTAACTATAACGGTCCTAAGGTAGCGAAATTCCTTGTCGGGTAAGTTCCGACCTGCACGAATGGCGTAATGATGGCCACGCTGTCTCCACCCGAGACTCAGTGAAATTGAAATCGCTGTGAAGATGCAGTGTACCCGCGGCTAGACGGAAAGACCCCGTGAACCTTTACTACAGCTTGGCACTGAACATTGACCCTACATGTGTAGGATAGGTGGGAGGCTTTGAAGCACGGTCGCTAGATTGT
>NZ_CAWMYL010000175.1:0-1854 GCF_963871815.1 Vibrio sp. L85
TGAGTCCATTCTTACAGATTGTGAGTCGGAGTTTCGGCTTATTCGCAGATAATGTGAGCCCAGAATGCGCGATGTAATCAAGTCGAAGTGATTATGTTCGCGAGCCACTACAATTACCGAGTAAGGAAATAGTGAAAATGAAATTCATTAAAACAGCAATACTCTTGATTTCTGCCCTATTGGGTTGCAATGCACAAGGGGAGGCAGACTCGCAACTAAATGACAATGTGAAGAATAACAAATCTTTTAATCACGATATTTGGCAATTATCCAATCCAGAAAGCCTGAATATGAACATCAAAATCGGTGGATTATACCTTTGTCATGAACCCCAAAAAGAACATTGTAATGATGTAGTTCTAGCACTGTTGCAAGGAAATGGTCGCTATGGTTGTACTGATTTTATTGCTAACGGGTTCATTGATTATCAAGACACACCTTGGCAACTATACGTTTACGATGAAGAAAAAACGGTACTTTTTGGCAGCATTTCTTTACATGAAAAATCATTAACCATACAGGTCAAAGATAGTCATAGCGAATTAAAGTTTTTTCTTTCGTCAGAAAAACGTTTAGAAAAACAAATTCAATCATCTTGCTCAACAAAAGCCAACTAACAAGCGGAAAATTGAGTTTGAGATGTTACAACGCTCAAGTAGGCGAAATCATGGAGAATGTCAAAGCTATAAACAAAGTCATAAGACTAGGTATGCCTGTCAGAAACTAAGGGCTAGTCATATGTGGCGTCGTTCGTCTTAAAGATGATTTGACCAACAACGCCTTTTTAAGGTAGTTGTAATCAAGTGCTAGGGTTAAAAATGATAGGTCATTCCCACATAAGCACTACTTACTGACGCGACTTTTTTAGCATTAATAAGAATAACATCATCGCTTGGTGTATTTAGTGTTGTATCATCACCAAAAATATGTTCAAAACCTAAATCAAAAGAAACTTGTTTTGTTATGTCATAAGAAAGGTTAATTCCAATTTTTGGTAAAATTTCATTTTCTTTTATAGTAATAAAATTATTTAAATTAACTTCTTGTGTTGTGTAAGCTGCGCCTAATTTACCTCTTATTTTTAATGTTTCAAGAAATTGATACTGTGCTATCCCCATAAGCGCAATATTATAACCATCATAATCAATCGAATATTGTTCAAGCTTATATTCATTAGTTGCATAACCTTGATAACCAATTTCAATTCCATATTGAAATTTTTTACTAAATGATGTATCAAACATTATCCCACCATTCAATCCATATGATAAAGACCCAGATTTTTCAGAGTAATTTATATTTTGAGTGCTTGGGAAATCGATATTTTCAATGCCTCCATAACCAACATTAACCCCAAAATAAGGGGTAGTACTAGCCAAGGCAATTGACGGGGCAAGCATAGTAAATAGTACAAGAGCTGTTTTATTCATAATTTTCTACCATTTTATTGGAATTCCATACTGGAACCCTTTATTTTGTTAGCATTAAAAGTTATAGGCAAACCTGCCGATGAGTGCCAGTTCAACAATTAGAGAGTTAACTGTTTGTAATCTTGAACAACTATTTAACATTGTAACTCGTAGCTCGTAGCTCGTAGCTCTCTGAACCTGAGCATGTCAGGAAGATGCAAATAATTATCACTATTCTATTTAATAGTCAATATAGTGATGCTCCCTGTTAGCGCAAAGCGATAATGTCCCCTTTCAACAAAGCTAAAATGTCCCCTTTTTCAAAACGTGAATCTGGAGGATATGTTGGAAGGAGATCTAACATTGAGTCATCAGGAACTTGATAAACTCACCGTAATGTAGTGGTCAAGTAAAACTGGCCACGGTTTTATAAGGAAACCAGAAC
>NZ_CAWMYL010000176.1:0-418834 GCF_963871815.1 Vibrio sp. L85
ACATTTCTAATGGGGAGAAAAGAGGACATTTCTATCGGGGATTGACAAGATACTATAATGGTGTTATAGATCCTGAAGATTTATATCTAAAGATTAGGAACTGGATGAAAGACCAAATTGAACTTGATGAGATCGAGGCTGAAGGTAGCTAAATGCTAACTAAAACGAAAATTTACATCACTGTATTTGCACTAGTAACTTTCGTAAGTTACTGGTGTTTATATGGAAAGACAGATTTGCTGAGTGAGATAGTTAAGAACATGCGATTCATCGCAATGGCATGTTCAATTTTCTTTTCTGGGCTAATTTTGTACGTAAAAAGTTCGTTAAAAGACCTAGGTAAGTTAGATAAGCTCCGCTCAAAAGAGCTAGTTACTATTAGCAACTTTACCAACGAATGCCATAAGCGAATTTGGGGACAAATCGTGTTTTATGCATTTGTATTTGTCTATGCCCTGATAATGACTGTATGGGTTTTCGAAGATCAAGTTTTTCAAGCACTTAACGTTAGTATTTTTCTAGGTTTACTGGTCGTTGAATTCCTAACTTTAATTGCAACATTCAAGTTAGACCAAGAAATCAATCAATTTAACTCTTTTATACAAGTAAGAGCGAAAAAGATTGAAGAAAAAGAAGCTGCTCTCGAATTACTAAAGGCAGATGACGCTTTTACGGAAAAAGACTTAGAGCATTTCAAGAAACGACGCAAAACTCACTCGTAGTCATAACGCCCAATTAAGGTGTGAGCCACGCAACCACGACACTAAAATTGGACGCCGTAAACACTGAATTTGACCCAAGCTAAAAATGCCAAGCGTGGGGAATCACTCTTAAATTGTTTGTTATATTTTTTGTAGCGTATCACCCAATGAGGTCGCATATTCTTCAGTTAACAATTTCATACCGTACTTTTCATCTCCCTCATAGGAGATAACTTGACCCGCATATCTAGGCAGGTTTAACCAACTTGGCGGAGGTGTAGAAACCCTAGACTTTGTTTCATAAATAGCTTCGCCATCCATGACTCGAACCAAGGCAATACCATGCTCCTCCGCAAATTTAATTGCGCCAGATTGGAAACCAGTCGTCGCAAAAATGAAGCCCTTATGACATCCGGTCGATTGTAGCTTTGCATGTAATAACTGAACTACATCTCGTTTAATAGCGTTCTTATGTTTTTTACACTCAATAAGGATTTTAAAGGTAGCTCCAAAGTGTTCAAATTCGGCATAAACATCAATTTGATACTGACCATCATAAGCATTTAACTTTTGATCATGCTCAACACGTAGATCTGTAATTTCATGCCCCGAAGCCTTAAACCAAGAGCAAACTTGTTTTTCAAACTGAGTTGGGGTGATATCTACGTAACTTTCATCCCACGGAGCAAGCCTTTGTGCCATTGATAAACCTCGAAATTTGAATAAAAATATAACACCCTGTTAAGGTGTGAGCAACGCAATACCTAAGCTGCCGTATAACACCTTAAACACTAAAACCAACGCACAGTAAAAATGCCACGCGTTGCGAATCACTCTTAAATGCTTTGTTAAGTTTTTATACGATCAATCTTGGTATTCGTATACCATTAGGCATGCACACTGAAAAGCCGCCGAGTATAGAAAGCTCACTCATCAAGTTAAAACCAGCAATTTGATAACTATTTTTATCACTTTTATCTGTCGATATGAAAAACTGTTTTGTATCTAAGGTATTCGATATACACACTTGGAGAAAGCCCCCAATAGTTCCACTATCCTCTTCTAGAATGGAGTCAAGTGCATATATTGGGGCGTAATGTATTGGCTTTTTATTCGATATGAGTTTTGCTTTTATACCGTCAATACTGCCAGTAACACGTTCCTTTTGATCACCTAGCACAATACATTCACCATCATTTAGTGATTTCTCAGAAATATCAAGTACCGTTGGGTTAGCAGGCGAGTTCCGTAGCACAATAGTTCGGTATTCTTTTGTTTTAGGGCAACAACCAAATACCAAAAACTCGCACCTAGCACTATTTGGAAAGCTGAAACCTAGACTGGATATGTATGTTTCACCAAGCTTCTTACATAATTCAGAAATTTCCATGAGTGACGGTAACTTTTTTTCATAGGGGTAATCAGGTTGATCGTAGTAATGTAATTCTGATAAGTTACCAACAAAAGTACTTAACATTTCCCTCACGTTACTACCAATTAATGTACTTCCAGCAAACCCAAATCCGAACCTAAATATGCATTTAGGATTACTTCGTTGGATATCTGAATCTTCATAAGTAAACGCAGATATTGATGTTACTTTTGGGCAGTTATCAGTCATAGTCGAGCCACCACTAGAAACCCTCGTATCACTGACGACCCACAATCCATCTCCCAGTACCCAAGCAAGACCTTTTTCTTGCTCAACATTTCTCCAACAAACAATAGATGTCATCCAAACTCCAAAAAAACTTAACGCCGCGTTAAGTGGTGAGCAACGCTACCACCCTACCTAAACCATTGTGCCGTAAACACTAAATTCAAAGCAAACCGAAAATGCCAAGCGTTGGGAATCCGTCTTAAACGCTTTGTTATATCACTTATGCATATTTAAATTACTGAATCAAAAATAAAATCATCAAAAGGAAATTCTAGCAACATCATCACAACCTGACTAGTAATCAAAAATTTAGATTGAGCTAAAACTTGCTTATTCTTTTTAACTTTGTCAAATATACGATTAATTTTTTTGATATCACTTTCAAACAAAATTGAGCCTAGTAAAACCTTTAAATGATCTGCTTCATCCTCATTATTTAAAGCTATTTTGTAGGACACTATTAATGCACAGTATAATGCATATTTTAATTTCAATTCGTTATTATTATTTAACAGTAAAGAAAAAACATGGTTAACTACTAATCGTTTACTTTTTAGTACTTCGTTTCTAATTTTCTCATCAGGAAACCGAGCAAGTAAATCGAGATTATTCTGGATAGTTTCATTAATATACGAATCATTCAATTCTAGTAAGCTTTTTAAACGCGTAGAAGTTGGAGATTGAGCCCATGAATCAAAGGCACTTAATAACTCAGCGTAAATTGAAATAGGAGCACCATCAAGTGTCTTTGTTTTTAAAATTAATTGTTTGATTATTTCATCTGTATCAAATACATCAGCCGTTACCTCTTTTCCACCAAAATGCATTCCTACCAAATCACGATGCTCATCCACAATAGCTTTCTTTGCAACGAATTCTTCAAGAGGTATTAAATTATCCACAAAGCTTGAGTCTAATAATGAGATATCAATCCCGTCTGACTTTATAAAATGATCAATCTCGTAAATTTTCTCCACCTTATAAGCACGTTTAATATCCTTATAACTATCCCCATCAACATCTAATTTTAACCTAAATGCCTCCTCAAATAACTTCACTGAAAAATTAAAAATAAATGGATGAATATCAATATAGCCACTTAAGTTTTGTAATTGTGAATTTACTTTTTTAGCCAAGTCAAAGTTTTCTGATTTATTGATAGCAACGTTCAATATCCCCTTTGGAACTAAGCATACTAGATTTAATTCTGGAGTTAATTTTTCTACTAACTCAGAATTAAACCCTTTTAAATCAGAATCAATTTCACCTGCATGAGTAAAATGATTACGCAACGCCCGTAAAATGAAAAAATCAACATCTAAACCAAATGTTCTTTTATTGAAAGTAGCCTTTTTCAATCGTTCGTTAGCTCTAAAAGCTGAAGAAACAAGATCATTGACAACTTCTTCATTAGGTCTTTTGCAGAACTCACCATATAGTCTAAAATATCGACTAACTTCTTTTTGTAATTGTTCCAACTTATTTTCCTTCATTGTATGCTTATTAAGCCTTGTGATATAATGCCCTGTTAAGGTGTGAGCAACGCAATACCGAAGCTTCCGCATACCACCTCAAACACTAAACGCAACGCATAATAAAAATGCCACGCGTTGCGAATCACTCTTAAACAGTTTGTTATGTGCGTCTTTCTCGTTTTGCTATTTTCTGTTCGAGGTACTCTTTCAAGCCTTTTTGGCTACTATTAAATTTAGTAAGTTCATCACGAGAGTACTCTACGACGTCATTTATTGGGTCTTTTTCCCCATCAAATGATAAAGCAAAGTCATAAATAACTTTTATTGAGCGCTCTTCGATTTCCTCGCCTATAATTTGACTTGCCTTGGCGAAGTAGTCTTTATCCCTCGAAAATGATTCTATCCCTGTATAATCAATTAGCTTATAAAAACGATGACTCCAGAACTCCCTTTCAGATTCATACAGTGCCAACGAGCTAACTGCTTTTGGGCTTATGGCACTTGCTAACTTTTTGGATTGTAAAATCAAGCGTGCAGTGGTCAACCAAACCAAACGATCTTTTACCGGAACCGTTACGGAATCATCATGGGATAGGAAGGCATAGGCTCTCTCTAGACATTTAATAGCATTTGCACAATATCCCTGAGAATCTATTAGCTCTTTCTCAAGATCATTTTTATCTTTCTGCTGTTTGATTGTGAACAACACAGCAACAAAACTAACAAATGCCAATATAGGTGAGATTGTCCCCCCCATAAAGCTACCGAAATCAGCCCATTTACCAGAGTTTGACGAGATATCACTATTATAAAACCTGTTAAGCCATGAAATAATAGGAACAGCTACAAACAATGATGTAAGTACAAAAAACGCACTGTATTTCTTCATCTTTACCTCTAAAGCACATAACGCCGCGTTAAGTAGTGAGCAACGCAACCATGAAACCTAACCATGCCACCGTAAACACTATACTTGATTCAAACTAATAATGCCGAGCGTTGCGAATCTGTCTTAAACGCTTTGTTATGTTAAAGTGGTAGTTTGACCACGTTACCTAAATAAAGAAAATACAAGTAGCAACTAATAGACGATACTACCAAAACTCCCGTTAAAAATGACTTACCTGTTTGAACTGAAGTATGATTCGGAAAACGTTTTCTTAGAATTACATATCTTGGAACATCACGGTCAATTTCCTGCCCCCTTAATCTCCTTAACTCCGTCTCAGCAATAGAGTAGGCGCTAATAACTGCAAAAACCATCAGGAGAATAGCATAAACAGCGAACTCTCTAGACTTTAGTTCCGAAAATACTGTTCCCAGGAGAGTAACTTGTCCTGCCAAAAAACTGGAAAATAAAGTAGAACAGTATTTAGCATAGTCAATATATAGTTTAGCAACCTCAAGTTGCCACAAGGCATCTTCATTATCTTTTTTAGAACGATAATTAAATCTCATGACGCTTGAATTTCTCCTTTAACATAACGCCCTGTTAAGGTGTGAGCAACGCAACACCGATGCCGCCGCATACCACCTTAAACACAAAACGCAACGCATAGCAAAAATGCCACGCGTTGCGAATCACTCTTAAACAGTTTGTTAGTCGCGAGGCACCGAGCGACAATTTTAAGCCAAACTAAACTCTGCGAACAACAAACTTTATGTGCATTGATGCACTTTAGTCAGGCGTAGTCTCAAAGCGGCTATTCAATGAAACCACTTGGAACAAACAACGCCGCAGAAAACGAACTGACAACACCAAAAGGCGCTTTTGGAAAGCTAATATCACAGTGCGGAATTTCAACGAAGTCACTGAAACCACGTGGAACTTACCACACCAGAGAAAACGTCACTTCAGCGAGTAAATCGGCTTTTGTACCGGCAAACTCACCGAGCGGAGTTGCAACCAAAAACAGACTCTCGATTGCCCTACTCTGTAAGCACCAAAGAACAAAACAACCGCTAGGGCAGGTACAAAACTTTGGACTTAAAACAGCTAGAACTAAGCTCTGATGATCTACGATTAATCGGTGTACCAAGCAAACAGCTACTAAATTTTAAGCTCAGAAACATGATTTTGATTGCTAGCTTTTTCTGGCGACTAACGCCGCATTAAGGTGTGAGCAACGCTACCACAAAACTTAACCATACCACCTTAAACACTAAGCCCAACGATGGAATGAAAAATGCCAAGCGTTGGGAATCACTCTTAAATTGCACGTACTGCACCAAAGCTTTCTGCTATAACGTAAGAATTACCTAACTCAAAGACAGACAAGCTTGGGTAACTTATGAATTCTGAACCTGTCCAATGTTTTGGAGCGCCTACCTCAATGGGCTTGATATTTATTGGCAGTGCACTTAGCTCTTGAGTAATTTTGTCAGCCAATGGTTTGGGGAAGCGACCTAAAGTACCAAATTTAGCTTTCACGATCCCATTTACTGTTGGCTTTTGATTCAAGAACCGAACTAAGTATTCTGCTTTTCCCAATATCTCTACACAGGCGCTAAAAAGAACACCAAGAAGTGACTCTGGGCTGCATGAGTTCTCCGAAAAAAACAGGTCAATTTCTACTTCTTCGTATGGAATTAAAAGAGGAGAGTTCTTGGATATAGAAAGTAACTCTTCGTCAATAGAACATAAAGACTCTTCAACGACGCCAATACACTGCACTTCCCAAAGTTCAGGGGCTGCCTCATTGTGCATCAATACTGAGAGGCTAATCCTCAGCTCGTCCGCATACCAATCAGCATCAACGATGCGAATATTACCTTCTGCTTCATCAAACTCTGTTTGAATTCTTTCTAATAGTTCTTTCATGTAATCCTAAGTGCATAACGCCCAATTAAGGTGTGAGGCACGCCATACCGATGCTCCCGCATGCCACCTTAATCACTAAAACCACCGCATAGTAAAAATGCCACGCGTGCCGAATCGCTCTTAAATTGTTTGTTATGTTTTGGTGTTCATCGAGCTAATCAAACTTTTTGAATAGATTATGCCCAGTGATCCCATACCCAAGACGAGTGTACAGCCTTAAAGCACCATTATTGCCATTTGCAACATGGAGCTTCAACCTTGTAATACCACTTTGTTTGAGGCGGGATTCAAGGTTTTTTATTACTAATTCGCCATAACCTGAGTTGCGATACTTTTGCTCTATGAAGAAGTCACAAATAAAAGCGGTTGAGTCTTCTACACTCTCTATGTACCAAAGATGACCTATAGATAGCTCCCCCAATTTAATCGAACAAACATAGTTACCGTCAGTATCAAGCTTATTAGGTAGTCTCATCTCGAAGTCTAGGGAAGCGAACTCAAAAGATTTCCTTTCAGAGTAGCCATAATTGGAGCTGATAGAACCAGCGTATTCTCGTATAAAGTTTTCACGAAAGAGGTCAAAACAACTAGGTTCCATTTCAAATAGACTTATCACTTTACCCTCCTAAATCCTTGGAGTTGATTAAAAACATAACGCCCCGTTAAGGTGCGAGGCATTCACCTAACTTAAAATAGACACCGTAATCACACGGCTAAAATAAAGCAAAAATGCCAAGCGTGCCGAGTCACTCTTAAACGGTTTGTTATACCTCGGTTGCAAACCTAGTTCTTACGGATTGGGCAATAAGAAATCCGCTCATTACTACCCCCAAATAAGCAACTGCTTCGTAGAGTCCAGCTAAGACAAACAGACCAACTACGAATAGAACATAAACCCCACTAGCTATATTAAGTGTCATCCTGTATGTACGGGAGTGATCAAACAAACTGATAATCAAGACCACAAAAGGAAAAGTTATTGCAAAGATCATTGCAGCTAAAGCATAAAGAATCGGATGAGGGGAAACGCTTACCCACTGAATAGTGTCAAGAAAATGAGCAGAAATAGCTAACCCTACCAACGCTCCAATAATGCCTAACCCCATAACAACAGTAGCCTCAACTACTCTAACCGTAAATCGCATAAACAACTTGGTCTTGTCGCTTAGGTCAACGGGTCTTGTTCCTAACCTTGTTACTATTGCGACGAATACGAGTGCTGATAACATAAATAATGCAAAAGTTACTACAGACAATGGTCCTGTGGCTGCTGCCATCGTGTCGTCAGACAAAGGTTCAGAGAAGCCCCAAATAGACCCAATGAAAAGGTTTACAAAAAAACCATAAATTCCAAAAATGAGTAGAGCAACCCCTCCAGATTTAGCTCCAAACTTTGTCAAATACTCCACTTTAAAAAGTTCTCCTTATCGATAGAGGTATAACGCCCTGTTAAGGTGTGAGCAACGCAATACCGAAGCTGCCGCAGACCACCTTAAACACTAAACGCAACGCATAGTAAAAATGCCACGCGTTGCGAATCACTCTTAAACAGTTTGTTATATTTGATATTCAAAATCCTCATCAGTTATCATGGACTGTCCAACTCCGCTTGATAGTATTGATGAAAATTTAGAGTATGACGTGAAGCTTTGGTCGATGGCTATTCCTTCGTGATCTTTATTGTTTGAGTCCGTAAAATTGTAAAATCTACCAATTATCAAGCCAGAGCTTGCGTAGAGTAATTCACCAGCAACTTTTATCACTTGATCTTTTTTATTCTTTATTTCACCTTCTGCACTTTTTATGTTTTCTTCAAAAGACAGATTCACTATTGAATCAAAATCTTGTTGAATCAAGCAATTTATCACACGGTCATCAAAGCCTAGGAAAATAAAATCACCATCAATTTCTAAAAAATCACCCGTACAGTTTTCGATGCCTTCAACTGTATAGTTCTTCTTTTTTTTCTTTAGAGAAACTGGATAAGTAAATTCTTTCCCAGACATAGTCTCAAGTAGTTTCAACGAAAATATAGAAATATTATCAACCAGTTCGATAGTTTTTATTCTCGCATAGAGTGATGTGAGCAAATGCGAACTAGATATAACTCTTAATAAACTCAGATAATAGTTCAATCTAGTCAAAACCTTAAACTTATATGGTTCATATTCAAACTTTATGGGTTCAGGATCTAAAACTGTAGCTTCAGGTTTAGTCGCTTTATCTTGATAGAATGAGGTAACAACACCATAAAGGTAACTAGTATTTTTCTCAGCTCTTTGTGCAGTCTTCTTCTCGAGAATTGAACTAACCATGTTACTTTTCGAAACGCCTTTGAATGTACCTTTAGATTCAACTTGCAAAAATTGATTACCATCACTTGCAATTTGGAAGTCTAATGTCTTAACAATGTTGGTTTCCGGTATTTTCACCCAGTCAGCATGAGTCAGGTTATGAGTTTTACTAATGACAGCTAAAGAAACTCCGATTCCAACTCCTTCAGATATTGATCGTGGAAATGCACTTTCATCTGCTTCTTGGTGTGCGCATAGAAATTCTGACTCTCTATCAATATAATCATTGAACATCCCCCAACGGCTATCGACTTTTAATTTTAAATCATTGAATGTCTTAAACCCTATACGAGACTCGCTTTGCTCACCAAATAAGAAGTAAACAAGAAAGTCAGCTCCGAGATAAAAATCTCCTTTAGTTAGGTTCTCTAAAGTATCACTCTTAGGATACTTTTTTAATAGCTGTCGGTGCTCTTCATCGTGAATATTTACTGTTACTTTCATATTTCCCTCTAAAAATATAACGCCCTGTTAAGGTGTGAGCAACGCAATACCAATGCCGCCGCATACCACCTTAAACACAAAACGCAACGCATAGTAAAAATGCCACGCGTTGCGAATCACTCTTCTAATTATTTTCTGCGAACTTATGTTTAACTAACATACTCTTACCGTTTTCTAAAACCTTGCGACCTTCTACCAAATATTCAATTTTTGTGGTTTCATCTCTTTCGAATGCGGTTACGGTAACAACACCGTTGTTAAACTCGACATTATCGACCCCACCACATGCATTCAGCGCAGGACTAAAAGAAGCCTCTCCTTCAGATAGTTTCACAATCGACAAAACCTCTGCACACCCTCTGCCACCAGTAACGCCACGTAAAACAATATAATTGGAGTCATCAGACATACCTAGTAGCTGACCATCAACTTCCAGAAACTCACTATTACCTAACGACTTACCGTTGAGTTTATATGATTGGTAGTACAAGCCATCAGCTTCAATTTGAAAATCGCCAAAAGAAGTGGTGATAACATTTTGAGCATTTACTGAACAAGCTACAACTAACGTTGTTAACGTTAAAATTTTATTTTTCATTATTTTCCTCATTATTATTTTATTAGCCTAACGCCTTGCTAAGGTGTGAGTAACGCAATACAAAAGCTACCGCACAGCGCCTTAATCACCATAAGCCACCGCAAAGTAAAAATGCCACGCGTTACGAATCACTCTTAAGCAATTTGTTAGTACATGCGCTACTTCTATTTATGCGCTCCAAGATATTGAAAAGTCGCATAATATGAAAGGCTTTGAACACTGAAGTGAGACGGGCAGCTACAAAACTTAAAATCGATAGAGAGACGAGAGTTGGCTAGAAGAAAAACGCACTGAACTGCCCTACTTTCATTGGCTTCAAATTAGAAAAGGATTCTTTCCTCGTACTTCAACAGCCACACCCAAAATAATCAAGGTTCTCTCAAAAGCCACCACGAAAATGAAGAAGCGCCAAAGAAATAGGCTAAGAGTTAGAAACCGTAAACGGTGAAATCAAAGCGAACACTTCACATATAGTGCCACCGGAAAGAACGTGAAAAGCACTAACTGAAAGGTGTAAAGACGAGCGCCAAAACAGATAAACACCAAAGCTTATGACCTTTAATGCCAAACCCGTACTAACGCCCTGTTAAGGTGTGAGCAACGCCATACCGAAGCTCCTGCATGCCACCTTAAATACAAAACGCAACGCATAGTAAAAATGCCACGCGTTGCGAATCACTCTTGTTTTAAGATTCAGCGTTACACCTTATTCGCCTTTAGTTAGATCCTAGTTAACCCTCACAGTGTATGGTGTAGATAGGAGTCTCAGCGCTTACACGCAATAATGTGAATGAATCTGTAGATTCAATCGGTGATAGCATAAGTCTATTTTCTATGGCAGTTTTCACCCGTTCAGCTTCTTCTTGAGAGTCAACTTGAATTAGAAACTGTCCGTTCAAATCCTCATCTAAAGGGTAAATAAAGAATACACCGTCTTCTGCATTAATGCCTAAAATCATTTTTCCGCTTTCCAATACGTGACCAAAGAAAAGTATGATATTAAGCACATAGTGGTTATGCAACTGAAAACTAACGCCCTGTTAAGGTGTGAGCAACGCAATACCGAAGCTCCCGCATACCACCTTAATCACTTAAACCAACGCATGGTAAAAATGCCACGCGTTGCGAATCACTCTTAAACAGTTTGTTAGAGCTCACTGCTCTTTAATCTGGGTAATATGGCTTTAAAACCATTTTAAGCTTATTGCATACGTCCACGTAATATTGATGTGATTCACTACTCCATGAACTCTTTAAACTCAGTATTTCTAGGAACAAGTCTTTACTGGCTAATTGGACTTCCTCTGGCTCAGATTCTAATTGTTCGAGGATTAGCTCGATTTTTGAGAAATGTCCTCCTTGTTCAACTGTAGATGTTACACAACTTAGCATTACTAATCTTTTATAAATATTTATCATATAAACCTCTGACGGCGAGTGAAGAACTCTAATGTATCAGAAAGTTAATTCTCACATTAATTACATAATAGTGATACAGAAGTAATGGTCATTTGAGCTCTAACGCCTTGTTAAGGTGTGAGGCACGCAATACCTAAGCTTCCGCATAACACCTTAACCACCAAACCTAACGCATAGTAAAAATGCCACGCGTGCCGAATCACTCTTGAACAATTTGTTATGTGCGTTGCCAACCTTTAGCCACTAAATACTTATCAGGGATCCTTAAGCGAACTTCCTCATCAATTTCGGCGAGAGTATCTATTAAATCTGGATAACTAACTTTGCGTGATAGAAGACTGAAGCTTATACCTTTCGATACTTCACTGAAAAATAGGCTATTTCGCTCAAAATTGATCCTAACTACGGAATACCTATAAAGGGAAAACTCAAGTACAAACCTCTGAAATGGTATGTTAGTACTTTCTGAAGTACAAAAGTCATCAGCAGCACTCCCCCAGTAATCAGATATTTGAGTGACTATGCTCGCTTCAATTTCGTCGATATCCCTTCGATGATCCATAATGTTGATAGCTCCAAGCACATAACGCCCTGTTAAGGGGTGAGCAACGCAATACCGAAGCCGCCGCATACCACCTTAAACACTAAACGCAACGCATAGTAAAAATGCCACGCGTTGCGAATCCCTCTTAAACAGTTTGTTAGGCTAATTTTCGACCTGCACGCCCCAGAGCTTTTAAAACCTGCTCTCGATAAGTGGAATGAGATGAGTAAATTCTCATGATTTCTTTGACCGCCTCTTCGCCGCCGGCTTCTCCTAATGCATGTAAAACCTGCTCACGATATGTAGAGTGGGATGAATAGATTCTCATAATTTCTTTAACGGCATCTTCACCGCCTGCTTGCCCTAAAGCTTTTAGTACTTGCTCACGATAGGTAGAATGAGAGGAATAAATTCTCATGATTTCTTGGACTGCCAAACTCATAATACATCCTTAATTTTATATTTAATTACAACAATTTGATTGGTTAAATTTGGGCATATCTAGTAGCTCAAGGGAAACAAAGTTTAACTTTCCCCAATTGTGAGCCTAACGCCCTGTTAAGGGGTGAGCAACGCAATACCGAAGTCGCTGCATACCACCTTAAACACTTAAATCAACGCATAGTAAAAATGCCACGCGTTGCGAATCCCTCTTAAACAGTTTGTTATGCGATTGGTGATGATAACCGTGAATTTGCCATTCGCACAACTTGACGTATCGGTTGTAATTGAATTTCTGAAATAATCGCTGAAACATATCCAACAACTATAAGGGGGATTCCAACCGACAAACCAAACCACACAGATCCACTTAATTCAGGCTGCCCCCACTGACTGTAGAGCGATGACATGATAGAAGAAAAGATCAACGTCAAAGATAGTAACTGAATCCAAGTATGACTAGATACGACGAATGTATTCGAATAATAATTTTTGCTAATTGTAGCCTTACCCGCGAAACCTCCAATCTTTACTCTAATCTTTGAGTTACTACCAGATATTTCGTAACCCTGAGAAACCAATTGATCAATTATTTCTTCCACTTTGAAACTCCTTTTTACTGGGTCGCATAACGCCCTGTTAAGGGGTGAGCAACGCAATACCAAAGTCGCCGCATACCACCTTAAACACTAAACGCAACGCATAGTGAAAATGCCACGCGTTGCGAATCACTCTTAAACAGTTTGTTATAACCGTTTCCCATGTGCGCTAAATCACTCAAAACGGTTTGCTATTGCCCTTTGGCTGTCATCACCCACTCTTCTTCGGACATCTCTAATCGGTGTCTAATTTCACAAATATGCATTCCAAACTTCTTAGCAAACATTTTATCTATTACTCTAAACGCCAAATCATTTTTTTGCTGTGCTTCGACGGAAGAAGCTGTTCCAAAATTAAAACTAGATCCTATAGTTTGATTATATAAGTCAATGAAAGGCTTAATCTCCCTCTTTTCGTCATCATCTAACTCTTGGAATAACGTTCTTATCCTGTCAAGTTCACCTCTCCCGTATTTATAAATATCTTGATTAACATGGTTACCTTTTTCAACTTCAGTTAATCCTGTCAAATCTACTGCTGCCAACTTGATTCTATATTCTCTTTCTTCAATTTCTTCCATAGCCAACTGGAAAATGGTATCAAATTCAGACACCTTATTTTTTCCTTCTTGAGTAAGAAAGCTAGAAAATATACAGATTCCAGTAACATCTTTAAGTACTCGATGGTAAATATCATTGGCTTTCACGCCATCCGTATCTTTGAAACGTTCAATACTCTGAATCACTTCTTCTTTATTTATTATCATTATTAACTCCAAACATTTTATTCATAGTAGGTTATAACGCCCTGTTAAGGTGTGAGTAACGCAATACAGAAGCTCCCGTATACCACCTTAAACACCAAACGCAACGCATAGTGAAAATGCCACGCGTTGCGAATCACTCTTAAACAGTTTGTTATATTAAATATACCCCTGCTTCCTTTGCGTACGTCGAAATAAGCTTTAAAACACTTTCATCCGAGAAATAGAAATTGTGAGTAAAATCACAACCCTCAAAGTAAATAATGCCTAACTGAGGTATTACAAACTTAAACCTATCTTTATCTGGAACTCTGTAATCAGAGGGTAAGAGCGTTTTAAATCGAGCATTATCCGACGTGAACTTCCTGTACGTGATTCTGGTCGAATAACGTCCCTTGTATAAAACCAGATAACATTCATATGAATCACTAAGTAGGCAGACAAACTTATGTAAGCGACTGTTGTATTCATTTTGCATAGAACTCGTCACATCTTGAAGCATTGCCGTCGCTTCGTTAGGCGACAACCAATGGTCAAAAACAGAGACTGATGTGCTTTTGATACATGTATCTTCACCATCATGCATACCAACAAGCGCATCATGAAGATGCTGATATTGATGCTGCAATTCTTTTTGAACTAGCGAGGGTAAGCTTATAAATCGTCTACTCTTCATATTTAACCGTTTAATATAACGCTAATTAGACGGATAAAAGCCGTTTATAACCTCATATATTGCCGTCTTTCAATGATTACTTCAATTTATAATCAATAGGTTAGTGATCTAACTGATAAGTTAGAATGCTTTGGGAAGCATAACCCTCGATCGACTTATTGTAGATAAGACTTAGCGAGGAAAATATGACTTATATTCGCAATAGTGCAACTTTGTCGTTGGCATCATAACCATCTTTATATACTGTATATAAAAACATAGACCACTTATTTTCTATGACTGTTAGAAATCTTAAAGACGGCAGTAAAAAGCCATGGTTGTGCGAGTGTTATCCAAACGGTCGGGATAACGCGCGTGTTCGAAAACGCTTTGCTACCAAAGGCGAAGCGAGTTCGTATGAACTTTTTTTGATGCGGGATGTAGACGCTAAACCATGGCTAGCACAGAAGCCAGACAATCGCCGATTAAGCAAACTGGTTGAAATCTGGTATTTACACTATGGGCGAACACTGGCAAAAGGAGATGCCATCACTCAAAAATTTCATCACATGGTGCAAGCAATGGGCGACCCAGTCGCATCGACGCTTACTGCGAAGATGTATTCGGATTTTCGTAGTAAAAGGATGGCTGGCGAACTCATATTTGTAGACCAACGCTGGAACCGTGGAAAGCCAAGCATTTCTACACTCAATTACGAACTCGGTCGTTTTAAAGCTGTGTTTAACAAACTTATTGAACTGGGGGAATGGAAATTACCAAACCCCATAGAAAATGTGAAACCGTTTAAAGAGTCAGAACATGAGATGGCATTTCTCGCACATGAGCAAATCATTAAGTTACTTAATTATGCTGAACACCATAAGCAAGCAGACATGATTAAGATCATCAAACTCTGCCTCTCTACTGGAGCTCGTTGGAATGAAGCTGCTCAACTGACAGGCGCACAGCTTTCCCAGTTCAAAGTAACGTTCACCAAAACAAAAACAAAGAAAAACCGCACAGTTCCAATATCAGAAGAACTCTATAATGAAATCTACAAGCCAACTTCTGGGCCATTATTTGAAGAGTGCTATACACCTTTTTGCTATATTTTAAAAAACAAATTGGGGGCAAGTATTCCTAAAGGTCAAGCATCACGTATCCTCCGCCATACATTCGCCAGTCACTTCATGATGAACGGAGGTAATATACTAGTGCTTCGAGATGTGCTAGGGCATGCAGATATAAAAATGACCATGCGTTACGCACATTTCGCGCCAGATCACTTAACTGATGCAATTACGCTCAACCCACTCAACAACGTATAGTTTACTTCGTCATATTTTCTAACGTCTGCCGCCAGTTTGTCGCCACTTGCCAAAATCCGGTGAAGTTATAACTGACTCGAACGCGTCAACTTAATGCAGAGTCCCTATCTTGGTAAAGACGCTAACCCAGTAAAAGCAAGCGGGTTATTGGGCTGGATGAAACACCTTTCCTTATAAAAAACATGGTTTTGTCCAAACCAAACACCTGATAGACTACTTACCTCTCATGTAGCGTTTAGGTTAAGTAAGTTCGTTGCATGATATACAAGGACACTCATCCACTGAACATCAAGGGATCATTATGAAGTTTATCCGTTGGATTTTGGGAAAAATCATTCTACTTCTCAATGCAGTATTCTCTCCCCGTGGCGTTAAACGTTCGGCAGAAGCACAGAAAAGCGTTGATGATAAAGCCAAAAACTACGCACTGTACCAATTTGAAGCTTGTCCTTTCTGCGTAAAAGTTCGACGTGCTATGAAACGTCAATCCGTGAACATTGAATTACGTGATGCGAAAAACGACCCAGTACATCGCGAAGCACTTGAACAAGGTGGTGGTCGTGTAAAAGTACCTTGTCTGCGTATTGAAAAAGATGGCGAGACGCAATGGCTTTACGAGTCTTCAGACATCGTCGCTTACATTGAAAAAGAATTTGCCTAGTTCCCCCTAAGAACATTGGCGGATGCAAAAGAGGCACCATACGGTGCCTCTTTTCTTTTATCTCAATTCAATGATATGGGCGCTTACTGATCGACAATCAGCATCAGTTCCACTCGACGATTACATGCCTTACCGCTTGCTGTGGTATTACTGCACTGCGGCACATATTCGCCAAAGCCACGAGAGAACACTCTTTGACGAGGCAAGCTGGTTGCAAGTAGCTGCTTTTCTACCTCACGAGCACGCTTTTCCGATAACGAATCATTAAAACTCTCTGCGCCTGTACTGTCTGTATGACCGTCTATCACCACATCAACATCAGTACGCCCGGCAAGATAATGTCCAAGATTGCGGATCCAGTCTTGAGATTGCGATGATAATCTCGCAGAGCCCGTTTGGAAATGCACTTGTTCTTTCAAACGCACCATAAGGTGGTCGCCACTGATGGTTTCATGGGCGATATGATGTCTATTTAAAAACATCTCCAGTGACGTCACGCCCTGTGACTTTTTTCCAGCTGTACTCGGAGTCTGAGCAACATAACGTGGAGTTGACACGTAAGATTTCGCGTAACCCCACTCTGGATGTCTTAGCTCTGAGTTAGTTCTCGGGGCAGTATCGAGAATATTACCGCCCGGAACCATATCTGAATTAATACTCGTGCACCCGGCTAATAGACCGCATGCCACTAAAAACCAATGCTTCATACCGTTACCAACGTAGAATGAATTCCTGTTCACTGTGTCGGCTTAAATCGCCCAAACTTTAGTGCCTATTACCATATTTTCTTCAATACACAAGCACAGTTCATGCCAACGATTTAAGTTGGGCATTCATTTTTATCAAACATTATTTGGTAGATAAGAGAGCAAAGAAAATCTCGTTAACTAAACTGTCGCTTAATGGCGTTTCACTTCACGAATTTTCAATAGCTGAGCGCACTAAACACAACGTCATTGCCATGTTTTGTCTAAACTTTCTTCGATTGTCTCACTTTAGTGTAACAAGCCGTATTAATGGTTTTCGTCGATACCGTTAACCGATAAACTAGCACCAATTTTACTATTTAGAGCCTTACCCATGTTCAAAACCATTTCTAAAGGCGCTGCACTTTTTGCCGCAGTTTTTGCCCTAACAGCTTGTGACAACGGCAATAGTCAGCCACAACAAGGCAAGCAATACGAAGTTCTGCCAGTTTCTCTTGCTGAATACAACTTAGCACCAGTAACTGAAGCGTTTTCTCTCACCTGTGGTCATTGTCGTACGATGGAGCAGTTCGTTCCTCAAATTGAATCGTTGACAGAACAGAAAGTTGAGAAGATGCACGTTACCTTTAACGAAAGTGCGCAAATCAGCGCGATCATTTTCTATACAGCGGCAATGCAAGTTAACGGCACTCCGGACAAAGCGTTTATGGAAGAACTATTTGCTGCCGTTCAAATGGGTGCAGATGCAACAGCCGATGAGCGCCAAGCAGCGGTAGAGAAAGCTTTTGAGTCTCGTAACCTAGTAAGCCCTTACCAGCTAGACGACGCACAACAAGCGAAACTGTTTAAATATATTACTAAAGCAGAAGAGATCACGACTCGTGGTCAAATCAACTCAGTTCCTGCCTTCATCGTAAATGGTAAATACCAAGTAATCACTGGTGGCCACGAGACCGTTGAAGCAATGGCTGACACTATCAACTACCTGCTAAAACAACCAAAATAAGACAAGGAGCTACTGTGTCTAAATTTCTGTTTCCTCTTATTATTTTCGTCCTAGCGGCATTCTTTATCTACCGTACTTGGACAAACCACAAAGCGGCAGACGAAAACTTTGCAAAAGGGCAAGAGTTCCTGCTAGAAAACAGCAAGAAAGAAGGTGTGATTACCACAGAGAGTGGTCTGCAATACCTTGTTCTTGAGAAAGGAACGGGCGACGTTCATCCAACTGCAACTAGCAAAGTGAAAGTTCACTACCATGGCACGCTTATCGATGGTACGGTTTTCGATAGTTCAGTAGAACGTGGTGAGCCGATCACATTCGGTCTAAATCAGGTGATTAAAGGCTGGCAAGAAGGTCTGCAATACATGGTTGTGGGCGAGAAAATCCGCCTGTTCGTGCCAAGCACACTTGGTTACGGTAAAAACGGTACTGGCCCTATCCCACCAGCAAGTGTACTGATCTTTGATGTGGAGCTATTGGACATCCAATAATCCTCAGCAAGAACAAAAAAACGCCGCATCAATTGCGGCGTTTTTATTCGTCTCAACTTACGTTAGTCAGTAGGCAATCAAACTAATGGTCATCTCATCTTCATATAACCCTGCAGCAGCACCTGGCACTGCCTTATTTTCAAAAGCCATATTGAAGCGAGTTTGGTTCCCACGGTGAGTATTTAAAAGCACCGGACTATCCAACCCAAGAGTCTGACCTTGCAAAAATGTGGTGTACGGAACTTTATGACTCGGTTTCCTAGTATTGACAAGGTGCCCATGATTCAACGAGTCGAGCTCAAGTTTTACGGAAGCGTTGCTCACCACGACAATGTCCAAATCCCTTCGGTTTTGCTTGGTTAAATTCCCCATATCCACTGTCACTCTTGCCCCAGAAACAGACACATTGGAACTTGAATTTGCCTCTATGCGTGCTCGTACGAATGGCTTTATCGTGTAGTCGAGCCCTGCATTTCTCACACCAACTTCAACTTGCTTGCCAAGTAACGAAAATTCAAAATCTGCCCGATAATTGCCCGGTTGCATGGTTTTTCCTTCGGGCACTTGCACCCAAAAATCGACCTGCTTACTACCACGGCTTGGTAGTAAAAAGTCTCCTTGAGGGGTTCTATTTAGGCTTTTTCTTTGCGTGTTAAGGACGGTCGAATTGATCTTACCTTGAGGGCCAGAAACAACCTGCTGCCAACCATTTGAAGGCTTGATGACAATGCCGCTCATACAGTTAACTAGTTGGCTATCTAACTCTATTTTGCCTTGAAACCACAAGGTATCAGGTTGCGTCACATGAGGTTTATAAGGTGTATCATTGATGCTTACCCTAAATGTCCCCCCACACTGCGCTTCGCTGGCATCATTCGCCAACAACGGTGAAGCAAAAGCAGTAAGAAATAGCACGGTTGCGAATGTTAAGACATCACTGCGATTAACTGTTTTCATCCTGTTCTCCTTTTCCTTTACCAGTACAATGCGCTAAATTATTTGTCATTGTTCGGCATTACTGTGATTTCACCTAAATCGATTAAGCTCGTATCAGACTCAGGAATCGAGATAACGACAGGGCTAATCTGTAGTCCATAAAGCTCAACTGTATATATGCCAGGACGTAGACCTTGAATGAAGAATCGTCCTTGCTTGTTGGTAAAAAACTCAATTTGTTCATCATCAACCAACACACGCCCTTGTCGGTACTCGATAGGTTCACCACTAAGACGATTCAAATAACCACTCGCCGTGTATGACGCATCGGACCCTATCGTCAACAAATATCCGGTTGCCGCCGCCGGCATTAGCTCAAGTTTGCCATCTCCCCAGTCATAACCAACAGGAGAATCCATCACGTTATAATCCATCGCATAGCGAGCATAAGGTTGGGAGATCGAGACAAGACCATTAAGATGCTTTGTCGCCATTGCGGTTGGTCTTCCTTGGGAGTCTACATCTAGGTTCGCAGTCGCTTCACCCAACGTCGGGTGCATTTCTGCCACAACAAAAGGGCCACTGGTCGCACGTCCCCACCCCCAATCACCGTCAACCATTCCAACTGCAGTCGCTAGGCGCAGTGAAGCTTGATATTGCTCGGTATCTTCTTTTCTCACTACATCACGGCTCACTTCGGACTCTGCTCTAAAACGATTTGCGGTGTAACTCAATTGAGCTCGTTGGGTATCACGAAATTCGTCCTGCTCAGCTTCGATTCTTACGCCATAGTCACCAACGTAGTTCAAACCTTCATTACTAAAATACGCTCGGCTCCGTTCATTCTCACTGTTGTAAGAGAGACCTATACGATTTCCATGCTCATCCGAATACCAATTGTATTCAAAGGTAAACAAGAAACGCGTATCCGGTTCGTTATAACGCTCGGATTCTTCGTATTCGCTGCCAACCCCTACCGTAAAACCACCATGTCGCCAATTTAGTAAGACCGAACCACGTAACTCATCGTCATCAGGAGGGAGCTGAGTCAGGCGTCCTGTTAATGTCAGATCAAATTTACTGTTTATCTGCCAAAAGTAATTTGCGAGATATTGTGTATATGAGTTGCCTTTTTGGGATTTTTTCCAAGGTTTGTTTTGAAAATCATCCGATTTTTCAATCGCAAAACGTAGGTTGGGAGATTGGCTTTCCCCACTTCCCAAAATGCTGTTTTCATAATCAAGGGAAGCTATCCAACCGTCTTCTCCCGAACTTGCAGAGCTTAGCGAATAACGAGCAGTCACATTCCCTACACCGCTTTTGAAAGTAAACAGAGCCCCAAATATCGAACCATCTTGAGCATATAAGCCGTTTGCACCTGCGGTTAACCAGTCAGTGACACCATATTCTAAGTAACCTGTCGCTACCCATTCCTCTTCGTATTCTACTTGACGGTTGTCATAGATGATTGGCTGTCCAACGGAAAACGAGTAATCAATCAGACCTTTTTTCAACAGCTTAGCGTTGTAAAATTGAGTAAAGCGCAATACTTCTTGCTTACCAGAAACGTAGTTGACGACAACCGTAATATCGTTAGCACCGTTATCTAAGATCAGATTCTTGAGGTTGTAACGTCCCGGTTCCAATCGCCCACCAGAAATTCGTTCACCGTTGACATAAACTTCCACTTCAGCGGATTCGAGCAGAACAAGTTGTTGGCTACTCTCTGGGCTTGTCTCACGATCCGGTTGTAAGTCAGCGTATCGACTCTCAATAGAAAAACCACCCAAGGACATGCCATAAATATGTCCGGATTCACCGCTGATAACATCCCCTGTGGAAGCACGCATCGGTAAGTTTGGATCATCATAGAAAGCAATCCACTCACCTCGGGAAAACTTTGTGGTTTCGTTATCCGCTTCAAGATAATTGGCTAAAAGAAAATTCACACCACTGGCACCACCGATATTGCCTTGTGACAACCAATCCAGCGACGAATCCCAAGTCTCAACATCCTCTTGCCAATAATTGTTATAGGCGAAGCTAAAACTGTTTAACCAGTTTATCGAGCCACTTTCAGAGGGAATAAAATCGGGATAGCCAGACGACAAAGTAATGTCTTGTTCGCTAAGAATTTGTGCCGAGAGCCGAACGTCAATAAACAAGGATTCAGTATTAAGTGTCACCTCGATACCTCGCTCAGCGAGTGTTTCGATATCAACGAATGTTGACGGCTCTGAACCAAAAAACTGCGACCACCATTCCGGACTCACGCGCGTTCCGAGCAAATCTTGGAGGGCATCGACAGACACTCGCTCAAGAGCCATGCCGTTTATTTCAACAGGGAGTTCGCCAAGCTGATTTTGTTCATACACAAGGGGTAAGGAGAGGCTGTAAGAGCTTCCCCATACAGCCCCAGAAATAAGGACAGCGATCGATACGACGAATGCGCGCCACATTGTAACCTTCCGTGTATGTCAGCGACGTTATGAAAACTGGGTGTCGTTAGTTCACAAGAAGTGACTCGACGTTCACCTGAACTTTCTGGTTTGGCACGAGATATTGCATCGGTAGAACCGGCTCTAGTTGCTCCCAATCCCAACGCTTCGTTTGACCTTGCCAATCAACCGAGTAAGTGTGTTTGTTTAACTCAATAACACTTGAACCTGTATTGCTAATTTTCAGATTTGGCTTGTTGTCATTGGATACAGTGATTTCGCTGGAATATTGGTCTTGCGCATCTTGTGGAGAGACAAACACAAGCGCTCCGATTCGGAACAACATTTGTATGGCATCTTTCTCAACTTCATCCGCTTTGAGTGGCAATTGGCTCACGATCAAACGATAGGATTCTGCTACCCCCTTGGGTGCGCCAATGTATTGCACCTTAATGGTCTGAGATTTCCCCGGCTGAATAAGTACTTGCGGTGGAAAGATCATCAAGTCATCGGTTTCAAGAAGCGACTCTTCGTTGTTGAATTCAACTAATCGCTTAACGCCAGTCACCTCAATAGGCAAAGGTGCAAGAGAGGTATTGGTTACCTTGAAAAATACCGTTGTCTCTTTCCCTGAATCGGAAAGAAATTGCACCATTGGGAAAAGCTCAAAAGCCAACACTTGTGCTGGCATGTAAATCAAGATGAGAAATAATATTCGAAGTGTTTTCATACAACATAATGGCTGAGGGATGGACGGGACCTCCCTCAGCGCATTCCTTCCTACATGTGGAATAGAGTCACATACATCGCGCCGCTGTATTCACCCCAACGCGCACCAGCTTGAGGTTTAGAGGTAATTGAAAGTTTGTGCTCATCAGTCATCGTTTTGTCTAGGTTGTTACTAATTTCAACCACTTGATGGATACGAGCAACGGTAGTGTCAATCCCTTTGTCTTTTAGCTTAGTTTCACCATTGAAGCTGTACTCCATTGGAATTTCATCTTCATTGCTGTTGGTAAAACCAAATGGGTCAACTTGGACGATACCTTTCGTGCCGTATGAGTTGCACCACGTTTTAAAGCCAAATTCTTTTGTATCAGATGACTTAGTTAAGTCGAAATTGATGACATCCAAGTTGCCGTAAGTCATCATTTCACAACGCTTAGGCACTTCACCTTTGAATTTAACGTAAAAGTCTGCGCGACCTTCGTCAGACCCAACGACCCATGGATTCGCAACTGCACCAGCCGATACAAGCAACGCCATTGCTGCAAAACCTGCTAAACGTTTCATGATTGTTCTCCTTTACATTTTTTCCTGCGGTATAGACCAAAAGTTGAATTAAGTAGACGAGTTAAATGTACGCCTTATTAACTTTTTTCCTATCGGTCATCTGACCAAAAGAACCACATAAAAGGATGAGTAAAGGACAACCAAATAATTAATTTGAACTAGATCAAAAATCACTCAACCATTAAAGATCCTAACTGAGAACGGCTTTGCTTTCCTGTTTTAGATAATATATGGGAGACATGTGTTTTTACCGTGCTTAAACTTACACTCAGTTGACCTGCTATTTCTTTATTTGAATAACCTTGAACTAAATACATAAATACTTTCTGTTCTTTAGTAGAAAGTTCGTATTTAGCACCTAGAACTTCCGCAGATGAAGAACTATGAACTTGTCCCCTCACAATATTCTTTAATGAAGAAGACATGGCTTCTCGACTAAACCATAACTGACCAGAAGCCACCATTCGGACGGATTTGTGAAGCAGTTCTAAGGTAAAGTCATTCTCTAGTAACCCACCCCAACCCAGAGATATAAGCCCTTGAACTCCCTCTAAGTCTTGCTTACTCGCATTGGCAAGCAACCAAGCGCCGCCACGCGAAAGTGGTGAGATTAAGTGCAATGATGGATTACCTAAAGTAAGGCGATCATAAATAACAATATCAGTATTTTTTAAATTCCATATATTATTGACAGTTTTCTCAGTGTAAAAAGTGTAGTTTTTAAAAGAATGAGATAAACCAGCAATAACTAACCCTGACCAATCTGAGTCAGAAGAAATTACATAAACATTTTGAGAGCGTGTCATGCTCCTTTCCTGTAAAAATAATTTAGTAAAAGGAATAAATAACTATAGCGAGTGTAGATTATTAATACTTTATAATTAGATTGATAATTTGATTAATTTCACAATAAACATTCACATTCTCATTATGAGAATTATATAAATTCACTGAGGTTATACAAAAAGACCACGATAATATCGTGGTCTTTTAAATGATAATTAACTTATTAAGTTAAGATTTTGGATAAAATACTAGCTCATTACCCTCGACCATCACACAATCCATTCCTGCGGCATGAGCGGCTTTTTTTCCTAACTCGGTATCTTCAAACACCACACACTCTTGTGCAGACAAACCAAGCTGTTCGGCTGCCATAAGAAACGTATCTGGGAAAGGTTTGTGATTTTCTACATCCGTTGCCGTAACGACAGCATTTAACTTCTTCAGAATGCCCGCTTTTGCTAACAGACGCAGTGCGCTATCACGTTGACTGCCTGTTCCAACAGCAATCTTCTTATTACCAAGATGTTGGTCCAAAACCGTATTCGTGCATGAAATAATTTCACCGTGTTGTTCCATTTCTGCAAACGTGTCCATTTTGAAACGAGAAACAACTTTTGGGTCGAGAGATAAACCGTGTTGACGATTCACTTCGCCAACAATTTTGAAGCTTGGCATGCCCCCTAAACTATGCAACCACTCTTGGTTAAAAGGGAACTCGAAACGGTCTGCTGTCGCTTGCCATGCAGCTAAGTGCGCTGGCATCGTATCAATCAAGGTGCCGTCCATATCGAAAATTAACCCTTTATAGGGGCTTAAATCTATTGTGTTCATGTCAATTCTTCTATTTGTACATCTCTGATGGTAATTTATCAGCCATCGTCACATTCCTTATTGGCATTTAGTAATCATGCTCAAAATTTCGAACTCCGTCACAATTCAAGATTGGGAAGTCCAATTATTGCCTATCCGGGCTCAAGGAAATGGTGGGCAGAACGTTAATAAGGTATCGTCCGCAATACATCTGCGCTTTGATGTACGTCATTCCACACTGCCGGAATTCTATAAAGAGCGACTCCTCGCCCTTTCGGATAGTAGGATTTCAAAAGAAGGGGTGATCATCATTAAAGCTCAGCAGTTTCGGACGCAAGAGCAGAACAAAGAAGACGCACTAAATCGATTACAAGCGTTGATACAATCTGCCAGCCGACAGGAAAAGAAGCGTATTAAAACGAAACCAACTCGCGCTTCACAACGTCGCAGACTTGATAGCAAAACCAAGCAAGCGACAAAAAAACAGCAACGCCAGAAAGTGCTGTACTAACAAACGTCAGAGCTAGCCATTGGAAGCCTCTTTGGGTTTCTTAACTTAGTCAATTCTTCAGGACAAACTATATGACTATTAGGCACAAGCTCTACTCCCTAGGAGTAATTGCCATTCTTGGCATCGTGACCCTATTGGGTACCTCGTCACACTTCGCTAACCAAAGCCAAGAGCTCAACCATGCAATCAAATTGGTTGGCGATCTCGAAATTCGTCTCCTTAACCTGCGCCGTAATGAAAAAGACTTCTTGTTACGCAGCAACATCAAATACCTCGATAAATTCAATGCTAACGTCGACAAATTTTTGGGTATCGAACAAGAATTGGCTGGCATTCTCAACCTTTATGAACTTCCTTCTAGTCATCAATTCAAGCAAGATTTACTGGCTTACCAAAAAGGATTTCAAAAATTAGTTGCTGCTTACGAACGCTATGGTCTCGATGCAAACAGTGGTCTATTAGCGAGCTTTGAACAGGCTTTATCTGAAGCCGAGCAAAATGCAAACCACCAACAAGTAATGGCACTGACTAAGTTCGCGCAACGAGTTAAAGCCGGACAAATGGACGAAGGTCTGTTGCAAGGTTTGTATGTTCCTTCATTAATCGAAAATGCGCGCCAACTTGCGACGCAGAGACAGACGATTGGAGTCGCGTACAACAAAGGTCTACTGGGTGACACTCGTGCCCTATCACACACAGTTGAAGAACAATTTAAGACCTTCTCATCTGCGTTGAGTAATGCAGCGACCGAACGTGATAGTCAAAACACCATGGTGAAACAAGTTATCACTGCGGTAGTATTTATTATTATCTTAGCTCTGATTTCGCAAATCTCACGCTCAATCAATGCACGCGTTAGTAGCCTGCTTGCGACCATAAAGAACATCAGTGAAAGTAATAACATGGGTTTACGTTCAGAGTTGGCAGGTAAAGATGAACTGGCGGACATCAGCCACCACTTAAACGATCTGTTGGATAAGCTTGAGCACCTGATTCACGGCACACAAGAGAAGTCAGCACAGCTATCAGCAAGTACTGACAACATGCATCGCGAACTAGAAGGTGTGATGGAACAGTTCCACACTCAGGCAGACCATACCTCATCAATGGCAACAGCAGTTCAGCAAATGGTCGCCACGATTGGTGAAATCTCTGAAAGTACTTCTGTGGCAGTAGAAGGCGTTCACCAAGCTGCAAACAATGCGGAGCAAGGTCGTACCGTTGTTGAAACCACAGTAACAAATGTCGGTCAATTAACTGGTATTCTCTCGAACAGCCAGCAATCAATTGGCTCTTTAAACGAACATGTAGCGAAAATTGGCGGTGCAGTAAACATCATCCAAGATATTGCAGAGCAAACTAACCTACTCGCGCTAAACGCAGCAATTGAAGCAGCACGTGCCGGCGAGCAAGGTCGTGGCTTTGCCGTCGTGGCGGATGAAGTACGCGCACTCGCAAGTCGTACTCATCAATCGACAGAAGAAATCACTCGCGTGGTATCAGACATTCAGTCACAAATGTCGATGGTCGTATCTGATATCGACCAATGTAACGATCAGGGTCAGCAAACCCTACAAGCATCGGAGAAGCTGGATTCAAGCCTTCAGCAAATCATCGCAGACATGCATGCAATTCAAGGCAACTCTGAACGCATCGCATCAGCAATTGAAGAGCAAGGCATCGTGATGAATCAGGTGAGCGACTCGATTACTGAATTGAACGTGATTTCAGAAAACAACATGCAATCCGCACAAGAGTGTCTGCATGAAGTCGACTCTGTCTCTGCTCAAGCCCATGACATGGACGAAGCGGTTGCGGAATTTAAAACTCGCAGCGCGTAGCCCAAGTTCACTTACTCGGTTTAAATGAGTACCAACAAAAAGCCCGAAGCACTCTCATGCTTCGGGCTTTTCTATTTAAAGTTACTTAGTGCTTATTCATCATCTAAAGGAACCAGTTTGGTATTACCACCGTGGATCTTCTCACGTTTTCTCTGTACCAGAGCGTAGAAGCCCGGAATCAGGAAAGTACCTGCTAGGAGCACACACAGCAGACCACCAATTAGGGAAATACCCAATGAGTTCTGACTCACATGACCCGCACCAGCGGCGAAGATCAATGGGAAAATACCCAAGATGAACGACCAAGACGTCATGTTAACAGCACGGAAACGAAGCTTACCCCCTTGTACTGCTGCACTGTCGATATCCACATCTTTTTCTTCACGCTCTTGCTTGGCGAATTCCACAATTAGGATTGCGTTCTTCGCCGCGAGCGCTATGAGCAGGACGAGACCTATCTGAGCGTACAAGTTGAGTGGCGTTCCGGTTAAGTTCAATGCGAGGAAGGAACCCAACGTTGCCACTGGCACCACTAGGATGATCGCTAAAGGAATACTCCAACTCTCGTACTGCGCCACCATGAACAAGTAGATAAAGATCAATGCCAATGCGAACGCGTAAATCGCTTGGTTACCTGCCAAGACTTCTTGATACGCCATCCCCGTCCACTCGTAGGTGTAACCTTGTGGCAGAACTTCAGCCGCAACACGTTCCATTGCTGCAATCGCGTCACCACTTGAATAACCCGGAGCAGGTTGACCTTGGATGATGGCACTGCGGTACATGTTATAACGCCATGCAACATCCGGCTCAAACACCTGTTCGTAGCTCACTAATGTACTCAGTGGCACCATATCGCCGCTCGAAGAACGCACGTGGAAACGCTCAAGATCTTCCATACTGCTGCGGTGTTCACTGTCTGCTTGCATGGTCACACGGAAGTTCTTACCGAACATGGTGAAGTCGTTCACGTATAGCGAACCAAGGTTACCTTGCAATGTTTGGAAGATTGACGACAGTGGAATACCTAACTGTTGTGCTTTCTCACGGTCAATATCGACATAGTAATGCGGTACATTTGCACGGAAGGTACTGAAGGTATATGCGATTTCTGGAGCTTGGTTAGCCGCCTGAATCATTTCACCCATTACCATCGACAAATCAGTACGGCTACGACCTAACGTGTCCTCAAGTACAAATTCAAAGCCTGAGGCTGCGCCCATACCCGGAACGGCAGGAGGTCCCATCGCAAATACTATCGCTTGCGGCAGTTCCATCGCAGCACGACCGTTGATGCGGTTTGCAATTGCGTTAGCAGCATGTTCACCGTCAAGTGAATTACGCGTATCCCAATCATGCAGTTTGATGAACAGAGACGCACCATTTGATGCTGCGGCACCCGTCATGAATGAGTAACCATTCGCAACCGTCACGCCATCAACACCCGGCTCTTGCTCAACCATCTTCATCAATTCATTAGTCACTTCTTCGGTACGAGAAAGTGACGCAGAATCTGGAAGCTGCACGTTCACCAACAAGATACCTTTATCTTCTTGAGGTACAAACGCCGTCGACGTTGTTTTCGCAAAGAACGTTACTGCAGCAACCGCGACGAAGAAGAAAGCAATCAGCAACATAGACTTCTTAACCAAGAAGCCAGCGATCTGACCGTAGCGGGCTGTTACACGCTCTAGACCGCGGTTGAACGCTTGGAACCAGTTTGCCGTGTTGCCACCACCCTGCTTCAATACCAGCGAACAAAGCGCAGGAGACAGCGTTAGTGCGTTAATAGACGAGATCACTACCGAGATACAGATCGTCAGTGCGAACTGACGGTACATGATGCCAGTAATACCCGGAAGCATGGCTACTGGTAGGAATACCGCCAATAGAACCAAGGTCGAAGTAATGATTGGACCCGTTACCTCTTTCATCGCCAGCAAAGTCGCTTTACGCGGTGAAATGGTTGGGTCTTTCGCCATGGTGGTATCGACGTTTTCGATAACTAGAATCGCGTCATCTACCACGATACCGATGGCGAGGATCAAACCGAACAAGGTTACCGTGTTAATGGTAAAGCCCGTCGCCTGCATGATAGCGAATGTACCGATAAGAGATACCGGAATCGCGACAACCGGAATCAAGGTTGCGCGCGCACTACCCAAAAACAGGTAGGTTACTGCGATTACCAGCAAGATCGCTTCAATCAGCGTTTTTACTACGCCCTTGATCGACTCTGCAACGAACACGGTTGTGTCATAACTGGTTTCGTAAGCCATGCCTTCAGGGAAGTTAGTGCTTAAGCGCTCAAGCAAGTCCATGACCGCTTGACCGCTTTCCAATGCGTTTGCGTCTGACTGCAGTGACAGAGCAACGATCGACGCGTCTTGACCACGGAACTTACCGTTACCATCATAGAACTTCTTACCAAGCTCAACGCGAGCGACGTCTTTTAGGTATACAGTAGAACCATCTGGGTTTGCACGAAGTACTACATCCTCAAACTCGCTCACGCTCTCAAGACGACCTTTGGTCACCAAGTTAAACTGAACTTCTTGAGGGTTGTTGTATGGCGCAGCACCAATACGACCTGCCGCTACCTGTACGTTCTGCTCTGCCAACGCCGAGTACACATCAGTTGTTGTGAGGTTCAGGTTAGCCATTTTTTCTGGATCTAACCAAACACGCATCGCGTATTCACCACCACCGATAACGTTAACTTCACTGATGCCCTTAACACGCGCCAGTTGGTCTTTTACGTTCAGGTTGATGTAGTTGATAAGGAACTTGTCATCGTACTTACCGTCAGGTGAGTAGAAGTTCAAAACCATCAACAAGTCAGGAGAGCGCTTTTTCACCGTTACACCTACCATGCGCACTTCTTGAGGCAGTTTTGACTCAATCTGCGATACACGGTTTTGCACGTTAACCTGCGCCATGTCTGGGTCAGTACCCACATCGAAGGTGACGTTTAGGCTGTAAGAACCATCGTTAGCACTCTTTGAAGACATGTAAATCATGTTTTCAACGCCGTTCACGGAGGTTTCTATTGGGTCGGCTATCGCCTGCTCCACAACCTCAGCACTTGCACCCGTATAAAATGCTGTCACGCTCACCGATGGTGGACTGATTTTAGGATATTCCGCAACAGGCAAGATCGCTAACGAAATGGCACCTGCCAACGTCAAGATGATCGAAATAACCAGTGCGAATTTCGGTCTTTGAATAAAGAAACGACTTAACATGACGCCTCCTACTGTTTCTGTTCAGCAGGTGATTGAATACGCACTTCTACACCGTTGCGTACACGTTGTAGACCTTGTGTAATCACAGTGTCGTCCTTGTTCAAACCTTCTTTGATGATGATACCCTGCTCTACTTGCGCACCAAGTTCAACGTTACGGCGCTCCGCAACATTGCCTTCTGCCATCACCATGGCAAAGTCACCTTCTAGGTCCGTTTGCACTGCACGACGAGGAATCACGATGACGTCTTTTGCATTCTTATCGCGAAGGTTCACTTTAATGTGCTGGCCAGGAAGTAGCTTTTGCTCAGGGTTTGGTACCACTGCGCGCATCGCGATCGTACCGGTTTGCGTATTAATCCGATTACCTAAAAAGTCCAATTGACCTAGATGTTCGAAGTACTCTCCGTTTTCCAGTTCAAGCTGAACCTCAACGCCACTCGACTCTGCACTGCCGTCGCCTTTAATACCGTCCATACCAAGGTTTAAACGTTCACGTTCACTCACGCTGAATGAGGTATGCACTGGGTCTAAGCTAACTAATGTCGTCAAAATGCCAGAAGATGGGGAAAGCAGATCACCAGTACTTACTTTACTGTCACTGATGCGACCGCTAAATGGAGCACGAATTTGAGTGTAAGAAAGGTTTACTTCCGCAAGCTTAAGCTGAGCGTTTGCTGCTTCAAGCTCTGCTCGCGCGCCAAGTAACGTCGCCGTCAACGCATCGAACTCTGATTGGGAAATACTGCCACGTGGCAACAAGTTTTTACCACGTTGGTGGTCGAGCTCTGCTTTCTTAAGCGCCGCTTTTGCCTGAGCTAGCGCTGCTTTTGCACTCGCCACTTGCGCTTCAAAAGAAGAAGGCTCGATGGAGTACAACAACTGCCCTTTCTCTACCATCTGACCTTCGTCAAAATGGCGAGCTTCAAGATAGCCGGAGACTTGTGCCGTAATATTCGTATCTTCTACTGCTTCAATGCGACCGATGTAAGACTTACTCGGTTGGTAGTCGATAATTGTGACATCTTGAGTCACAACAAGAGGAGCTTGCGCCCCCTTCTGGGCATTATTTGCTTCTCCGCATCCCGCGAGGATAGCTGTTGCCGCCATTAGTGCGACGAGTGGTTTCTTTTGCATGTATATACCGTCTTTATAGAACAGGATTCGTTTGACAATACCCTAACCTTACAGGGTGCTTTGTCCGAAAACTTCAAGAGAAACCGGGGAAAGTGTATCAAAGTGTAAGCCGATGAAACGACTCGCAAACATCGTAATCAACAGGCTAAATTTGTTGCGATCATGTACACGAATCACGCTGAAAATTGATGTGAAGTAAGCAATGAGAATATGGCGTCATCATCACTTGGAAATCAAAGTCTACATAGGAAAATAGAATCTTCATGATCACTAGACATGTTTTGACTATTTTTTTAAACAGAATGCGTTATCATGCAGATAATTCAAAGCTTTCGACCGAGAGGATGAGTATGATTTCTAAATGGGAGAAACGTTTTTACCAAATGGCTGAGCTGGTGGCATCTTGGAGTAAAGATCCATCGACACAGGTAGGTGCGGTTATCACAAAACAAAACCGCATTGTTTCTGTTGGCTTCAACGGCTACCCACATGGTGTTTCTGACAGTGTGGATACGGATGAACGTGAACTGAAATACTTAAAAACACTGCACGCAGAAGAGAACGCGATTTTGTTTTCAAAGCGCGACTTAGATGGATGTGATATCTGGGTAACGCACTTCCCTTGCCCAAACTGTGCGGCAAAGATCATTCAGACAGGTATCGCTCGCGTGAGTTGCCCAGAACAGTCTGAAGATTTCTTGTCTCGTTGGGGTGATAAGATTCAAGTAAGCCAAGATATGTTCGACCAAGCCGGAGTCGAAGTGAACTGGCTACCAATTAGTGAAATCGAAGAAAAAAGCGTTCGTTAAACCACCTCTTGGATGGTTAATAAACATACAGAATTCATTTCACTCGAGCAAAATTAAAAAGCCCAGACACGTGTCTGGGCTTTTGTTTACTTGAAGGATGAGATTACTCAGCAAATGATATTAACCGTGCTTCTTCGCCGTTAGCTCAGCAATCTTAACGATCACTTGAACCGATTTCTCCATCATCTCAACTGAAATAAACTCGTGGATACCGTGGAAGTTATAACCGCCAGTGAAGATGTTTGGACACGGTAAACCCATAAATGACAAACGAGCGCCATCTGTTCCGCCACGAATTGGTTTGATCAAAGGTTCTACATCACAATCTTCCATCGCTTGTTTCGCCAAGTCGATAATGTGCGGGTATGGTTCAACCATTTCACGCATGTTGTAGTAGCTGTCAGTGAGCTTCAACTCAACAGAGCCATGCTTCAACCCAGCGTTCATATCATCGACAAGTTTCTGCATGAAGGCTTTACGGCTTTCCAGACCTTCACGATCGAAGTCACGAATGATGTAACCTAGCTCACTGCGAGCCACACCAAGTTCACCTGATTTAAGATGGAAGAAGCCTTCGTAGCCTTCTGTGGTTTCTGGCGTCTGATCTTCTGGCATTTGCACTTGGAATTTTGCCGCCAAGTTCATCGCATTAACCAATTTGCCTTTTGCTGTACCAGGGTGAACACTCACGCCATGGAAAATGACATCCGCACTGGTTGCATTAAAGTTTTCGTATTCTAACTCGCCTTGAGGACCACCATCGATAGTGTACGCCCATTTCGCACCAAACTTTTCAACATCAAACAAGTCCGCACCACGACCAATTTCTTCATCTGGTGTAAAACCAATGCAAATATCACCGTGTGGGATTTGAGGGTTTTCAATCAGCATCGCAACCGCGGAAAGAATTTCTGCAATACCGGCTTTGTTGTCAGCACCAAGTAGTGTCGTACCATCAGTCGTGATCAGGTTGTGACCATGAAGATCGTGCAAATCTGGGTATTGGACTGGTGATAACACTTCATCGCCCAAACCAAGTGCAATATCGCCACCCTGATAGTCCTCAATAAACTGAGGATTTACATTTTTACCAGAGGCATCTGGTGCAGTGTCCATATGCGCGATAAAGCCAATAGCAGGTACATCGTAATCAACGTTAGATGGCAGTTTTGCCATCAAGTAGCCGTTGTCACTTAACGTCACATTGCTTAAGCCAAGCTCAATCATCTCTTTTTTAAGTTGCTGAGCAAACACCAGTTGCCCGCTGCTGCTTGGGCAAGCTGATTCGTGGGGATTAGATTGAGTATCGAACGTGACGTAGCGAAGAAATCTTTCAACTAAATGTTTCATAATTATTCTCATTGTTTTGGGCGAAGGATGCCGCGCACAGGGATGCTTGGTATGCGAGGATCCTATCCAACATGGTTCGACAAACCATGTTACGCTCATGAGGCGATAAGAATTTGCTTTGAATCAGTTTTTCATTAAAAAGTGCTGGCGCACTCCTACAGCACTCACATTAAGAATTTGATTTATCGAGTTTTAATTCAATAGGTCTTCGGCAAGTTCTCGCCATTCTCGGATTTTGCCATGGAAGTGTTTCCATTGTTTATCACTCATGGATTGAGCTATATCTAGAGTGAATTGATCCGTTAGTGCGATATTTTGATCAATATTCTTAGTCAATTGATCACTATAATAACTTTCTGGTTCAAATAAGAGCTGCATGAATACCTGCTGGTAAACCACGCTGTTGGTTTTATTTTCGAAAAGATATTCTAATTCTTGAATAATGGAAGATCGATAATCACGCCATAAGGGACTATTTATAATCACTTGTTGAGAAAGCTGTTTGGCTCGCGCTTTTTGTTGGCTAGATAATTTCCCCAACCATTCTTCCATCCACTCCTCTGTATTCTCTAAGACAACTTCTCTCAGTTCTTGTTCCGTTTTTCCTACATATTTTTCATCTCTCTCCTTATAACGTTCTCTTACACTATCAATAAACTCTACTTCTTGTTGATTATCGAGCTGCATACTTAACGAGAACAGATCTGGAGCGGCTTTCGAAACAAGACGTTGATAATGTTCACGCATTTGGTCTCGATTCGCTTGCAATGCTTCCAACGTAATGCTGTCTTTATTCAGTGCCTCCAATTGTTTTAAGTGATCGATATATAAAGGTAATTCTTCTTTCTTGTGCCAATCGGCTAATAATAAGATTCGCTCCTCTACCAGAGCTTCTTGTTCACCATCTAAAGACACATAGTCATCTAAATATTCGATCACTACCCAATCAATATTGCTGTATAAAAACTTCTTCGCACAACCAGCAAGCGCCAAAATAGATAACAAGATACATCCATATCGAACCGCTTTATTAGATAAACTTTTTAATTTCATCACCGATCCATATTCCCTTTTCCATTGATTAAGTTCTATACTCAATCTAAATCACTTATTATTGCGGCAAACTTACGTCAGTCTGGCAAAGTGACATTGCCACCCTAGTAGTATATAGAGTTTGAAATTAACTTTTTTATCACAACTATCCGCAAAAAAGTGAGTTAGTGCGCAATTATTAGCCAAAACTCGAACGATATAGCGTTCCTTAAAGTGGCATATAAATTGCTTCAATAACATCAGGATAGTTTATGGAGGCGTAGCATGGCTGCTGCTGAGCAACTTGATACGAGTGTAGAATACGAAATTCGCTACTTTGAACAGGGGAAAATGCACAGTATGAGAGTCGTCGCGGAAGATAAGAAAGCGGCGCATCGTTACTATTTGGAGTGTGGCAAACACAATAGTGATTTGTACTCCATTCGCCCAGACCAATAAAAAACCGCCCTTGTTTGGGCGGTTTTTTCTATTTGGCGTTTCTAGAATGGGCGTCTAAAGTGTTACTTAATTTCGCCGAATCGCTCTAGATAAAGCACTGTTGCTGCAGTACGTGAAGGTACTTTCAACTTTTTCAGCAAACTCTTCATGTGCACTTTAACGGTCGATTCAGAGATAAACAGGCGATCGGCAATCTGCTTGTTGCGAAAACCGCGCGCCACCTCTTGGAGGATTTGCGTTTCACGGTCAGTCAATGAGTCAAATACGTCTTCTTGACCTTCACGCTCATTTAGGTATTTCGCTACCGCTTGGCTGTAGGCTTTGTCCCCTTCGTGTGCTTGTTTTAGCAGTTCAACCAATTCATCTGGCTCTGTGTCTTTTAACAAGTAACCATCTGCGCCGCTACGCACGATAGCTTCGATGTCTGCCGGACTGTCCGATACGGTGAGAATAACAATGCGAGCTTCACAACCGTCAGCACGCAAAGCTTTTAGCGTATCTAGACCAGACATGCCTTTCATATTCAGATCAAGAAGTACCAAATCCAGCTCAAGTTCATGAGCTTTCGCAACCGCATCCGCACCGCTACTTGCCTCTGCGACGACTTCAAATTCTGGCTCAAAACTGAGTAACTGATGAATACCACGTCTCATGAGTGGGTGATCATCCACCAGCATTACTTTACACACTGTCAATGTTTACTTCCTTACTATGTTGGAATTCTAGTCTTACGATACAGCCGCTATTAGCTGCGGCTTCAATTTGCAACTCAGCGTGCAATCTGGCTGCTCGCTCTTGCATGATACTCATACCGTAATGATTTAATTTTTCGTCTTGCTGCTCAAAGCCTATACCATCATCGGTAACAGTCACTGTGACTTTCCCATCAGAATCAAGACATTGAATCTTAATATTGTTCGCTTGCGCATGTTTAATCGCATTTATTGTCGCTTCTCTGATCAACTGTAGTAGATGGACCTGCTGGTGTGCATCTAATTCAGTTGAAGAAAGCTCATTATCAAGCGAGATTTTCGCCGCAGTTTGATCATCAAGCGTCGAAACCATTTCTTGAAGCGCTTGACCAAAGCTGCCCTCTTTTATTGTTAGGCGGAATGTAGTCAAAAGCTCACGAAGTTGGGTATATGCTGCTGACAGCCCAGTATCGAGTTCAGCAATGACTTGATTTGTCTGCTCTATCGCTTTGTCATCAGGAATATTCTTCACACTTCGTTTGAGTAGCGATACTTGGATCTTCAAATAAGACAATGCTTGGGCTAGTGAATCGTGTAACTCACGAGCGATGGTGGCACGTTCTTCCATCAAAAGCAGCTGCTCGGCTTGTCTCTGCGCTCGGTTGTAATATACCGCACGAGATAAAATTTGAACAAAGTTGTCAATAAGAGACTCATTAGGACACGGCAAACCCGCTTTCCAATGCAAATATCCAAGGTGAACACCGTCCAGCGTTAATATCTTCGTGTGGCATTCCCTATCACATTCGTGACGGCACTCTTCCCCCTCAGAGAGTATCCAATTTGGTTCCCCAATTTGATCAATTTCGAGCTTAACTGCACGAATTCCTTCCAAACTTGCAATATGTTGTAAAATCGCTTGGAAATTCTCCTGATGGATACGTGACGCCGTCAGCTCTTTCGACGAATCATACAACACTCTCAGCGATTGGTTAGCATGTTGTAGCTTACGTGTTTTCTCGTCGACAGCTTGCTCCAACCCTCGATATAGCTTACCAAGATCGTTCGCCATCCTATTGAAAGTTCGGGTCAAAATGCCCATTTCGTTGTCACTCGATACATTGAGTGACACATTAAACGAACGATTCTGAATTTGTTCACTTGCAAACACAAGAGCGCGTAAAGGTCTGACAACTTCTAGTCTCACAAAGTGCACGACAAACATGCTGACACACAGTATGCCGCCAAGCCCTAAACCACCAATCCACGCTAAGTTGATCAGTTTTTGTTCTGAGTAGTTCTGCAGTTTAAATACAAAAGCATCAATTTGTTGAACAAAACCAGCCACTAAGATCAGATACTTGTCTCTATCTTGGCTCTTTAGTACCGATTTCAGCTCGTGCCAGCGCAGAATCAACCGATAGTAGTCTTTTGTAATATCTTCTGGTACTGACCAATGCTGTAGTGCCAGCATTGAATGGGAGTAAATTGACTGCTCAAATAAGTCAATATGTGAAGAATAGTCAACAGATTCACTTTGAATATCATGGGCTAAACGATAACTCTGCATTCGCATCGAACCCGCTACGTTGACCGCCTCCGCATCATTAAGGCTTGATGCAAGAGTGAATATAGCAAAGCCAGTCGTCGCCACCGATAGGAGTAAAATCAACATCATGGCAGACGCAATAGTGCGTGTTACTGACTTTTTCACATTTTTAAACAACTCTGAACTCCGCTCGTTTGATAACCACGTTTGTCTTTATACAACGCGCATTATCTTTCAACTTTATCAATATGTGATCACCTGCGCCGGAATTTATTGATCCAAAACAATATTGCATCCTAATTACCTCCTAAGAGGTATTTATACATATATGTCAAAAACTACAATTTCGTGTACTTAAATGACAGTTTATTAATGAAATTGTGGACTATGCTTAGTTTGGGTTTCAATTTTTGAGGTGACTAAGTGGTAGACCTTTCTAGACGAAGACTTTTTGCACGCAAAGCGCAACCGGATAATTCGGTACGTCTTCCTTGGTTAGCAAAGCCAACTCAGTTCACGGATGACTGCACTCGCTGTGGCAAATGCATCGAGGCATGTGAAACCAAGATTATAACCAAAAGCGACGGCGGTTTTCCTGCAGTCGATTTTTCTATTGATGAATGCACATTTTGTTACCAATGCGCCGAGGCTTGCCCAGAGCCACTATTTTTAGCAGAAGCGGAGCAACCTTGGCAGGCAAAAGCGAGCATCACCGATAGCTGTTTAGCAAAACAAAATGTCGAATGCCGAAGCTGTGGGGACATGTGCGACCCGATGGCGATTAAGTTCAAGTTAGAATTTGGCAAAGTAGCACAACCAAATTTAGACCTTGATGAGTGTAACGGCTGCGGCGCCTGTGTTTCAGTGTGCCCTACTTCATCCATCAATGTGAGCAATATAACAGCCTAGCCGTTAGTGGTCGGCGCGATAGGCGATAAAACGAGAGAGATGTATGTCACTAAACGAAGTGCACATTTCGAGTCTGGTAGTCCATGTTCTGCCTGAACATCTGGCTGAAGTTAAAACCCAGATTGAAGCGTACGAAAACGCAGAAATCTACGGTGACAGCCCAGAAGGCAAAATCGTGGTGGTGCTAGAAACTGAGAATCAAGGTTTCATCACCGACACTATCGATGCGATTAATAATTTACCGAATGTCTTGAGCACAGTATTGGTTTATCACCAAATCGAAACTGGGCTTGAAGAAACGGAAGAAGAAGACACTGGAACACAACATTCCCAAATCGAGGGTGAAGTATGAAAATGACAAGACGTGCGTTTGTGAAAGCAAACGCGGCTGCATCAGCTGCTGCTGTCGCAGGTATTACACTACCAGCTTCTGCAACCAATCTGATTGCAAGCTCTGACCAAACTAAAATCACATGGGACAAAGCACCTTGTCGTTTCTGTGGTACAGGCTGTTCTGTTCTTGTTGGTACTCAAAACGGCAAAGTCGTGGCGACTCAAGGTGACCCTGAAGCGCCGGTAAACAAAGGCCTGAACTGTATCAAAGGCTACTTCCTTTCTAAGATCATGTACGGTCAAGACCGTCTGACTCAGCCTCTTCTACGTATGAAAGATGGCAAATACAGCAAAGACGGTGACTTCGCTCCTGTATCTTGGGACACCGCTTTCGATATCATGGCTGAGAAATGGAAAGCTTCTCTAGAGAAGAAAGGTCCAACAAGCATCGGTATGTTCGGTTCTGGTCAATGGACAGTAATGGAAGGTTATGCAGCAGCCAAAATGATGAAAGCAGGCTTCCGTTCAAACAATATCGATCCGAACGCGCGTCACTGTATGGCATCTGCAGTAGTAGGCTTCATGCGTGCATTTGGTATCGATGAACCAATGGGTTGTTACGACGACTTCGAGAACGCTGACTCATTCGTTCTTTGGGGTTCAAACATGGCAGAAATGCACCCAGTTCTGTGGACACGTATTACTGACCGTCGCCTAAGCCACCCTCATGTAAAAGTGAACGTGCTTTCTACTTACTACCACCGTTCATTTGAGTTGGCAGACCACGGCTACATTTTTAATCCTCAGTCTGACCTTGCGATTGCTAACTTTATCGCAAACTACATCATTCAAAACGATGCAGTGAACTGGGACTTCGTGAACAAGCACACGAACTTTACCAAAACAGACACTGACATCGGTTACGGTCTGCGTGACGATGACCCGCTACAAAAAGCCGCTAAGAACCCGAACTCTGGCAAGCTAACATCAATCTCTTTCGAAGAATACAAGAAGACTGTCGCGCCTTACACCGTAGAGAAAGCATCTGAAATCTCAGGCGTAGAAAAAGAGAAACTAATCGAGCTTGCTAAGCAGTACGCGGATCCAAACACGAAAGTGATGTCGCTATGGACAATGGGTATGAACCAACATACCCGTGGCGTATGGATGAACAACTTGGTTTACAACATCCACCTACTAACCGGTAAGATTGCTACTCCGGGCAACAGTCCATTCTCACTAACGGGTCAACCATCAGCATGTGGTACTGCTCGTGAAGTTGGTACGTTTGCTCACCGTCTACCTGCGGACATGGTGGTTGCTAACCCTAAACACCGTAAAATCGCGGAAGAGATCTGGAAACTGCCAGAAGGCACCATCCCACCGAAACCAGGTTTCCACGCGGTACTGCAAGACCGCATGTTGCATGATGGCGTTCTGAACTGTTATTGGGTTCAATGTAACAACAACATGCAAGCTGGTCCAAACATCAACACAGAGCGTCTTCCAGGTTACCGTAATCCAGAAAACTTCATTGTTGTGTCTGACCCATACCCAACAGCAACAGCGCAAGCCGCTGACCTTATCCTTCCTACTGCAATGTGGATCGAGAAAGAAGGCGCTTACGGTAACGCAGAGCGTCGTACACAAGCTTGGTACCAACAAGTAGAGACCATCGGTGATGCAAAATCTGACCTTTGGCAGGTAATGGAATTCTCTAAACGCTTCAAGATGGAAGAAGTGTGGCCAGAAGAGCTTCTTGCAAAAGCACCAGAGTACCGTGGTAAAACCATGTACGACATGCTGTTCAAGAACGGTCAAGTTGACCAGTTCCCTATCGAAGAAGCTCGTGAACTAAACGATGATTCGCACCACTTCGGCTACTACGTTCAGAAAGGTCTGTTCGAAGAGTACGCAACATTTGGTCGCGGTCACGGTCACGACTTAGCACCTTACGATGTCTACCACACTGTACGTGGTCTACGTTGGCCGGTTGTTGATGGCAAAGAAACACAATGGCGCTTTAAAGAAGGTTCTGACCCATACGCTAAAGCAGGTTCAGGTTGGGACTTCTACGGTAATGCTGATGGTAAAGCGAAGATCATTTCTGCGCCTTACGAAGCGCCACCAGAAGTACCAAATGAAGAGTTCGACCTATGGCTATGTACAGGTCGTGTTCTTGAGCACTGGCACACAGGTACTATGACTCGTCGTGTACCAGAGCTTTACAAAGCTGTACCAGACGCTGTGGTTTACATGCACCCTGCGGATGCGAAAAAACGTAATGTACGTCGCGGTGAAGAAGTTCTGATTGCAAACAAACGTGGCGAAGTACGCGTTCGTGTTGAAACCCGTGGTCGTAACCGTCCACCTGAAGGCTTGGTATTCGTACCGTTCTTTGATGCCCGTATTTTGATTAACAAGCTGATTCTTGATGCGACTGACCCTCTGTCAAAACAGACAGACTTTAAGAAGTGTCCAGTCAAAATCACGAAAATTGCTTAACCGTCAAATAACGAATGCAAAGGCCGTCGACTCGGCGGCCTAAAAAGAATTTAAGCCATAAGGCGGAGATGAAATGATGAAAAAATACCTTATCGCACTTTTATCTGTAGGTGCTTTATTGACAGGCGTTGCACAAGCGGAACTGGACAATCCAGGTGGCACAGGCGGTCTAGACTCGCTACGCGGCACTGCGCAACTTGAAGACACTCGCCCTGCAGATGATTTTAAAGACTTTCCCAAAGACCAGATCGTTGCAGACAGCTTTGTATATCAGCCGCCACTGATCCCTCATAGCATCCGTAACTACGAAGTGTCTTTGAACGCAAACAAATGTCTAGCATGTCACAGCTGGAAAAATGCTAAAGACGCAGGCGCTACCAAGATCAGTGTAACGCACTACGTTAACCGTGAAGACGCGGTACTAGCAGACATGTCACCACGTCGTTACTTCTGTTTGCAATGTCACGTTCCACAAACGGATGCTAAACCATTAGTGGAAAACGAGTTTAAGGCAGTCGATTCGCTTCAGTAATTGAAACGCGAGTACTAAGAGGTTACTTATGAAAATACTTAAAGCGTTTTGGAAGAGACTGTCGAGCCCGAGTAAAGCTGCCGCTGGTGTGGTTTTATTCCTTGGCTTCGCTGGTGGTCTTCTGTTTTGGGGCGCATTCAACACAGGTATGGAAGCGACCAACACAGAAGAATTCTGTTCTGGCTGTCACGCTCCTATCGTCGCTGAAATTCAAGAAACGATTCACTACTCGAACCGTTCTGGTGTTCGTGCAATCTGTTCTGATTGTCACGTACCACACGAATGGACCGATAAGATCGTTCGTAAAGTTCAAGCGTCTAAAGAGTTGTTTGCTCACTTCGTAACGAAGACGATCGATACGCCGGAGAAATTCCAAGCTCGTCGTGAACACTTAGCGGAACGTGAGTGGGCGCGTATGAAGAAGAATGATTCTCTTGAATGTCGTAACTGTCACCAGTTTGATTACATGGACTACTCGCAGCAGGGTAAACGAGCGGCAGCTCAACACTCTACCGCTCTGGCTTCAGGCGATAAAACTTGTGTAGACTGTCATAAAGGTATCGCACACAAACTGCCTGACATGCACGGTGTTGAAGGCTGGCAATAAGGAGAAACATAGACAATGAGTAATCTTGAATCCTTTATCTGGCACTTCCTTGGATACAGCGCAATGCCAGTCATTATTCTTTCCGGCTTTGTCGGAGTAGCAGCAATCTCTCTATGGCTACTCTCACTAGGTAAGGATAAAGAGGTGTAATTCACCTCGAACCAGTCAACTTTTTTGCCTATTTTGTTGACGGAAAACGCCGAGCATTTGCTTGGCGTTTTTTCTTTCTACGTTTCCAACCAAAGCACCAAACCCAATACTCTCTGACGGCTTATGGTGGTTCTCACACTTGCTTGTTGTGATGATTCTTTGCTCCTTGCGAAGCAAAGCTTCAGACAGAAAAAAGGCGACCATTCAGATCGCCAAATAATACTGCTTGCGAGGAGCAGTCTAGGACTCGTTGATAGGCAGAACTTGTCGAACATACTGACCAGGAGCATCTTCAATAACCGGATTTTGCTCAGAACCAACTGGGAAAGGCTCAACTTGCTCTTTCGGGTTAAACTGCATCAACCATTGGTGCCAATGCGTCCACCAAGAACCTTCTTGATGATTCGCGTTGTTGAACCATTCGTCCGCCGAGTCATCAAGATTGTCGTTCAACCAATATCCATATTTGTTTTTCGCTGGGTGATTCACGATACCAGCAATATGCCCTGACTCACCTAAAACAAAGGTCTTATTACCACCTGTATTCAGAGCACCACGATACGTTCCTTGCCACAGTGCAATATGGTCTTCTTTGGTCGATACAAAATAACTTGGGATCTTAATCTTGTTGAGATCAATCCAAACACCGCCAATTTTAACACCCTTGTCTTGTACCAGCTTATTCTCCAAATAGAGTTCTCGCAGTAAGAAATTATGGCAAGCGGCGCTCACATTAGTGCTGTCACTGTTCCAATACAGCAGATCAAAATCAACAGGGCTATTACCTTTGAGGTAATTATCGACGTAATAGTTCCAGTACAAACTGTTTTCACGCAGCAGACTGAATGTCACGCTTAACGAGCGACCATCCATGTAACCCTTGGCGTTGTTTTGCGTTTCTATAGCACTGATGATTGTGTCATTGATGTATGCCCCAACCTCCCCCGGCTGAGAGAAGTCCAATAAGGTCGTAAAGAAGGTCGCAGACTTAATACGCTTCTTCATACGTTTCGCTGCATAGTAAGCTACGGTGCTGGCGAGAACCGTACCACCGATACAGTAGCCAGCTGCGTTGATTTGCTCTTGACCAGTAATATCCTCAATCGCAGTAACCGCTTTCGCTACGCCTTCGGTTACGTAGTCCCCAAACTCAACCTGCGCTTGTTCTTTACCCGGATTGCGCCAAGACATCATAAATACGCTATGACCTTGCTCTAACAACCAACGAACCATTGAGTTTTTCGCCGTTAGGTCAAGGATGTAGTACTTATTGATGAACGGTGGAACGATTAATAGCGGTGTCGCATTCACTTTTTCCGTCAAGGGACGGTACTGAATCAGCTCAAACAATTCGTTTTGGAACACAACATCGCCCGCGGTCGTCGCTACATCATCCCCAACGCGAAACGCATTGTTGTTGGTCATGCGTACTTTGAGAATGTCGGCACTCGACTCAACATCTTCTTTTAACTTCTCTAAACCCGTCAGTAGGTTTTCACCATTTTGCTCAAGAGTGAGTTTAAGCAGTTCTGGGTTGGTCGCGATGAAATTAGATGGAGAAAGTGCGTTGATAGCCTGACGAGAGAAGAAGGTAATACGCTCTTTCGTCTTCTCATCAAGACCTTCGATGGAATCGAGCGTGTCTAGATAGGTTTTACTAAACAACAAATATGATTGCTTGATGAAGCTGTACATGGCTTCTTGCTGCCAAGCATCATTTGAGAAACGCTTGTCGCCCTTCTCTGCTTCGATAAGTTGCGTTTGATTACCTGCGAGAGCCACATTCTGCCAAATTTGAAGCTGCTGCTCCCACCACTCTGCTTGCAACTTCAAAATTGCAGCGGGTTGGTTTGCCGCTTGTTCGAACAGTTTAGCAGTATCTTCAAAGTTCACTTCTTGCATGGCCTTGTTCAAAGGAGAATTCACGACTGCCTTGTTCACTTCGAAATCATGCCACCACTGTTGATTGGTTTCCTGAAGCTTTACAAGATAGTCCGAAAAGAAGTGTTGAAACATAGTCTTACTCCTATATTCGGAAAAAACAACGCCGCCCAAAAAGCGGGCGGCGCAAGCGGACGTATTACGCTGGAGTAACAGTCTTTAGGTTTTCCGAAGTCATTTTCTCAACGTCTTCTTTGAACTCTTTTGCGATAGATTGCAGCTTGTTGCTGTCGTCCATCATTTGCTGAGAAAGTTTAGTAAGAACGGTAAGTTGTTGGCTGTTGAAAGCCGTTAGAGAAGTCACGTCTTTGATTTCTGACGCTGCTTTCATTTGGTTTAGACCCACTTCGCTGTAAGTACGGATCGCGTTCAGTTGAAGCTCAGTAAGCACTTCTACGTTCTTTGTTACTAGCTTATTGAACTTCAAGTATGGTTCTAGATTCTTTTCAGTTTGATCGCTAAAAGTTTTGAAGAAATCAGTGTACATGGTTTATCTCCTAGAGAAAGAATTAAAAATGTCCGTTTAAATAACTACTTAACTGCTTTTACAATCACAGCCGTGCCCATACCGCCGCCCACACAAAGTGAAGCAACCCCGTACTGACCGTCTTGTTTGTGAAGTTCATGAACCAACGTAACCAAAATTCGGTTACCTGATGCACCAAGTGGGTGACCCAATGCGATAGCACCACCATTAAAATTGGCTTTATCTTGAATCGAGCTTACTGGTACTTGGTTGGTTTCAGCCAGTTTATGAATCACGCCTAATGCCTGAGCAGCAAAGGCTTCGTTTAATTCATAAACATCGATATCACTGGTTTTCAGCTCGGCTTTTTGTAGTGCCTTGTTCACTGACTCAACAGGACCAAGCCCCATAATTTGAGGGTCTAAACCAGATTGTGCGTAGCTCACTACCTCGGCAATTGGTGTTAAACCATGCGCTTGAACTGCAGTTTCTGAGGCCAAAATGATGGCACTTGCACCGTCATTAATGCCCGATGCATTACCTGCTGTCACTGTACCTTCTCGGTCGAACGCAGGGCGCAGCTTGCTCAAACCTTCAAGTGTGGCATTGGCTTTCGGGTATTCATCGGTGTCAAACACGACCGTTTCTCGACGCTGCTTAACTTCAACAGGAACAATTTCATCTTTGAATTTACCTGCCTCGATAGCTGCGACAGCTTTTTGCTGACTCGAAAGTGCATATTCGTCTTGCTGTTGGCGAGACAACCCTACCTCTTTTGCAACGTTTTCAGCCGTCACTCCCATGTGGTACTGGTTGTAAGCATCCGTTAAGCCATCTGCGATAAGGAGATCTTTCAGCTCCATGTGACCCATTTTGTTGCCATCTCGCACGCTGCTAGGCACGATGAATGGGATTTGTGACATGACCTCAACGCCGGCAGCCACCACGACTTCTGCATCACCGCTGCGAATATGCGAAACGCCATCCATGACGGTTTTCATACCACTGCCGCATACCATGTTTACGCCGTATGCAGGGACTGACTCCGGGATACCTGCAAACAGTGCAGCTTGGCGTCCAACACCCATACCTTGACCGGCTGCAACAACGTTACCAACAATAACTTCATCGACCTTATCTGCTGCCAAAGAAGCTGCCTCAAGCGCACCTTTTATTGCTACTGCAGCTAGATTTCCTGCTGAGGTGTTTTTTAAGCTTCCACCAAACGCACCAATTGGCGTACGCTTTGCTGCAACGATAAATACTTTTTCCATCACTCTACTCCTTAGCTCATGTATAGGCCGCCGTTCACCGACAATGTTTCACCGGTGATGTATGCGCCGGCATCACTCACTAGGAAGCTTACTGATGCTGCAATTTCTTCTGGCGTTGCTAAACGCCTCATTGGGATTTGGTTGGTGATAGATTCAAGCACTTCCGGTTTCATCTGCTCTACCATTGGGGTGCCGGTGTATCCCGGAGCGATAACATTCACAGTCACACCAGAACGAGCACCTTCATATGCCAGAGCTTTTGAAAAACCAATCATGCCAGCCTTAGCCGCTGAGTAGTTTGCTTGTCCAAACTGTCCTTTCAAACCATTAACGGAAGAGATGTTAATGATGCGACCACCACCTTTTTCACACATAGTCGCGAACAAAGGTTGAGTCACATTGAACAAGCTATTTAGATTGGTGTTAATGACGTCATTCCAAGCTTGTGCAGTCATCTTTTTAAACACGCCATCACGTGTGATACCTGCATTGTTGATGACAACATCTATAGTCCCTTCTTCCTCAAGCAAAAGTGCCAGTTTTTCAGCACACTGCGTGGTGTTTGTCACATCTAATTCAAATAAGCGTACCTGATCTTTGGTAAACCCTTTTTCATTAAACCATTCCAAAGCACACTCATAATTACCTGTAAAATAAGTAGCAATTACTCGATAACCATCATTTACTAATTGAGAGGAAATAGCAGAACCAATTCCGCCTTTTGATCCAGTGATCAAAGCGACTTTCTTCATTGAAGACTCCATTCTTAACGGCATTAAAAAAGCGAATTAAGACACTGGCGAAATGTTTCGCCAACTGACGTGTTAATTTATTCTTTTGGCAACAATTCCTCTGCTGCCTTTTATTTTAAGTTAACCTAGAAATATGACATTTCAAATAAAAAACTCATTCATTTGCATAAGATTGATTTAGATCTCATTCGGAATGAAATGTTATAAAAAAGTTAAACACGCATAAGTCACTGTTTTAAAAGAAGAAAAACCAAAGACAATTTGGTTATTAATTTTGTAAATCACTTTGCATTCAGTAAGTTATACGAATTTCTATCTATGTTGCATTTGCAAATGGTTTAAGATCATCTTTCATTTAGAAACTAATAGATCGCAATTAAATTATCGAGTCAATAGTTAACAAAGCTCAACTAATAATTATGAAATATATCATTATCTTACATCATACTTTGATGTATTTAATCTAAGTAAAACATGGTCAAATGACATAAATACCAATTAAAAAATAATATAACTGGTACTTAAACCAACTAATTTCTACAACTAAGTTATCTCATGTTAATTTATAAATGATTTTATTTGGTGCAACAGCGCACTAATATGTCGCACACATTTAATTGTTATTTAAATTTTATTAAACAGTTGAATGTTAACCCTATACCTCCAACCTCCACTGTTTTTAGATGTGGCATTGAATGCCAGTTTGCACTATCTTTGATACTTCTTTATTTACTTACACACTCATCAATATTCATGAATACCGCCTTGTTAACTATGTTCATCCCTACCTTTTTCTTTGTATCCATTACACCTGGGATGTGTATGACGCTTGCCTTAACGTTAGGTATGAGTATCGGATATCGTCGCACCCTTTGGATGATGATTGGCGAACTGTTTGGTGTTGCTTTAGTTTCAATCTCTGCGGTGCTCGGTATCGCAGCCATCATGCTCACTTACCCTTGGCTCTTTACCGTACTAAAATTGATTGGCGGCGGTTATCTGCTTTATTTAGGGGTTGAGATGTGGCGCTCACGAGGCAAACTTGCCATTAATGTTGATAGCATTGATGTTCCTACTAGCGGTAACTGGGATTTGGTTTTGCAAGGCTTTGTCACCGCAATTGCAAACCCGAAAGGCTGGGCGTTCATGATTTCACTTTTGCCACCTTTTATTGATCAAACTGCGGCTCTTGCTCCTCAGCTCATCGTGCTTGTTTCTATTATTTTGATGTTCGAGTTCATTTGTATGTCTCTTTACGCAACGGGTGGTAAAGGATTGAAGCGATTGCTAGGTCAATCCAAAAATGTACGCTTAATGAACCGAATCGCTGGCACTTTGATGATAGGAGTGGGTATTTGGCTCTTAATGAGTTAGAAAAAGCAGTATTGATGAAACAGGTCTAGTGATGAAAAACAAGTTATGAAGAACATTTTAAGCAGGCTCAAACAATCCTTTGGTGAGGTGTTGGATTTTCAAGCCCGAGTGTGGGTAGTGAACGTCTATGCTGGCGAACATAAAGGTGAGTCTTACGTGGTCAATGAGGACAGCTTTTCTGAACCGTTACAATGGATGAAAAAGAAGGGCTATAAAGGAGCAATGCTCACCAAAGTCGAGTCAATGAAGCGATCTCAGATCATCGAATTTGATTTAGGTTCAGTCAAGCATCGACTAATGCGCGTGAAGTAGCGTCCGATTCTATTTCTTTTCCCTTTTCCCTTTTCCCTTTTCCCTTTTCCCTTTTCCCTTTTCCCAGATAAAAAAGCGCCACTCAGAAGAGTGGCGCAAGCACTTTTACCTTAAACACCAAGTATTATGGTGCAGTGTCGATCTCTACTGGTAGGTAGTGTTTTGGTTCTAGCTTCAACCATTCAGGAAGCACCGTACCAATCGAGATTGATGACCACGTACCAGACAGTACGCCAATGAACATTGCGGTAGAGAAACCTGCCAATGCAGAACCGCCCATAATCCACAACGCACCAACAGTGATTAAAGTAGTACCTGATGTCACCATAGTACGTGAGAATGTCGCCAATACCGCTTCATCGTTGATCTGTTCTGTTTTCCAATTTTGCTTCGCAACAAGCAGTTCACGAATACGGTCAGCGATGATGATCGAGTCATTAAGCGAGTAACCAAGAATCGCCAAAATCGCTGCAAACACCGTCAGGTTGAACTCCATTTGTGTAATCGCAAAGAAGCCCAATACTAAGATAACATCGTGCGCCAACGCGAATAGAGAGCCACTTGCCAGACGCCATTCAAAGCGGAAACACAAGTAACCAAGAATCGTCAGTACCGATACTAATAATGCTAAGCCACCTTGGTCGAACAGGTCCTGACCCACTTGAGCACCCACGATGCTGTTACTTACTACATCTACTTGATGTGAAATAGGCTTAAGTACATCTGCAACATTAGGTAATGTATGACCTTCTGCCGGTGCTGAGTAACGAATAACCCAACGACCATCTTCGCCTGAACGGGTTACAGATGTTGATTCACCAAGCTTTGGTTGCAGCGCATTAAGCAAATCATGGTTAGTCAATTGTTTATCGACTTTCACTTCAGTAACCATACCACCAGTGAAATCGAGACCTAGGTTTAGCCCTTTCATACCCAGAGCAACCAGAGCAATAATCGTCAACACAACCGATACAGCTGTCGTGAAGTAACGAATCTTACGGATATTTTGTTTTAGCATTTCGACCATGATTAAACCCTCACATCACGACGGGCATCGCGGCCCCAAATTAAATTGATCATTGCACGAGAAGCGAATACGCCAGTAAACATACTGGTCATCAGACCCAGACCTAGCGTCAGCGCAAAGCCTTGGATTGGACCGTTACCAATCGCGTATAGAATCACGGCAGTGATCATGGTTGTGATGTTGGCATCAAGGATAGTAGCGAACGCGCTGTCGAAGCCTAAGTCGATAGCTTGTGCAAAACTACGACCTTCACGCATCTTGTCCTTAATACGTTCGAAAATAATTACGTTGGTATCCACCGCCATACCGACAGTCAATACCAAGCCTGCGATACCAGGAAGTGTTAGCACGGCACCAGGAAGTAGTGCGATTAGACCAAGTAAGCAAAGCATGTTTGCACACAAAGCCACGTTCGCAACCCAACCAAGACGACGGTACCAAAGTGCCATAAATGTCAGTGTTAGACCCATACCAAGAGCAAGAGCAGCGAAACCGTTTTGGATGTTTTCTGCACCTAGAGAAGCACCGATTGTGCGTTCTTCAACAATCGTTACCGGAGCGGTCAATGAACCCGCACGTAGAAGCAAGGCAAGTTGCTGTGCTTCATCCATGCTACCCGCACCAGTAATACGGAATTGGCTACCCAATTGAGACTGGATAGTTGCAACACTAATAACGCGCTCGCTACGCTCTGTCATACCACGTTCGTTAGTTTTGTACTCACGGTAGACTGTCGCCATTGGCTTGCCGATATGCGTTGCAGAGAAGTCACTCATCTTCTTACCACCAGCGTGGTCTAGAGAGATGTTTACTTCTGACATGCCCATTTTATCAACGCCCGCGCGCGCATTTACAATATGTTCACCCGTTAGTACTGGACGCTTGGCAAGAATCACTGTACGACCATCGTTGTCTTTCAGGACAAGGTCTTGGCTGCTACGTGCTTGACCTGCGTCTTTCACTTCGTAGAACGCAAGACTTGCTGTTGCGCCAATGACGTTTTTCGCTTGTGCAGGGTCTTGAACACCTGGTAGCTCGATACGAATGCTCTCTTTACCTTGGCGTTGTACCAACGCTTCAGTAATACCAAGCTCTTCGATACGACCACGCATGATCTTCAAGTTTTGTTGCAGTGTCGTTGTTTGGAATTCTTGGATGTTTTGTTCGCTTGGTTGAAGTTCAAAGCCACGATCTGAGCTTGTCATTGTCCAACCAGGGTAGTTTTGACGAATGAATTGGCTCGCCGCTTTTAAGCCCGCTTCGTTTTCACTATTTACTGCGATGTGGTTATGCGCTTCAGCACGAACTTGAACGCCACGTACACGTTGCTCACGCAGGCTCGCTTTGATCTCATCAACCAATGCGTCGCGCTGTTCTTCAAACGCTTTATTTACATCTACATTCAATAGGAATTGAACGCCGCCACGAAGGTCAAGACCAAGCTTGATTGGGCTGAAACCCATCTCGTTTAACCATTCTGGGGCAACAGACACGTATGAGAACGTGATGCTGTCATCTTTGCCTAACTGATCGTTAAGCAATACACGAGCCTTACTTTGCGCATCTTCACCATCAAAAACAATGGTGGTCTTACCGTCTTTTTCAATGATTTTAGAGGCTGGAATATGGTGCGTTTTTAACAGCTGGTCGAGCTGAACCACTGACATCGCACTGTTGTTTTGGTCAGCAAACGTCACCTGAATAGAAGGCTGCTCACCAAACCAAGTTGGGATGGCGCTAAGGGTTAAGATAATAACCGTCGTAATTAAAACGACGTATTTCCATGCTGAATAGTGATTCAGCACTTTTCTGTTCTTTTGTGGTTTTGGTGTTTTCTTCATGTAAACATCATCCCTTCACTGCTCAGTGAAGTTTTATTTAGTTAGATTCAAGACACGACAAAACGCTCACCTGAACAACATACAGGTATGGAATGCCCAGAGCTTCAGTTACTCTGTTGAAGAATTGCCGTGTTAAGAATGCACAAAATGTGCAGAGTGATGGTGTTTAAGCAGAAAACTGACTATTGAGGGCGACGTACATCGCATTGGTTTCTTTCCAACCAGAAAGGCGGTGGTCGCTAACAAAGTGATTAAATGTCGATTGGCTTTGACGCCAGCTGATATCCATAAGGCTATAGGCATAGCCAGCATCAGCATAAAACGGGGCATTTAAATCGCCGATGAAATCAATGTGTTCATCGTCAATGTTCTCACGAAGGTGCGTTGTCCAACGTTGAGAATTAAAGATGGCAAACGAATCTTGGAAAGCATGACCTTCAGATACTGGAGATTGGGTGCTTTCCTCAGAGAGTTCTGAGAAATCAACTGGAGAGTTCGATGCAGAGTTGCTCGCCGTAAATGGCTGCAACTTAGAAAAGTGAGGTAAGTAGGATTTCTGTTCTGCTTGTGCAGCCGACGCCTGCATTGGCGATAAAGCCATTGCAAGAAGCAGCAAAAACAGTTTTCTAACGTAAATCCAAGGCATGGTAGCTCACTTAAAACAAAACGAGCCGAGTTCTTCAACTCAGCTCGGTGATAGTATTCCTATTGCTTATACTTAACAACTAAAAAGTTATAAATCTCTGTTTCCAACCGTGGAACGCAGTTGCCAGCAAGCCTTAAGCGGTATTCATCGATAAAATATTTCACCTTTATCGACATCCAAATAGATTTTGTTTTCTTGTTCCAAGCCACCGCAGTAGATGAAGTAAACATTGCGGGTTTTGTAAGTGACAGAACGCACCCACCCACCTAATTCTTCAAAATCACTTGGGTCGCAAGTCTCATCATCGAGCAGTTGCTGCGTTTTGTTACGAAACATATCGAGATGCGTTTTTAAATCGTCTGATTTTTGCAAATACCCATCAAGGATCTCCAAGCGCTCTTGCTCTTTGATGACAGGTTCTGAGTCTGATAATCCTTTTGAGTCTACCCACTCAGCGGTCTCTTCCCCACCTTCTTCATACACAATGTAATCCGTCAAACGGAACCAGCCATTAGATTTCTCCAAAACCGATACCTTCTCACCTTTATACAACGCATCAATAATCAACGCCTGATGATCTGGCTTATTGTAGACATCGATCCGGCGCTCAATCACATAGTACTCGGTGACCTCAGGTGCGGGCGCCTCAAGATCCATAATCGGTTTGGGTTTTTCTGCAGGTTCGGCTGGTTTCTCTGGCTCTTTTTCCTGTTCAGCGACAGGGTCGTCTTGCTGCATAAAGAAGAAGTAATACCCTGCGCCCGCTCCCCCTAACAAGAGCAAGACAACTATTAAGATCAAGGCTTTCTTCATATTCCGTTCCTTTTTCATTCCTTACGCAGTAAGCACCGTCACACTAACTATACTGATAGAGAGTGCATAACGGACGCAAAAACTAATCAACGAGAAAGCTAATTAGTGTGAAAACAATGATGAATAAGTTCAAATGGATATTGCTACTGCTTCCACTTCCTGCTTACGCAAGCATTCAGTGTGACCACGCATCATGGAATGACAATCTTACCCAATTCAACCGTTTAGAGTCCAATTACAATAGATACGTTGAGACATTCAATACGCTTCTCACTGAACACAAACAAAGACAACTGCTCTCTCAGACCTTCTCCCTACGTGAACTTACCTTGTTGTGGCAGGCACAAACTAACCAACGAGCTTTTCAAAGTCAGCTTAAGGCGTCGATTCAATATCGCGAAGAACTCACCAGTAAAGCGCGAGAGTTAGAGAAACTCAGCATTGAGTCAAATTGGATGGCAAACGGATGGCAAAAACTCGCAAGTAAATGTGAAATTTCTGATGCCACAGCCAACCAAATTAGCGCCGAATGGTATCAAACAAACGCTTCTCAACTCGCTAAAGATTATACGCAACTGGCAACACAATATCTTGGTTTAGCGCAGCTGTACGATAAAGAAGCCAACGCATTAAAATACGTGCAAAATGAATCTGACTAAGTCTGTTCATATTGGGATTGTTCCCTTTATTGAAATTGAGCAATTAATAGGCAAACAGGTCAATTTATAGAGAGGTACGTCACAATAACGCTTTACTTACGAGCAGATTTTGGGTAATTTACCCATTAACAAAATTTAATATAAAGTCACATTTGGCTGGAGATGATGCTAAACCAATGGTTATCAATCGATTAAGTAACAGGGATTGTCCTAATGCTACCAAAGCCAAGTTTTTGTCAGTAGTTAGGCATGTTAAAGAGTTCGGTTCAATCAGTGATTTGGACCTATGTAAAATCTTCGGAGAAACAATTTGGAGTGATGGGAGGGAATACCATTCAGCTGCTTTCTCTTTTAGGGTTGATAGACACACAGGTAACTGTGAGATCTCAAAATACAAATACCAATAAGGCTTAAAAGACTATTCGAACGGAGACAGGAAACTGTCTCCGTTTTTTATTGTCGGTTATTTTGGCATCACGATAGTAAAATCATGATCGGAATAACCTTCAATTAAGTAACTTCTCTCACTCAGCAGCTTGCAATAACGCAGTACACCATCTTTGTTGTGAGACTCTAACATCCGCATGCTGGGTAACTTAGCCTCATCCAACAGATTAAACACACAAGCAATACTCGCAGTCTGATACATTTTCTCAATCATCTCGATTGTATGATTTGGGTTGGCAGATTGGTAATTGAGCGAGCCAGATGCAAATACATAGTGCGCTTTCGGCAAAATCAAGTTAGAGAAATCGCCCCGGATAAACTGCGTATCAGTAATGAAATGACGCTTGCGAGATTCCACGATAAACCGCTTTTGTTGATCAATGCCGATATAATGACTGGGGCTATTGCCTTTTTGTTCTATATACGCCAACAAATCTCCATATCCACAACCAATATCAAGAATACTTTTGCCATTAAGGTCTAAATCCCGACATAAGGCTTCAAAGCGTGTGACTTGGCTGAAAGAGTCTTGCCACCCCAGCGTCCTGGCTCTGTCTTCGCCAAATTGTTTGTGTCTTTTTCGGTGATAATGTGCGATGCGTAATCTGTCGAGCCACTTCATGATTGCTTTGTTTGTTGGGTTTGTGAATAACCGTATTTATGAGTATACCCAGTAACTTCAAGATGCAGAATTCTGAGCATTGTCATTGATTCGAGGTCAAGGAAAACAACACCGCGTCTACAAGACAAATCGTTCTCGAAGAACCTAGCATCTCGAGGTTACTTAGGTATAAATTGGTAAGTTACCATTTCCTTTCACTTGGCGAATCGCTAAGTGCGTATGAATATCTTTGACGTTTTCAAGGATCTGGAGTTTTCGCGTAAAAGCTTCATAGCCAGTGAGATCTCTACTCACCACTTCTAATAGATAATCGTACGCCCCAGAAACAACATGGCAGGAGATCACTTCTTCCATTTCGCTTACCGCTTGCTCAAATTCATCTATTGAACTGGCTTGGTGATTATTAAGGCTTACTTCAACGAATACCGTCATTGCAATTCCCGCTTGTTCGCGAGAAACCATTGCGCGGTAACCACTGATCACGCCTTCTTGTTCCAAGCGTTTAATTCTTCGCGCACAAGGGGAAGCGGAAAGCCCCACTCTATCTGCCAGTTCGCTTGTTGTCATTGTGGCGTCTTGCTGGATCAAATCCAATAACTGTCGGTCAATTTTATCCATCTTGCCTTCCTTGCCAGATTTCGCCATGATTTTTTAATTCCATGCCGAAATTCACTAAGTTCTAACTATATTAAGTCATATTTTGCCACCATTGAGCGTCACTTTCATTCAATAATTAACACATTATTTACAAATAAACGGAACCTCCCATGGCATTAGGATACGCCGCAATCATCACAACGCTCTTTCTTTGGTCTGGTTTCTTTCTATCGCTACGTGGAGGCGCAATTTCAGCCCTTCAACCTGCCGATATTGCCTTAACTCGCTTTTTCATTCCGGCGTTGGTGTTACTTCCTTTCGTCCTCAAATCCATGGATAAAGTACGCGCAGTACCGAACAAATATCTTATCGGTATCGTCATAGGAAGCGGACTCCCTTACTTGCTCGTTGTTGGTACCGCTATGCACTTTGCCCCAGTCGCCCATGGCAGTGCTCTGATACCTGGCACTTTGCCTCTGTTTGTCTCTGCGATTGCGGTCATTTGTTACCAGCAACCTCTTAGCCAACATCGTATGGTCGGTTTGTCTGCTGTCTTACTTGGGATTATGGTGTTCCTGCTGTCCAATCTCGGTGAAGAATACAACTGGGCACAATTAAAAGGGCACTTACTGTTTTTAGTCGGCAGCTTAATGTGGGCGGTATTTACCATCAGTGCTCGCGTTGCAAATTTAAGTGCTTATGTTTGCGCTGGGTTTGTTTCAGTCATTTCGTTTGCATTGCTGATTGTCACTGTAGGTTTCGGTTGGTTGGATAGCTATTTAGTCATCACACCTATCACTGATTGGCCATGGAAAGAGCTTGTTGGTCATCTCCTATTACAAGGTATCGGAGCAGGTCTATTAGCATCTTTCACTTTTCTTTACGCAATCAGAACCATTGGAGCGGAAGCCAGCGCCGCATTCGGATCTCTCACACCAGTATTGGCAACCTTACTCGCAATGCCAGTGTTTAATGAGCGGCCTGATACCCTTACGTGGTGTGCTTTAATATTGGTGACTTGCGGTAGTATCGTGGCGAGTAATATCCTGATGAAACAAGACCCTAGTCAGAAATATCAGCCACCTGTTCACAGATAACAATAAAATTGCATAACTTTTTACAGACACCTATTGAAAGCCAAAATAGCGTTTTGATAACCTGTTGCGATAATAAATTAAACGCAGATGTTATGCCTTCAACTCATACAAAAGATGAACTGCATAAATTCCTAAAAACAGGGATGCGAATCTCGGTAAATTTCGAGTTCGGTCAGGAAGAAAAGTACATTTACGCTGCTACTTATTTAGGGCTTAAAGAAAACGCTTATATCATTCTCGACATACCCGCTCGGTTATTAGAAGAGCAAGCGCTAAGAAAACTCACCAATGTGGACGTTGTTATCCGTGGTGTGTCAGATACAGATCTGGGGCATGTGATTGCTTTTAAGAGCAGTGTGCTGATGAACTTGGTCCGACCGTCTCCGTTATTGTTTGTACGGATTCCTGCCACCTTCGCGACGAAGCCTGTGCGTGAGCATGAGCGTTATAAATTGCAATTAGACTGTGCAATAGACCACACTGGCAATAAATATGATGGCAGTTTGGTCGACTTCTCTCTTTCTGGCTGTGGTATTTCGACGTTGGTTGAACCCGAGTTTGAAATCGGTGAACGAATTACGATTGAATCCCCTTTAAGTGGCTATATCGACGAAGAAAACCACTGCTCAGTTGCCAATATTAAGAAGCTACCAAAAGGTTGGATTATAGGCGTGAAATTTGAGGTACCGCTTGATATGTCGGAAGAATTGAAGAATGAGTTACTAGAGCATTCTTTTTCAGCCAGCACGATTTAGGCTGCATGAGGTTCTCAACCGTAAAGAACTAAAAAGGGAGCATCATGCTCCCTTTGCTATTTCTGCATTACGTCCGTTCTAGCAAAAATCTCTGCTTAAAATCGACAAACGCTTCATGTAATGCGTTTTCTTTGATTGGCTTGAGCAAGACATAATTCGCCCCTGCCGCCATAAATGCATCGCTAGTTTCTTTAGCTGTATCAGCCGTACAGGCATAAATAGGCGTACCAAGTCGCAAGTTCTGACGAATCTCATGAGTTGTTTCAATACCACCAAGATGCGGTAATTGATTGTCCATCAAGATAAGGTCATAAGTATTGTCCGCGAGAAACTCCATCGCCTCTAATCCATCTTTTGCCCAATCAACCTGCATTTTGTACTTCTTGCAGAACGCCTGGAGAATAAAGGCATTGGTGTGATTGTCCTCCACCAGCAACACTTTCAAACTCTCATCAAACAAAGCTTCAGGCTTAACGCGTTGGCTGACTTCTAACGGTCGGAATACACGCTCACGGTCTTTTACCGGCAATGTCACAACGAAAGTTGTGCCCATCCCTTTACTACTACGAACCTGAACATCGCCTTCCAACATATCGACAAGATTCTTAACGATGGTTAAGCCTAAACCACTACCACCGTATTCTCGTGTTGTTGTTGCTTCTTCTTGTACAAACGGTTCGAACATTTGGTCTAACTTGTCCGACTCAATCCCGATCCCCGTATCAGTAATTTCAACAACCAATACACTGTTCTCTGCACCATAAAATTGCTCAAGCTCGGCATGGATCCGGATAGAACCCGACGGAGTAAACTTGGCGGAGTTACTAACAAGGTTAAACAGAATTTGGTTGAGTCGAACTTGATCCGTAAAGATTTCGACATTCGGATCCAGTTTGTTTTCGATAACCAGCTCAACACCTTTATTTGTACAGATTGGACGATAGATATTTTCCAATGTGCGAATCGTATCGGAGAATGAGAACGGGTGCTTCTGGATATTAAACTTACCTTGCTCTATCTTGGAGAAATCCAAAATATCATTCAGTACGGCAAGTAAGTGCTCACCACTGTGGCACAGAACATCAATTTGGCTCTTCTGCTCTTGAGTTTCTACCGTGTCTTTAAGCAATTGCGCAACACCTAAGATACCGTTAATTGGAGTACGGATCTCATGACTCATCTTCGCAAGGAAATCAGCTCTAGCTTGTGCAGACTTCTCTGCTTCTCTACGTGCGATATTACTTTGCTTTTCCGCTTCAATCAGAGTTGTAATGTCTTGCCCTTGCACAATGATGCCACTGATATCACCATCGACACGAATTGGTGATAGGTTCCAACGGTAAATCTTATTCCCAATTGGAACGTTGACGCCTGTTAACGTCGCACCTTGCGCTGCCATCTTTAGGTGAGGTGTCAATTTATCTTTGAAGCCTTGGAAGACAGGATGCATGGTTTCATTGTCATCTTCGATAACGAGCTCTTTGCGTGCTGCAGGGTTCATTTGGATAAGAACACTTTCCTCAGACCACACCATAATCGGTGATAACGCGAAGTTAAACAGGTCTCGGAATGACTTCTTCTGCGCCTCTAGTTCCTCAAAAGTACTTTCAAGAGTAGAGCCGATATGATCGAACTCTTCGATATCCGAGCCATCAAAGCGCTCAAAGCCCTTTTCCTCACGCGCGGAACGAGTATAGGACATCAGAGACTCCAACTGCGCCGCTACCTTACTCTCGATCCATTCTTTAGTGAGCAACGCAATCATGATCATACCGATGATAGAAGCCAACATTGCTAGGATATGTTGGATCTGTAACGTAACAACGCTTTGGTTATCCTGCACAGTAAGCAAGCATAACTCTGTCGTCACGGCATTCACTTCTATTGGAGTTTGAATCACTAGAAGTTTGTCGAGCCTTCTTTCTGAACCTTTGCGCTGCAAAATATCCGCAACATTGTATGGCTCGTCACCAATTAAGGAGTTAGCTAAAGGGACGTTATTCGCCACAAGGACCACATTGTCGACATTACTTTCGCTTTTTAGCTTCTCCATCAAAGCGAAGTTGTTATCAAGCACTACAACATTAAAAGAGAAGCCAAGCACTTCACCTGTCGCAGGATCCAACACTGGCACGCGACGCGTCAGCATATGTCTAGAACCAATAGAGGTCATCACATTAATGTAATACCAGTTATTACTAAAGGTGACGCGGTTCGCCAAACTGTCGAGGATAAGATCATTCACACCATAGAAATGTGCATTACCATCATCCCAAATGATGCCCTTATGATCGGTCAGAAAGCGAAACTCTGGCGTGTGCGATGGGTCACTTTGATCGATACTGAGAAAGAAAAAGTTAAGTGCATCAGTGTCGCGATTGGTGTAAAAGTCACGAATCACTTCACTTTTTGAGTTGCTGTCATGATGTATTTGAATCGCCGCAAAGTGACTATCAAATATATTGTGGATCAATGCAGAGGTTTGTTGCTTCGTTCTGTCGACTTCTTGCCAAATGATCTGTTTAGAGAAGTAATAGCTCTGAATAAAAATCCCTAGAATGATCGGAGCAAGAACAAGAATGATGATCTTTGTTATGAGCGTCGCCAGTGAGCGACGCTTCTTTATGTTTGATCGAGTTATTGTCATCAATTATCTGAATATCTAAATGCACGCTTCTTCAGCGTTTCGATTCTTTCCGGTGAATCAGCTTTGGTAACAATTTCAAAATCACCGGAATATACGGTTGGGACAGGTTTTCCTTCCAAATCCCACTTAATGGCTTCTGCCATGGCAATACCAGTATCATCATTCATACGCATGACAGTGATATCTAAGTCGCCTTTCTGAATAGCGTCAAGCTCTGCTGAACCACCGCCCCAACCGTTGATCATAACGTCACTTCGCCCTAAATCTGCTAACGCCTCAACAGCGCCTAACGCAACATCAGTCGAGCACGCATAAATAAAATCAACATCTGGGTGCTTTTCTAAACTTGCTTTTGCAGCATCATATCCCGACTGCTTTGTTGCTTTAGTGTAGTACGCTGATTGTAGTTCAAAGTTATTATCACGGTTAACCTGATGAATAAACGTGTCACCTCTCACATCACTAATGTACCCTTCCGAGAAATAGAGCACGCTGTAATAGGTGTGCTTCGGAAAGTACTTTCCGAATTCTATCGCTAATTCACGGCTACCTTCCGCGTGATCAAATCCGACATATAAAAACGGTTGATGTTTATCCCATTCACGCACTGGTGTCGTGATATTTTGTAAGATCAATTTGGTGTTTGTTGAATCAAGAACGTGTTCAACAAATTTGCGGTGTCTGGTTGTATCTAACGTAAAAATCAAATAATCGGATTTGCTCTTCAGCGCTTCCATTAACGACAAGCTTTGCTGCTTAATATCCGCATTAGGGCGTGTGAAAACTTGGTTGATCTGATAGTTGATATTTAGCTTGTCCAAGCGCTTTTCAAATGCCGCAATGTTTCGTACCCAGTAATCAGATACTTGCTGCCCCGGATAAACCACGGATATTTTAAGCGGACGCTTTTTGTTTTTAGAGAATGGTACAGGACGTTCACGAACGGCTTCTGCTAAAGCATTAGTGAGTTTTCGCTGCTGCGGGAATTCATCCAAGAACTCTTGATAACCCCAGTAGCCATTGAGCACTTGCGTTGCATGTGAAACAGGAGAGAAACCGACCATAGAAATCAGGGAAAATAGTAACGCTTTTTTCATCTGTTGCTCTTTTAGTTTTTTATGGAGCATGGAACTGCTCTATTTTATTACCTAGCCGAGTCATCCTTTACCCTATAATTCTGATATCCATAAATTGCCCGCTTCTATATAAATTTTTTTGATATTAAGCCTAGCAGGGCATCAATGTATTATGTGTTACTGTCGCCTGAAATGATACCCATAATAGACAAAAATAAACCGCCATTTGAAGGCGGTTTGCTCTCTAATACGCATAGTGTTAATTCAAATTGCCCAACATTGAACTAGCAGCACATATTTGGACTTTTTAGTTGATTAGAAGTTGTACAGCTCAATATTGGTCGAAAATATCACTTGCGAAAATCATTGATTAATTTGAACACTTCACTCGTGTTTGAAATGCAAGAGCATGTTTTTCATCGATGCAAATTTCAGCATCTTCGCTGACTAAGAGCTCTTTCTTAGCTTTAGTCAGTTGCTTGATAAAGTATTCCGCTTTCATCGCGACGCTTTTGCTTTCAAAAGAAGAGAACCATTCCAAGGTTAATGGTCCCTTCCCTTTCAGTGCTTTTGCACCTTTCCCGCTCTGATGCTGTTTGAAGCGTCGATCCACATCATTCGTTACACCACAATACAGCGCATTGCGGTTATTACGGATTAGATAGACGCTCCAATTTTGCTCGGCAGTCTCACTCATGAAAGCAGAGATTCAACCTGTTCTTTTAATGCGGTCAGCTCTGCACGAAGTTCTGCCACTTCTTGTTCTAACTGGCTAATGCGCTCAGAACCGGCTGATGATGGCGCCGCACTTGCCACAGCCAACTCACTGATGTCTACCTCACCACAAAATAGATGCATGTAACGTGATTCACGCTTGCCCGCCTCGCGAGGCAGTTTAACCACAAGAGGTCCTTTCTCTTCGCTTGCAAGGTGCTCAAGAACGTTTTCAACTTCCTTTACATCATTAAATGTTGCTAGGCGATTAGTGCGCGTGCGAATTTCGCCAGGGGTTTGAGCACCACGAAGCAGCATGCAACATACGATGCCTTTCTCTTGCTCGGTAAGTTGTAGGTCGCCAAACTCGGTATTACAGAATCGGTGTTGGTATTTGCTGACACGGCTATTGAAACCACTTTCATCACTGACAAGACGACGCTCGATGAGTGCATCAACCGCGTCTAGTACGTCTGCTTCAGACAATGACATGACAGGTTCGCGGTTGCTTTTTTGATTACATGCGTTCGTCAGCGCATTAAGGCTTAGGGGGTATTGGTCGGGGGTGGTGACTTCTTTTTCGATTAAGCAGCCAATTACTCGTGCTTCAATTGCCGTTAGCTCAACTTTCATAATGCATTTCCTTATTATTGTTGCATTTGAATTTGGGTATCAGGCTAAAGCATAGCGCATGGACCTGACACCCTTTGCGAATCGGGTTAGGTCTTAATGCTCTGATAGAATCGACACTTTGGTCATTTTTCCATTCTCGTCAATCATCATTATCTTCGAACGATTGAGTTCGACTTCAGTGATTTCGAGTTGCGTTCTAGCAGCCACATACGCTGCTTTGAGTTTGGTAGCCAAAGAATCGTCTTGGTTATCGACCTCTTGGCTTTCGACTTGCTCCGCAATAGTCCCAGAGTTCATTTCGAGCTTCATATTTTTGTATTGAATGAAGTTGATGATATAGCGAAGGCTCCACCATGACAACGAGTCCCTTCACTCAAGTGAGCAACATTCACGCTTTTAACACTCGATTGTTAATGCCACATCAGAATTGATGGATAAATGTCCAACCCAGCATGACGTTTGATCTAAAGACTGTTATGCCACGAGATGTTGTGCTTTAATCGAATCAGATATTCACAAATTAGGAAAGGGAACCATGAGTAGCGTATTTGAAATCGTGAACCAAGCTCGTCGTAAAAACAAACTAAAACGTGAGCTGCTTGATAACGAGAAAAAAGTTCGTGACAACCGTAAACGTGTAGACCTACTAGAAAACCTTCTAGACTACATCAAACCAGAAATGTCTCACGACGAAATCGTTGCAATCATCAAGAACATGAAAGCAGACTACGAAGACCGCGTTGACGATCACATCATCAAGAGTGCAGAAATTTCTAAAGCACGTCGTGACATCAGCCGTCGTATTCGCGAACTGACTGAAGAAGACAAACAAACTAGCGGCAAAAAATAAGCCCAAATAGTTGTAGAATTTAACCCCGAGCAGGGATAACTTGCTCGGGGTTTCTTTTTGTAACTTACAAAACCAGTGTGTACAATAACACCAATTCTTGTTCCCAAAACACCCAATTTCTCTATGTCTTCTACTTCTTCTAGCGTGCAACCAACGTTAGCAAAACAACTTTTCACTATGACCTGGCCAATGCTGTTTGGCGTATTGTCATTGATGAGCTTCCAACTTGTCGACAGTGCCTTCATTGGGCAACTGGGCGTTTTACCACTTGCGGCACAAGGCTTCACTTTACCATTACAAATGGTGGTTATTGGCATTCAAGTTGGTTTGGGTATTGCCACTACCGCAGTGATATCGAAAGCACTAGGAGCAAACGACACCCACTACGCAAAACAATTAGGTGGGTTAGTCCTAATGATTGGCTCTGTCGGCGTAGCTGTACTTGGTTTGATCATTTGGTTATTGCGTTACCCTATTCTCTCTTTATTAAGCGCACCAGAAACCGTCATGCCAATTATCGACAGCTACTGGCCATGGTGGTTGCTAAGCTCATGGACGGGTGCTGTGCTGTACTTCTATTACAGTATTTGTCGTTCTAACGGTAATACTATGCTGCCAGGCACCATGATGATGGTCACCAGTGTGGTGAACTTAGTGCTCGATCCACTATTCATTTTCACCTTTGATTTAGGCATCAACGGTGCCGCTATCGCTACGATAATCGCGTTCGGGTTTGGCATTTTGGTTGTGGCGCCTCGCGTACAAAAAAATCACTGGGCGACGTTCCAATGGCAAGAGCTGGATGTTGTGAAAAGCGTTCGCTCCATCGGTCACATTATGGGACCGGCAATGATCAGCCAATTATTACCACCACTCTCTTCTATGCTGGCGACGAAGCTATTGGCAGGCTTTGGTACCGCAGCGGTAGCATCATGGGCGTTAGGCTCTCGTTATGAGTTTTTTGCTATTGTTTCTGTACTTGCACTGACGATGTCAATGCCGCCGATGGTTGGTCGTCTACTAGGAGCGAAAAACTACACCGACATTCAGTCTCTCATCTCGATTGCGGTTAAGTTCATACTTGGTTTCCAATTGCTGATTGCTGTGATTACGTTTATCGCTGCAGACCCACTGGCATTATTGATGACCAGCGACGCGCAAGTCACCCATGTACTTGAAATGCACTTGATGATTGTACCTATCAGTTTGGGCTCGCTTGGTGTATGTATGTTGATGGTTTCGATCTGTAACGCCCTTGGTAAGTCCTACACGGCACTGACCATTTCGGCACTGCGCCTATTTTTGTTCTTCCTTCCGTGTTTGTGGATCGGCGCACAAATGGGTGGGATTCAAGGGCTACTTATTGGCGCGTGTTTGGGTAATATCTTAGCTGGTATCGCGGCTTACTTAACCTATAGAAAAACAATTCGTAAGCTCACAGAAGCTCATGCTGCCGCTTAAATAAGCAAGAAAAACGAAAGCCCTCGCATTGAGGGCTTTATGGTTTTTATACACTAGGGTCTGTTGATCTTTCGCGGTTAAATTTCACTCAGATGGGGACGCCTAGCCGAACCCTTGGGGCAGCGTTTGTAAAGAAAGACGTTAGCCTAGCGCCACTTTATCCGCTGGGAACACAACACCAGTCTGTCTTCTCACCTCAGTGAGCACTTTAGCAACGATAAGTGAGCGCTGCTTCATTTGTGGATCAATCGAGCCAACTTTGAGTTGCTTAGCAAATGCTTGCGCTTCGTAGAACATGTGGTTCTCTTCTTGAGGCAATGTTAGTACTTGTTTACTCTCACCTCGCAAAATGCGCTCAACACCACGTCCTGTGGCAATCATATCTACCAGCACACTGCCCTGTTCACCCTGGAATTCACTTGGGATTAGCGAATCGCTTACCTTGGAATGTAATAGGTTCACGTTAAAGCCGTCATACGCCAACGTCACACTGCCACAACCATCGACGCCAGAAGGCAAAATGTGAGCACTTGCTTCTATGCTGTGAGGCTCGCCAAACAACTCAATCGCGGAGCCAACACAGTAGTAACCGATGTCCATAATCGAACCGTTGGAAAATTCTGGATTAAATGTATTTGGATTCTCGCCATTTAAATATTTCTGATATCGAGAAGAGTACTGACAATAACTGATCGTGGCATGACGAAGAGGGGCGATCGCTGGTAGGCTGTCTTTTAGCACTTGAAAATTCGGCGTATATGGTGACATGAAAGCTTCGAACAACACGACGTTATTTTCTTCAGCGGTCTTAAACATCGCCTGAGCAAGAGGATAATTTGAAGCCATCGGCTTTTCGCAAATCACGTGCTTACCCGCTTTAAGCATTTGCATTGCCTGAGGCGCATGCAACGAATTTGGACTCGCTATGTAAACGGCATCGATATCGTTATCAGCCCCTAATGCTTCTAAGCTATCGTAATAAGATTGCGCATTATAAGGCTTGCCAAATTCGCACGCTTTCTCAACATCACGTGAATACACAGCTTGAAGACAAAATTCTTTGGTCTGGAGCGCAGCTTCAACAAATTGTTGAGAGATCCAGTTCGTCCCGATCACAGCAAGTTTGAACATGTTACTTCCTTTTCTTTATCGTTCTAGAAGCCGTAAGGAGTTCGGCTCGCAGACACGATTTAAGCAAGCTTTAGTTCATTAAACAACTCAAACAGTTGATTCGACTTGTAAGGTTTCGGTAAGTAAGCATCCATTCCCGCAGCAAAGCAGTTTTGAATATCTTCTTCGAGCACACTCGCTGTCAAAGCAATAATGGTGATCTTCCCACTTCCTACTTCTTTCTCCCAGCGGCGAATTTCTTTTGTTGCGGTCAAACCATCCATAACTGGCATCATGCAATCCATAAGAATTGCATCAAACTTCTCCCCCTTAGTGATGGCTTCTAATGCCTCTTGCCCATTGCTGGCAATCAGATAATCGTATCCCGCCTTATCTAAGAAAAAGCTGGCTATCTTTTGGTTCATCAAGTTATCTTCAGCAATCAAAATGCGACGATGTGTACGTGACTGGTTGATATTATGAACCACTGCCGAATGTGTGACATGGTAACTTTGAGTATTTTGTTCAATGTGTGCGAGTTCATCAATGGCATGCCTAAAGCGGTTACCTAAAAAAGGTAAAGTCAGCACAGAATGAATACGCTCAGAATTGGTGTAGGTAGAGATCAAATGATGTTGGCAAACAATGATTCGGCTAATATCAACCGTACGCGCTAACTCGTCTATTACAGAATCCAACGCCACTCTGCCATCATGACAATAAAAGATCACTTCCAGCCCCTTTGTAGAAGTCGGTAAATCCTTAATACTGCTTACCTCTGAAAGCTGAATACCAGCTAAACGACACTCTTTCATAATTTGATCGGCATACGCGTAGTTATCTCCAATGAGAATACCGTTACGAATGGTTTCTGAGCGCCAACCTACGGTCGGCAACACTTCCACTTCAATTGAGAACTCAAAACTGGTTCCCACTCCTTTTGAAGACGTCGCGGTTAACTTGCCGCCCATCATAGCCACCAGTTGACGACAAATGGCCAAGCCTAGTCCTGTCCCTCCAAACTGACGTGATATACCTTCGTCTTCTTGAGTAAAAGGCTCGAAGATGGAATCAAGCTTGTCCTTTTCTATACCTACACCGGTGTCAGATACTCGAAAAGTCAAAAATACGCTCTTTTGTGTGGTGGATTCTTGGTAGTCAACATCCACATTGATGCAGCCCTTCTCTGTGAACTTCACCGCGTTCGATACCAAGTTCATGACGATTTGCTTGATTCGATGGTCATCAACCTTGATGCGCGCGGGAATACGCTCATCTAAATTGATATTCAGTTCTAATTGCTTGGACGTGGCTTTGGACTGGAACAAAATCATCGATTGGTACACGACTTCGCGAATATCTGTTTCGATAAGAGAAAGCTGTAAATGACCTGATTCAATCTTAGATAGATCAAGGATGTCATTAAGTAACGTGAGCAAGGTATGCGACGAGGTATCAATATCGGTTAAAACTTCTTTTTGATGATCTGAAAGTTCGCTTTGTGACAGGATCTCTGTCATCCCGATAATCCCGTTCAAAGGGGTTCGAATTTCATGAGACATGCTTGCAAGAAAGACCGACTTTGCGCGGTTTGCCGAAATAGCAGATTCTTTGGTTTGCAAAATCTCTTCTGTTTGTCGGTTTTGCTCCTCCATCATTCGATTAACTTGTTGTGCAAAGATCGTGAACTCATCATTGCCATCAACCACCACCTTCTCCCCTTTTACATGTTCATGGATTAAGGTGTTAAGCGAATAAATAATCGAGTCCAATTTACTATGCACACGATACCAAGTACCAAAGCCTAACCAACATAACAGGATGATGATGACCATCACGCCCGAGGTCATTAGCGTAATGCTCTGCTTTTGCGAACTGACTTGGACCAACAATGCACTTTCAACCTGTTGCGTGAAACCCGCGGTAATGACTTGCAAACGTTGAACACGGTGGTCAAGATCTCGTAAATAAGTCACATAGTCAGATTGGGACATCTCTCCTGCCAATAAACGTCCTCGGGCTTCGATACTCGACAAATAACGAGGAGACGTATACAAACTAAGGAGCTTTTCTACCTGCTCATTTGATGCACCTAACTTTAAGAATCCTTCCAGACTCTGCTGTTGGCGCTCAATGGCTTGAAAGAACATATTTTGATTCGGTTGGCTATCAGGCTGTAGCACCAACCGATACGTCAACCAAGCTTCTTTTTGCGTCCAGTAAGAAAGTTGAGCAAGATAAGCGATGAAATCTTGCATCCAATGTGCTTCATCACTATCAAACAAGTGATTATGTTGAACCAGTGATTGAGACATTTCTTGCAACAGGCGAAACGACCAATCTCCGGCATCCACACTGTCTCTCAAGTCACCAGAGATCAAATCTAACATCGCTCGCTTAAGGTCATCAGAATACTCGGCAGTATAACTGTTCTGTATAAACTTCTCGTAGATAGAAAGCGCTCTATCACGTTGTACTTTCACTTCAATTGGTAAAGGCTGCTCTTCTCCATATCGATGACGCTCCTTCTCCATGTCATAGACAAAATGAGACGCTTCGGAAATCAGTTTCAACCCTTGAATATTACTGACCGTTTGATTGAGTTGATCGACTCTTTGAGAGTTAACGACAAATTGGTGAACGGCAAACACAGAAATAACCACCGCGGGTAACAGTGCGAGTAGAGCTAAACGTAATTTTATAGAAAGTTTTATCATCCGTTTGCCCGTGTTAGGAAAAGGCTCTCGAATTAATACTAGACCACTTTCATAGATTGAATATGAACTTGTATGAAGTGTTTTATCGGCAACTTAATCGGTCTGAACTGCCCAAACGGCTAAAAACAACACTCATTACCCTTCTATACATTGAGGTCATAAGAAGGAAAAATGTGATTGCTTGCAAAATTTTGCTGCATCATTTTTAAACAGATTTAGTTAAACCAACTCATACCATGGGCGAACTTAAAGATACCGCCTAAAATGGCGAAAAACGTTTACCATTTAAGTGTTAAAGATTATCCATATCACATTATTTAAAAGGAAGTTCACCTTGTTACATATACTCACTTTGAGATGAACCTTTATTGTCGCGAAATAAGTTTTATAGATAGGAAAAGTCAATCCCTATAAAACACCGCTTTAGTCACATTAATAAGCCAAAAAATGAATCATACCCCACACTTTTAACTGGATTTATTTTTCCTAGCAGAATAAGACCTCCACCCGTACAATCCGCACACATAATTATTACAACCCAATTACAAAACACCCTCACTTCACGCTCTACCGTTGAGGTAACAGCAGAAAGTAAGGTCAGCCCCCAAAACGTGAAAGGTCCAAAACAACAATGAGTCCAGAGAAATATCTCCAAGACTGGCAAACTAGCCAAACGATTGCTGAATCTATTTCCCCTCTTATTGGTAAGTTATATCGTCAAAAAGGAATCGAAGTGGTTCTGTTTGGTAAAACACTTATCAACGCAACAACCATCGACATTCTCAAAACTCACCGTATTGCAAGACGTTACACCGGAAGCCCTCTTTCTCTTGAACAAACCATGCCAATCATCCAAGCGCTGTGCGAAATGAGCATCTCGTCTTGTCGTGTTGATGTTGGTCAGCTTGCTGGTATGTACTGGAAAGATCACGAAGATACTGCCGCACTTAGCGACTTTTTACACACAGCACTTCAAGGTGCTCGTGATGCCGACTCTTCTCTAGCAGCTCGTGACGTGGTTCTTTATGGCTTCGGTCGTATCGGCCGCCTATTGACTCGCCTGCTGATTGAAAAGAGTGGTCCGGGTTACCCGCTTCGTCTGCGTGCAATTGTTGTGCGGGGCGGAAAGAAAGGCGATCTAGAAAAACGTGCTAGCTTGCTACGTCGTGACTCTGTTCATGGACAATTCAACGGTAGTATCGTGATTGATGAAGAGCGTAAAGCACTGATCGTGAACGGTAACTACATTCAAATCATTTACGCTAACAGCCCAAGTGATGTGGACTACTCGGTTTATGGTATCAACAACGCACTTGTTGTTGATAACACGGGTGTTTGGCGTGATGCCGAAGGTCTAAGCCAACACGTAGCGTGTAACGGTGCAGAAAAAGTACTGCTTACTGCACCAGGTAAAGGCGACATCAAGAACGTCGTATTTGGTGTGAATGAATCTGTGATTCAAGAAGATGACACTATCATCTCCGCAGCGAGCTGTACGACTAACGCTATCACTCCGGTTCTTAAAGCCCTGAACGACAAGTACGGTGTGCTTTCTGGACACATTGAGACCGTTCACTCTTACACCAACGATCAAAACCTAATCGACAATTTCCACTCAGGCGATCGCCGTGGTCGTAGTGCTTCATTGAACATGGTTCTTACGTCAACAGGCGCAGCGAAAGCGGTAGCAAAAGCACTTCCAGAACTTGCAGGTAAGCTTACAGGCAACGCAATTCGTGTACCGACTCCGAACGTATCAATGGCTGTTGCAAACCTTAACTTGGGTGAAGATGTAGACCGTGATTCGCTGAACGAATACCTACGTGAAATGGCATTAAACTCTGAGCTTTCTGCGCAGATCGATTACACAGATTCGACAGAAATCGTATCAAGCGATCTAGTGGGCTCTCGCCACGCAGGTGTGGTCGACGGTCAAGCAACCATCGCTCAAGACAAGCGCTGTGTACTGTACATCTGGTACGACAACGAATTTGGTTACAGCTGTCAAGTTGTACACTGTATGGAACAAATGATGGGTGTTCGTTACCAAACATTCCCTCGATAAGGTGAACCTTGCTCCACAACGTTAACCACAATGTGTAACGAGCAACACCCCAGCATTTGTTTTAAATAATAAGCGCCTTGCGCATTACTAATATACTTCCCCGCTTATACGCCTGATGACCCTCAGGCGTTTTTTCGTTTTAAGACACTTTGACATTCCTCAGACAAATCGATGCGAAATTGAACGTTAGATACCCAAATGACCTCAATATTCAGAATTCAGAGCGTTGTTACTAGCGCTAGTTCAAAGATAAATCGCTTGCGTAAAAGTTCACTATTGCCGAGGGATTTATCAAAGAATTGGCGTTAGTAACACGCTCCCTAGGGCAAATTGTCTTGCTGAAACTAGAATTTTGAGGTTATTTGGGTATGTTCATGTTTCGTTCATATTCAAAATCGTAGTATGAACCCATAGATTGAAAGAGAGGTCATGATTATGAATCGAATTATCGTTACTGCATTGGCACTGATTACTGGCTTTTTTACTTTGGTATTTAGCCTAATCATGGCGATTCCATTGACCATCGCAGCCCTAATCACTGGTAAACGTATTGAAAAACGCGTAAAGCAAATGCAGCGAGAAATGCATGAAGAATATGAATTCAATACGGGTAAGTCCGACGCAATTGAAGGCGAGTTTGAAGAAGTTCGTCGCTAACGCTTCTGAAGGTTCCACACTCCCCCTATGTTCCTGAGCAACCTTCTTTGCTGACATCCTATCTCGTTAAGAGTTAGGATGTTTTTTTATTGGTCATCGACAAAAAAGGCTACCATTACGGTAGCCTTTTAACTTCATGAGCAGTGCATTCTACTTGGTTAAATCGTCACAACCACACGCACTGCCAGCAACATTAAAACGATGCCAGACAGTCGGTCAATCAATACTGCCTTTGAGCGAATACGGTCAACAACTCGTGAGTTAGACAATACCAATGTGATGAACGTATACCACAAACCATCAACAACAAATGGGGTCGCGACGATAATCATTTGGTTACTTAGGTCATTACCTAACGCAACAAATTGACTGAACAGTGCAATAAAGAACAGTGCAATTTTCGGACTTAGAATCGAAATCAGAAAACCCTCTCGCGCCGATTGCAAAACCGTCGTCTCTTCACCGGATTCTAACTTCGCCGCTACGCCCCCCTTTGAACGCAATGCATTGAAACCAAGATACGCCAAGTAAGCTGCACCAGCTAAACTAATAGTCTTAAATAACAATGGGCTTTGTTGAAGTACCACGGCCAAACCGATCAAGGTAATGAAAGCATAAATACCGATACCAAACGCGTGTGCCCATGCGGTAGCCAAACCATTCACACGACCACCAGCCAACGAGTGCTTAGCAACAATCGCTAAACTCGGTCCTGGCGACATCGCCCCTAGTAAACACACGGTAAAAAGTGATAGCCAAACTGTTAGTGTCATAAGAATCTCCCCTCTTTGACGCTAATCTATCAATGGAATAGGTATAATTAGAAATCAAAGTTTTTCATACTAGCCATGATTTGAAATCATAAGGCAACAATGCATTTATTATCGAATGGAATACTCTGAAATCTGCATGACCGAACGAATCTCTTCGCGCACCCATTTATGTGCAGGATCCGTATCGTATTTTGGATGCCACATTAACCAATACTGATGAATAGGCGTTTCGAAAGGTAGTGCTTTATGGGCTAAGTCCCAATGCTTTGCGAGATTGACCGCAATATGCTCTGGAACCACCATCAGATGTTCACTAGAAACTAGGCGATTGATAGCAGCAGAGAAGAAAGGCACTTTGAACGTGACATGACGTGTATGCCCTAGCTCTCTTAACGCTAAATCGGTGTAAGAATCTTTATCTCCACCGCCTGTTACTTTGATATGAGAGTAAGAAATTAAATCTTCAACGCTGATGCTATCTTGCTTTGCTAAAGGGTGAGAGGCTTTCATCAAACAGACTGATGAGTCTTCGCCAATCTTCACACTAGACACACTTTGAGGCTTCTCTGGATACATGGAAGACGCGATATGAATACCAGTCTCATGAAGCTTATCTAGAAAGTCTGGTTGCCACAATCGATACGCCATATCCAACCGAGGAGCAAAGCCACTCAAGTGCGAGGCAATGTCAGGGAGTACGTATTGTGCGACGTAGTCACTCGATGCCAATACTAGCTCCCCTTTCCAATCTGCGGGTTCAAAAGGCTTGTCATCGAGAAGATGATCGAACTCAGCCAATAAGTCGTCCAACTTCTCTTTTAGAAGTAGTGCTCTTGGCGTTGGAATCAGTTGGTTCCCCTGCCGAACCAATAAGGGATCGCCGCACAACTCACGTAACTGTGCTAACTGACGGCTTACCGCCGATTGGGTGATATGCAAACGCTCGGCAGTTTTGCTCACATGGCACTCTTCAAGCAATACATGCAAAGAACGCAGCAGATTCAGATTGATGTTATTCAGCACGTTCTACCCATTTCGCGCGCCAATCTGCGGCGGCATACTCTTCTGGCCAGTATTCAACTTGTTTGCAAATCAACCCATCTCGCACGGTGTGAAAAGTAATCGCCCGATCGGAACGAACGCCATCGCTTACTATAACGTCAGTGACCACTTGCTCACCGTCACTTACGATACGCTCTATAGTAAAGGTCCACTCACCTTCTGCTGGATAAGCAGAGTTCAATTGGGCAAAATTCTTTCTGCCACGAATCACTTCTTTCGTCAGTGGCCAAACTACTTCACAATCAGGCGCAAGGAGTTCCGCTGCTGCATAGAAGTCATTGCTTGCCATTACTTTCCAGAAGTTGAGGACGATGTCTTTCTCGGTCATTTTACGAATTTGCTCCCTGTCGTATTGAAAAACTCCGTTAACACGGTATGTGTCATCACGTTACGAAGCTCTGGATAGCTTTGGATATAATCTCGAATCTCGTTGAGGCGAGCGATATTCGGAACTTCGACAAACAGCATCATATCGGTTTCACCACTGATTGCATGGCACCATTTCACACCATCAATTTTGTACAGATCATTCGCGTAGTTATCACAGTGATGACTAGAGGCTGATGTATCAAACTTCAGCGCCATATACGCACAAATCGTCGACTCTTTGGATGTCGCAATATCGGCATGATAGCCAAGGATCACTTGGTCATTTTCAAGCTTTTTGATTCGAGCTGTCACAGCAGAACGTGACAAGCTAACTTGCTCTGAGATTTCAGTAATAGAGAGACGGGCATTCTGCCGTAATAGATCTATGATCTGATGATCAAATTTGTCCATAACATCACCAAGCTTTCCTTAATTTTTTCATTCTACTCAATTACAACTTATTGAAAACCGACAATTTGCTGTTTATCGGTAAAACAACCGTCATTTTGACGGTCGACAACATCATTTTGATATGCAGAATTTAGATATGCTTGTGGCTTGCATTACCTAGATGTTCGAGGTCGTTATGGAACAACTCAAAAAAGACATTACGCTGATATCAGGAATTGGTCAGCTATCGACAACCTTAATGGGCACGGGTCTATTTATGATTCCAGCGATTGCCGCTGGCATTGCAGGGCACTTCTCACTTTGGGCTTGGATTATTTTATTCATTGCTATTTGTCCCATCGCTTTGACTTTCGCTCAGTTGGGCAAGCGCTATCCAAGTGCTGGCGGCACGGCGTATTTTGTTCGTAAAGCATTTAATAGCAAACTAGAGAGCAGCGTCGCGTGGTTATTTGTTAGTGTTATTCCTGTTGGTGTCCCTGCTGCTGTCGCACTTGCCGCTGGCTTTTTACAACAACTGTTACCAGAGCCCATTAGTAACCACCTTTTCGCTCAAATTCTCACAGTGGCTCTGCTAGTGGTCGTTAATCTACTTGGTACTAAATCATCGGGGCGGCTACAGACGGTCATCGCATTGAGCATTTTTGCTTTAGTCGGTGCATTTTTATGGAAAGGCGATGTGGGACCTGTTGATTTAAGCATGCCTAAGATAACGACGGATTCGACATGGTCAGTTGCTGCAGCGCTTGGTGTCATGTTCTGGTGTTTTGTCGGAATAGAAGCCTTTGCACACATGGGAGAAGAGTTTAAGAACCCGCAACGAGACTTCCCGATCGCGATCATCGTTGGCTGCTTTGTCGCGGGAGCAACCTATTGGGCATGTTCTGTCGTGATATTGAAGTTTGGTGCTTACGGCAGTGCTGAGTTCGACAGCGCATCAATTCCTTGGTTGAGCGCACATCTATTTGGTGATCATGCGAAATGGCTTATCAGTATTATTGGTTTCTCAGCATGTTTCGCTAGTGTAAACCTCTACACTCAAAGTCTGGCTCGAATGGTGTGGGCGCAAGCAAGAGAACACAAGCCAACCAGTGCTATCGCGAGAGTGTCCGTTCGGGGCGTTCCTGCCAATGCAACGCTAGTCGTTGGCGCAATTTTGCTTGCTTCTTGTGTTATTGGTTCGCTATCGGGACTGGATTTGGAGTTCTTCCTTAAGCTCGCGAATGGCATTTTTGTTCTGGTCTACCTGCTTGCTATGCTTGCCGCTTATAAGTTGTTGCAAGGCTGGGGAAAGACGCTCGCGGGAATTTCTTTGGTATTGTGCACCGCAGTGTTCATTTGTTTGGGTTGGTCTATGCTTTACGCCATCACTATTTTTGCCGTGCTGTCTTTACCGTGGAAGCAATGGCGAAAAAAGAACCCTAAACGGGTGATTGAGCAAGACTGATACTCTTATTCAAACAGCTCAGAAATCTGTTCAACCAGAGCATCAATCTCACCAAGCGCGACATTGCCATAACCAAGAACCACTCCTTGCCAATCTCGCACTTTATACTCTGGGTGCTCATAAAAACTCATCGGGCGCAGCACGATACCTCGAATCTTCGCTCGCTGTGTCCATTCGTTCTCATCAATACCATGTTGCCACTTCAACGTGATATGAAGACCGGCAGCTTGACTGATCACCTTAACTTTATCACCAAAGTGTTTTTCTATCGCCATACACAATTGCTCATGTTTGGTTTTGTACAGTCGACGCATTTTACGAATATGGCGGAGTAACCCTCCTTCAGTGATGAAATCAGCCAAAGCCTCTTGAGTATGAGAGGGAGAATCCCCGCTTAGCGCATCTTTAATCACTAAGCATTCTTCAACTAAAGCATCCGGTACAACAAGATACCCAAGCCGCAACCCGTTAAACATGACTTTACTAAAAGAGCCTACATAAAGAACGCGATCATCACGTCCCATTTGGGCTGCAAGCCCTTGCAAGCTGGTATATGGGCGATGGGCAAACTGAAACTCACTGTCGTAATCATCTTCGATAATCCAACGTGACTGTTGCACCGCCCAGTTAATGATCTTTCCTCTTTGTTCGGTATTAAGCGTTGTGCCCATCGGATATTGGTTACTTGGCGTGACATATAAAGCATCTGCATTGCTGGCCGTTACCGCTTCCACATCGAAACCCAATTGCTCTCGAATATAGAGTGGCTCAAATTGATATTGCTGGAATTGAATCAACTTACGCATTTGCGCGTAGCCCGGTTGTTCCATCAAGACTTTGCTACCCGGCTTAAGAGTAACCATAGTGGCAATCGACAACGCTTGCTGAGCCCCGGAGGTAATAATTATCCGCTCAGGGGAACAGCTCACAGAGCGGCTTGATGCAAGGTAGTTAGCTAAAGCGCAACGCAATGCCCAGCTTCCTTGAATATCTTGATTGCCCAACAAGCACGTGCGAGACATATGGCGTGCGAGTAACTTTTGCCATTGAGCCATCGGAAATGCGTCTAAATCAGGCACACCCGGTGCAAATGCACGGTTGATATCAAAGTTACTTTTCGGTGATAAGCCCTTCTTTTCTGAATTAGGCTCAGGCAGATACTGCTCTGGTAATTCCACTGCGACATAAAATCCCGAGCCTTTTTGGCTGATTAAATAACCTTCCGCCACCAACTGCTCATAGGCTGCGATCACCGTATTCCGGCTGATATTAAGCCCTTGTGAGAGTTTTCGTGTTGAAGGTAACTTTCCGTTTTTTGCCCACAATCCTTGAACAATTTTCTCGCGAATTGCGAAAAATAGCGCCTGTTGACGCGTCCCATCACTGTGCTTTAAGTACAAGTCACCAATATCAATCAAAGACAAACTGGATCCATCCATAAGTTAAAACTGGCTCTCTTTAAGCTACCAGTTAAGCGCTACATTGCAATCAAAGATTGAGGAGCAAGTGCTTACCCATATGAGTAAATAAGGAGAAAAAATGTTATCCAGCACCAATAGAACCGAGATAAAGAAAGGCGCACATAAGGCGGTGACGGATGTCGATAAGCTACACGCCATAATAGACGAAAGCTTGATCGCTCATATTGCAATAACCAATGATACGGGTCCGGTGGTTATCCCTATGTTGGCTTGGCGTGTCGACAATTATGTCTATATCCATGGCGCGAACAACAGCCGGCTATTACGCTCGCTCAAACAAGGAGTACAAACGTGCCTAACCTTTACTTTATTTGATGGTTGGGTGTTAGCTCGAAGTGCTTTTCATCATAGCGCACATTATCGCAGTGCCGTCGTCTTTGGGCAGTTTGAAGTCGTAGAAGATAATAATGAGAAAGACAGACTTCTGAATCATTTTATTGAGCAAATTGCGCCAGGTCGAACCGAAGAAGTGCGTTTGAGTAACGAAAAAGAGCTCAAAGCGACCATGTTACTGCGCATCTCCTTGGCGGAAGCATCGGTCAAAGTCAGTAACTTTGGCGTCAACGACGATGCAGAAGACATGGATCTTCCCGTTTGGGCGGGAGTCTTGCCGTACCGAACTGTGGTAGGTCCGCTTCAAGCTTGTGACGATTTATATGAAGGTATAGTAGAACCAGATTATCGTAGTGCTTACCCTAATCGTTGGCAGGAATAAGCACCGTAAAGCGCGCCCCACCTAAATGGCTTTCGCCGACAGAAAGCTCCCAACCCAGTTGCCTTGCTGCACTGGTTGCAATGGCTAACCCCAAGCCAAACCCTTTCACGTCGGCGTTACGGCTCCCATCTAAACGTGAGAACGGGATAAACACTTCTTCACGTTTCTCTTCCGGAATGCCAGGACCATCGTCTTCAATATCAACAATCCAAAAGTGCTCTACAGAACGAATCGTGACCTCTACGCTGAATTCCCCATAACGTTTTGCGTTTTGCAGTAAGTTATCCAGAACCAAGTTCCCTAATGTTGGCTGTAGATGGATAGACTGGTAATCGAGAGCATTTTCAACGGTCAGCTTTGCTTGTTCTAACCCACGATAATTCATGCGACTCTTGCACCACAAAGGCAACTCAATCGTTTCGATAGAGTCTTGTAACGAATGGTTCTTAAGGCTAAGTCGAGAAAGCATCACGATGTCGGATGTCAGATCCGTAACGACGTCTACGTAACGCTCAATGTCATCATGCAGTTCAGCTTGCATCTCACCCTCAGTACGCCTTGCTAAATCAGTGGCTAATTGGATTCGACTAAGTGGCGTTCGAACTTCATGAGGGATGGCTTGAGTGAAAATGTGTGTTTGACGCACTCTTCTTTCGATTTCTTCAGACATACCATTAAAGCCGTTCGCCAGCTCTTTAATCGGTGAAGAGTATTGTTCCAACTTAACGCGAGTATTCAGCTCACCTGAGCCAAATAATCCTTGTGCCTTGGTCAGTTGTCGAATCTGACGATCCAACCTTCGTACAGGGATGTATACCATAACTCCGAGGCTACAAATCACCGTGAGCAGTAGCGTCAAAATAAAGATGATTTCGGAGTCTTCATCCCAATCAATATCCGGACTGAAAAAATCACTCTTTTCTTTAAACACTAAGCTCTGAGTGGTATTAGGCAAAGGAAACACTGCGGCGTATATGCTTCCATCAATCAAATAGACCGGAACGCCTTGCATTCGATAAAGTAACTCGCAGTCCAAGCAAGGTGGCGTGCCATCCCAATTGTCGACAAGCGTTAAATCAAAGATGAAGAAATCTTGCTTTCCGTTTGCCGTTAACTTTTTGTAGAGAGAGTCCGGCGTACCTCGTTGTTCAATGTATTGATCAACAAAGTAAGCACCATCGTTGAGAAAAACACTGACTTCTGTTTTGCGCATATACTCGCCCCCCATAAAAAGGAACAAGCCAATCGTTAACGCAAGACCTGTCACCAGCCCTACATAGAGACGGGAAAACACAGAGAACATCGATTATTTGCCCGTCAGCATGTAACCGCGATTACGCACTGTTTTAATCGTTGCGGTGTGGATGTGCGCTTTGGCGAATTTTTTACGTAACGATGAAATGCGCATATCAATTGATCGATCGGTAATGCAGTACTCAATACCTCTCGCTAAGCGGCAGCATGACTCTCGGGAGACAGGTTTGTCGACATTGAGCATCAAAAGTTCCAAGATTTCGAACTCAGAATCCGTCAGGTCAATATCTTGTTCTAGATAGTACGCTTTAGAGCGACGCGTACACAGTTCAATACCGTATCGGCTCAATTCTGTCTCTTCAACCGTATCGACCTGACGGCAATAGCGACGCAAGGCGGCTTCAATCCGAGCTAAGAGAATATTACCTTTGATGGGCTTGGTTAGGTAATCATCAGCACCAAACTTAAACAAGCTTACTTCACTCATTTCATCATCTGTTGCAGTCAGAACAATAATGATCCCGTGAAAAAACTCGCGTGCTTCCTGACATATCTCTGCGCCATTTTTACCCGGGAGCATCAGATCCAGCAACACCAAATCAGGCTTCAAATCTTTGATTGCATCTAGTGCATTTAGACCATTGTCGACCACAGTCACTAGGTAGCCCTCAGCCTCTAGGTACATTTTGGTTAATCGAGCAATCTCAGAGTCATCCTCTACGAGCAAGATTTTATTGCCAACCATGATCTATTCACTCCATCTATAAAACAGGAGAAGTATATCGTTCGTTTTGTAGGGTGCAACCCACACCGCCGACACTTTTCCTACACAGAACAGCTTACAAAGCCTTACAAACCATACATTTACAATCGGCCGTATCATTGTAGGAGCCAGGAAACAGAACAACCCTCTATTTTATAAATGAATATCAAAACTTTAATTCGGAAATAAAACCAAGAATCACATATAAACCCGTTATTATTTTAGTTTTATCGAATTAACAACCTTACAACTAACCATTTTTAGTGGTTATGACTATATTTGCGCATATAGACAGAAATTTCCTATCCCCCTACATTCCTCGGCGAACCTTCAGTTTGTGAGTACAAAAAGATGAAATTCGCTCAATTAACACCTTTAGCAATGCTGTGTGTGGTCAGCCTATCTTCGTTCGGTAGCAATGAATTCAGTTCGGATACGTCAACACCTCAACCAAATCCAATCACAAGCACCGTATCTATCCCAGCAGCCGTCTCTTCACAGTTTCCACCGAAGTTAAAAGTCGCTTCTGATGCGGGGTTTACCCACTACTTGAAAGTTTCTGTTCCAGCAACCCACGATGACCAATCATTTCATATCATTGCGGTCGATGATGGAGCAAATAATGAGAAAATTTTTCGTGCAGCCAAAATCATCCAGCACTTACTCACAAACCAACCGGGGTCTAAATTCGGTGCCGACAAATCTGAGATCGCTAAGACACTAGCTGAGCACGATGCCACTTTAATGCTGACGAGAGACGATGATCAAAGCAATGAGCTATTAACTAAAGTTTTTGTTGGGGAACTGATTCGCCAAAACAAATTGAGTGATGCGGTATTAGATTCTGGTTTAACACACAGTTTTGATACCGATTCTTTAGAAAAGTTTGTTGCTAGCATGACGGTATTGAGTGAGGACGATATGGATGTTCTCATCGATTCCATCACGTCCACATTAATGAGCAGCCAAGACACGCCAAATTGGCTGATAAACAGTCAATCTTTGATGTATCGAGAGCTGACAGTCGAAGGTGACTGTCATTACATGAGCAACTTTTCGGATTACTGCGCCTATCTCGGAGAACACGCCGATCGAGATGCCGCTTTTGAAGAAATTTTACACTTGGTCCAAGCGCAAGGTATTGCACCTAACCCGTCGACTTCGTCATTGCAAAATGAAATCCAAGCACACGCGCTAAACATCTACAACGATGCTCAAGCAGGTAAGCAAACTGTCTGGCAACCGACTCAGCGTGATTGGCAAGATTGGGAGTCTGACGACTTTGATCCTGAACGTGTAAAACAAACGGGAAGATCTTATTCTCATGAATACTTTGCTGCCGCTTTTGAAGCCTACATGGGCGTAGCGAAAGCAAATGGGCATGGCTTAGATGGCTATCAAGCACTGACTCGTTCAGCGATGCACACGCAAGATCCACAAGCCGTTGAGTGGATTAGTGAACTCTTCCACAGCCACTTACAATACACTGCACACATCGATTCTGAAGGCGTCAAAGTCTACACAGATAACACCCGACCAGGTACGGTTCCTACCTTCCGTATGTCACCAAATGAAAACGGTGTAGTTGAAGCATATACCTATAAATCCCAATGGTTAATAAACGTGAAGATCATTGGCGACCAAGCGATGGATGTCATCGGGAATGATCAAAATAATACGTTTGAAGGCAACGGGCAAAACAACCGTATTTACGGCGAAGGTGGCGTTAACACTTATATCGTTTCGCACGCATTCGCAGACTGTACCCTTTTAACTGCGAAGAACGTATCAGTGACCTGCCCTAGCACTGGTACCGATGAATTATTCGATATACACAACATTCAATTTACCGATCAAATCCTAGATGTAACCAAGCGATAAATGATGAAAAACATGAAGAAACTTACTTTGCTCGCCCCTTTGCTCCTTGTTGGTTGTGGTGGTCTTGCCGTAATGGATCGATCCGATGCGGTGAAAGCACAACCTGAAATGTTGGTCAAAACAGATGGCGATTTCTGGGGATTTGGTGCTGATGGCTATTTCGACTTTGCTGGTAAGTACAAAGGAAAATACTCACGCAGCGCCTCAAAGTCGAGCTGGTTCAATCGCGTATCGTTTAAAGACGGGGCGATGGGTGCAGAAGTCACGCGTATCGACAATGGTAAAACTTGGCTATTGAGTTGCACGGGCGGCAGCATGTCAGTTAACTATATGGGCGTCGATTTCGGTGGAAACGATCCTTACACATGCCAAATCACCCAAGACGGTGTAAAAGTCGGTGAGTTTGCGATGGAGCCTAAATCGGCACTGATTGATATCAGCTTAGAAAAGAAAGAAACAGGCACCGTTCGCGTTGGCGACACTCATTTCAATGTGGAAACCGTACACACTAGCCCTGATGCCATGATGGCGGTAGACATTCCATTGGGTTACAGCTTTAAACAAGGCACACAAGAAATTGCGGCAGTGCAAACAAACGGCACAATCGCAGTACAGATGCTGCCAGAACTTAGCGAGCAACAAAAAGATGTTGTTGCTATCGGTGCGGTTGCAAGTGCACTGAGCTGGCGTCCCGAGCAGTAAACGTCTCATACCCTAAAAACCAAAGCCGCTAAAACGAGCGGCTTTTGTTTACTAACAACACTTGTTCTTACAAAGGCTATTTTTCCAATCGAGCCGCATATTGCTTAGGCGTTAAACCACGATGTTTTTTGAACATACGATTAAAGCTGGCCACATTGGTGTAACCGAGGCGCACCGCTATATCTTCAATGCTGACGTGCTTACTCAACAAACCCGCAGCAACATTGCTCAATACGTAACCCGATACCGTGGAGAAATTGAGACCTAGTTTATGAAGCCGGCGTTGAAACTGCTGGTCAGATAATCCTAACAACGCAGAGACACGCTCTAGCGTTGGTAATCCGTAATGACTGCTGTAGTGCACCACTTCATATATCACTTTCAGTTCATCTTCTGGATCGGGCATATTGAGTAAATCATCCAAATCGGAAAAACTCATTGCTAAACGGTTGTCCTCGCGATGAATTACCTGTCGAGAAGCGAGACGGTCATCGCCGTTAATCCATATTTCGGTCTTGGGTTGGCTCCATTCTACTTCACAGCCAAAGTACTCTTTATAGAGCTCACCGTTTTTCCTAGAGCCAGAAATCATCACGCGCAATGGTTTGTAATCTTGTCCCAGAAATTCACGTAAAATCTTAATCATGAAAATCGCACAGCGAATGCTGTCATGTACTTTCACTGAGGTTTCAACGAAGGGGTTATGGTAAGTCCACTTGATGATCTTCCCTGACTGCTCGCCAGCAAAAAAAGCCCCCGATTGCAGGTTACTCACTCCGTAATTCACACGTCGAATCGTACTGGCTAAATCGTTACCAGAAAATAACCATCGACCGACAGGACCGAGTTTCTGCAATTCGATGCCACGACTCAAATTAAGCACCACATCAGGATCATTACTGAGTTGCTCAACACGTCGATACCATTCCGCGACCGCCTTTAAAGGCACCAATGTCATTGGGTTATGAAACACCGACGACGGGATCCCAAGCTCTTCAGAGCTCAAATTATACTTAGATAACGCGAGGTTATGCATATTTAAAATACCCATCGCGCGAATAAATCGAACCGTTTTCATAACCAATCACATCAAATTTAATCTTATAGTGATTGAATTTGTCACAAACCCTCACCTATTTCAATTCCAGATCACAATACGCCAACAGTTTGATAGAGGAGTGTTTAATGAGTTTACTGAGTGTCCCATTTGTCGGAACAGGCGCAGATACAGCGTTACATGTTGTCGCTGCCGTCGTTTTAATCGCGAGTGTCGCTGGCGCATGTTACGGCTTTTGGAAAATCCATGAGTTGCCAATCAATAAGGCACACAGCAAAGACCATCACCAGATAGGGCTTATCACCGCCCTCACCTGGATAGGATTTGTCTGGCACTGGGTATGGGTGTTAGCCGTAATCTTTGCATTCGTTGATATGGAAAAAGCCATCATCAATCTGCGTGATACATGGAAAAGTAAACCGCAAACAGAAACACAGCCACAAGAGGAGGCATAATGTTAGAAGGTTTAGCGGTATGGGCACTCTTCATCTACCTGCTCCGTTTAGTCGGTATGCCTTGGAACAAAGCAACCAAATCGTTCGCTTATCTTGGCGGTTTAGGTTGGTTAATGTTCGTATGGGTAGGTCTCATTAACTTCACGCCTATGGACTTATCTGGCGGCTCTGTTGTGCAATCACCGCACATCCAATTGCGTCCAGATTCGACCAACGTGAAAGGCAAAGTTGACCATATTTACATCAAACCAAATCAACAGATTGAGAAAGGTCAGCTCATTTACGAACTCGATCCAACGCAATATGAGATCGCATTGAACCAAGCAAACGTGTCAGCTGATTCAGCTCGGGTAGCACTGGCAACAGCACAAGGTGATATCGAGATTGAAGAAGCAAACCATCAAGCTCTGGTACAAGATCTAGAAACCTCCAAGAGCCAATTAGAAGCGGCGAAAGTTGACTACAAATTGCAGAAAAAGATGCTCGATCGTTACGTTGAACAAAACCGTGTGGTCCAAAACACCATCACGGAAAGCGACATCGACAAACAATCGAGTGCCGTTGATATGGCACGCCACAACGTGTTAACTCTTGAATCTCAAATTAAGAAGAAACAAGTTGATATCTCACGAGCAAAACTGGCAATTCATAAAGCAGAATTAGCAGTTGAAACCAAACAGGCTGAATTGCGCCAAGCTGAGGAGCAAATTGCAAAAGCGCAATGGGATTTGAACAGTACAAAAGTTCACGCACCAGCAGATGGCTTTGTGACCAACTTTATCTTGCGTGAAGGTCAACGTGTTTCGATGATGCCGCGTATCAATATGTACACCAACGAGAAGTATGTTCTGATGCGCGTCAATCACCAAGCGATTCGTAACATCAAACCAGGTCAACCTGCGGAATTCTCTTCTTCGGTTTATCCTGGCAAGATCTTCTCTGCAACCGTAGAGGGCATTGTTGAAGCGACTGGTGAGTCACAAGGCAACCTACTTGGTTTGGATGATTCCGTTCGCGCTACAACTGGCAAGAACTTACAGAATAAGCATCACTTTGTCCGCCTTAAGATTGACGAGCCAGAAGGCTACGATATCCCTGTCGGTTCGGTTGGCTTAGCATGGGTCAGCGGTGAGAAGCCGATTGGTTTCCTAGCGTTCTTGGATGTGATTCGTGGCATCATCATCCGAATGAAGTCTCAATTGTACTTCTTCTACTCTATCTAAACTCATAAACCGCCAGTTCTGCTGGCGGTTTTCTTTTCATTTGTATCCAAGCACGTACTTTTCCCGTATAACAAATAGTTAGTCATAAGCGGAGAAGATTCATGTCGGCAAAGGAAAGAAGCCTACCTACCCATCGTATCTCAAGATTCAGCAAGTTTGCTTCCCTTGCAACCCGTGTCGCAGGCAACGTAATTGCAGAAGGCACTAAACAAATCGCCAAAGGTAATAAACCTAAAGCGAAAGACCTGTTGCTGACGCCACAAAACATCGCGCGTTTAACAGACCAACTTGCTCACTTGCGTGGCGCTGCAATGAAGCTTGGTCAAATGCTCTCAATGGATGCTGATGATGTTTTAGAACCTGAACTCGCCGATATTCTCTCCCGCCTTCGCTCCAACGCAGACCCGATGCCAGCCAAACAGCTAAATGGAGTAATGGAAAGTTCATTAGGGACGAATTGGAAAGCCGAGTTCCTGTCCTTTAACTTCAAGCCAATTGCCAGTGCCTCAATCGGACAAGTACACCAAGCCTACAGCGACGGAGGTGATAACCTAGCAGTCAAAGTGCAATATCCTGGCATAAGAAAGAGCATCGACAGCGACGTAGACAACGTGGGTACTTTGCTCAAAGTCGTTGGGTTGATTCCCGAGTCTGTTGATTACAAAGGGTTGCTGGAAGAAGCCAAAAAGCAACTGCATGATGAAGCCGATTACGCACGAGAAGCGCAATTTGCCATTCGTTATCATGACGCTTTGAAGGATCACCCTCATTTTGTCGTGCCAAAGATTCACACTGAAAGTTGTTCAGAATCCGTTCTCGCTATGGAATTCATTGATGGCAGCCCGATTGAGCAAATTGAACACTATGACCAAAATACGCGTGACTTCGTTATGCACAGCCTGCTCGAATTGCTATTCCGAGAGCTGTTCGAATTCAAGATGGTGCAAACCGATCCCAACTTTGCCAACTATTTATACATAGAGAACACCCGTCAAATCGGCTTGTTAGATTTCGGTGCGACTCGCGAGTACAGCGAACGATTCAGCACTGGTTATCGCCAAGCTTTTGCATCGGTTGTTAACGACGACGAACAAGGCTTGAACGATGCACTGGAACAGATTGGTTTCTTCAGCACAACCATCATGCCTACGCAGCGCCAAGCGATTCTTGATTTGGTAAAAATGGCATGTGAGCCAATGTTAGTGGATGAGCCTTATGACTTCAAAGCTAGTGGTTTAGCCCAGAAACTTCGAGAAGCTGGAACCATTCTAAGCATGGAGCAAGACTACTGGCACACGCCACCAGCAGATGCCCTATTCCTACATAGAAAGATCGGCGGAATGTACTTGCTGGCAGCCCGGAGTGGCGCAAAAGTGAACATTCGCCAATTGGTCTCACCTTACCTACAGATAAGTAACCAATAGGCTATTGTTTTTCTGCTAATTTCGAGTACCTTGATCAGCTGCCTATAAGAATAATCTGACTGTCGGGGTGCTCGGTGAGTAAGTTTCAAGACCTCTCCACTCTAATCGAACAAATTGTCCAAGCAGACGAAGCGGATCAAGTCACCGCTTTGAATGATTCTATCGAATGCGGTCTCGAGCCCGGTGCTGTTGCGCTTATCCTCGAAGCCTTTCCTATCGATGATCGTGTGCGCTTGTGGCGTGCATTACCACTAGAGCTACATATTGATGTACTAACGGAAATGCGTGCTGAAGTGCGCCTTTCTATCATCGAAGCATTATCGGAAATAGAGCTAAAGCTCACGCTAGCCAAGCTAGATAACTTATCTTTAATCGAATGGGCAGACTCTCTGCCAGAAGAGTTCATCAATGAAGCACTAGAGCTTATCGAGAAAGATGAACTTGAGCTTTATGATCAAGCGAACGAATACGAAGACGAACAACTCGGTCGTTGGGCAGAGCGTAAGATAATCACCCTCCCTTTTAATATCACCGTTGGTAAAGCAAGACGCTTGATGGAGCGCTATAGCTACGATACACCACAGCAAGTGTATCTCATCAACCGTAAGAAACAGTTTCGTGGTGCGGTAAACTACTATGAAATCTTGCGTAGTGAAGCTGACATCCGCCTTAAAACTTTAGCGATTGAGACCGTCACCGTACTCGATAGTAAAATGGAACTTCCGGAAGCAGTGGAAGCACTTGAGCACAGTGCGCTTCCGGCACTTCCGGTTACCGATGCGGATCAAACCCTGATCGGTGAAGTGGATTGGCAATTTGCATTGAGTACTCAACGTGAAATCTACGAAGCACGTTTGATGGCGGGTACCGGTATGGACGAAGGCGATGACTTATTCGCCCCTGTTTTAAAGAGTTCGCAAAAGCGTGGAGTTTGGTTGGGTATAAATTTACTCACTGCAATTCTAGCCTCCGTCACCATTGGTCTATTTGAAGACGTGATTGCGCAGGTGGTCGCCCTTGCTGTGCTGATGCCAATAGTAGCCTCAATGGGTGGTATCGCTGGTAGCCAAACACTGACCCTGATGGTTCGTGCTATGGCATTAAACCAGATCACTCCAGGTAACCGTTTTGCATTACTCAAAAACGAATTGGGAATCGGCTCTCTTAATGCATTGCTGTGGGCGCTGATCATCGGTGGTTTAGCAGGGCTTTGGTTCCAATCTCCCGTATTGGGCGGCACCATTGCTCTGGCGATCATCGTCAATATTGTTACTGCAGCCTTATTTGGTGTGCTTATCCCAATAGTTTTAGACAAGCTCAAACTCGATCCAGCATTGGCGGGCTCAGTGATTCTGACCACGGTAACGGATGTCGTTGGCTTCTTTGCCTTCTTAGGTACCGCAAGCCTAGTAATGTTATAAAAAGAATTACTCTAGTTAATTAATTCATCATTAGCATTATAATTACAAATTGCAATCCGCATTTGCAATTTGCAACAAACAGTTAAATTTAGGCAACTCATATCACAGAAACCGTGTTTTTTCGGTGGTTTTAAAGTTGGCACACTAACTGCATTGTTTAAAGTGACCCTTCTTAAGCCGAGGGTCACCTAGCCAACTGACGTTGTTAGTGAACTTGAATTTGTTCACAAGTATATAAGCCAATCGCACTCTTTGCGGTTGGCTATTTTTTTGTCTATTCCTTCTCCAACTTCTTCGATTTACCCTCCCGCGCTCAGCAATCAACCTTATTGAATAACTTTACAATCGATTACACAAGTAAAAGTTACGACGTTATCCGTTATAAATACCCACTTAACCCAAATCATCAAGTCAAACTCACAAAAGAATAAGCTTACAAATCGCCTTTCGATTAAATAACAAACAACGGTTACCAGCAAGCTCATAAAAACGTTTGCCAACCATCACTAAAATCAATCAAATCGCAATTTTATAAACAAACCACATAAATATGACATCATAACCACGAACCACCAATAACACCGATTTCATTACACATTACAGAAAACAAAACCCACTTGTAGCTAAACTTTTTTGATTTTTCAAAAAACCATAACACCATGTTTTAAAAAGCATTAATAAATAAAAACCTTAAAGCAAACGCTTAAGTGACAAAAAACTCATTGACTATGAGATTTACATCACGATAATACGCGCCGTTTGCCCAGAAATTGGGATCTATAATTCGTTTTAATTTTCTTTGCGGAGGTAAAAATGGCTGCAGACAATAACTACAGTCTTGGACCGGTTCCTAACACTGCCAGAAAGGGTGTTGCATCATTAACCATGGTAATGTTGGGACTCACTTTCTTCTCCGCAAGTATGTGGACAGGCGGTTCGCTCGGTACCGGACTTTCTTTTGATGATTTCTTCCTCGCTGTTCTTATTGGTAACCTAATCCTCGGCATCTACACTTCTTTCCTCGGTTACATCGGCGCTTCTACTGGTCTCTCTACTCACCTCCTTGCTCGTTTCTCATTTGGCTCTAAAGGCTCTTGGCTCCCTTCCGCTCTTCTTGGCGGCACACAAGTTGGTTGGTTTGGTGTTGGCGTGGCTATGTTTGCAATTCCAGTAAACAAAGCAACAGGCATTGACACAAACACACTCATTATCATTTCTGGTCTACTCATGACTGCAACGGTTTACTTCGGTATCTCTGCACTAATGGTACTTTCAGCGATTGCAGTACCAGCGATTGCTCTGCTTGGTGGTTACTCAGTAGTCGAAGCGGTAAACAGCGTTGGTGGTGTAGCTGAGCTACAAAAAGTACAACCAGCACAACCTATCGACTTTTCTGTAGCGCTAGCAATGGTCGTTGGCTCATTTGTCAGTGCAGGGACACTAACTGCAGACTTCGTACGCTTCGGCAAAAAGCCAAAAGGTGCCGTGATGGTCACAATGGTGGCATTCTTCATCGGTAACTCATTGATGTTCATCTTCGGTGCCGCAGGTGCCGCAGTAACCGGTCAATCAGACATTTCAGAAGTGATGATTGCGCAAGGTCTTCTTATCCCAGCTATCATCGTGCTTGGCTTAAACATCTGGACAACCAATGACAATGCGCTTTACGCATCAGGTCTCGGATTCTCCAACATCACAGGCTTGCCAAGTAAATACATCTCTATGGCAAACGGTTTAATAGGTACATTGTGCGCACTATGGCTGTACAATAACTTTGTAGGCTGGTTAACCTTCCTATCGCTTGCAATTCCACCAATTGGTGGCGTCATTATTGCGGACTTCTTCATGAACCGTAAACGTTACAAAAATTTCGCAGCAGCAGAGTTCCAAACAGTCAACTGGGCTGGCATTATCGCGGTAGCGATTGGCGTTGCAGCAGGTCACTTCCTTCCGGGCGTAGTACCTGTGAACGCGGTACTAGGCGGCACAATCAGCTACCTGATTCTAAATCCTATTCTTAATAAAAAGACACTGGCACAGCAGCCAGCGTAAGGAACCATCATGACAACACTATTGATCAAGAACGCAACGCTTAAGGGACAGGAAGGTCTCCAGCAAATTTTGATTGAGGATGGTCAATTCAAGCGTATTGAAGACAATAATGTAGAACTAGATTACACAGGTGACACTCTTGATGCGGAGGGTGGCATGGCTGTCGCGCCATTCTGTGAGCCGCACATTCACCTAGACACCACGCAAACCGCTGGTGAGCCGAGCTGGAACATCTCTGGTACACTTTTCGAAGGTATCGAGCGTTGGGCTGAGCGCAAAGAAATGTTGTCGATTGAAGACGTAAAATCACGCGCGAAACAAACACTTAAGTGGCAAATTGCAAACGGTGTACAGCACGTTCGTACTCACGTTGACGTTTCTGACCCTACTCTAATTGCTCTAAAAGCAATGGTAGAAGTACGCGAAGAAATGAAAGAGTGGGTAGACATCCAAATCGTTGCGTTTCCACAAGAAGGCATTCTGTCTTATCCGAACGGCAAAGAATTGCTAGAAGAGGCAGTTCAGTTGGGTGCTGACGTTATTGGTGCTATTCCTCACTTTGAATTCACTCGTGAGTACGGCATCGAGTCTCTGCACTACGTTTTCGAACTGGCACAGAAATACGACCGTTTGATCGACGTACACTGTGATGAGATCGATGACGAGCAATCACGCTTTGTTGAAACACTTGCAGCGCTAGCGCACAAGTTCAACATGGGTCACAAGGTAACCGCAAGCCATACAACGGCGATGGGCTCTTACAACGGTGCTTACGCATCTCGCCTGTTCCGTCTGCTACGCATGTCTGGCATCAACTTTGTTGCAAACCCATTGGTGAACATCCACCTTCAAGGTCGCTTCGATGATTACCCGAAACGCCGTGGTGTGACTCGTGTAAAAGAAATGTTGAACGCCAACATCAACGTATGTTTTGGTCACGATGACGTCTTTGATCCTTGGTACCCACTAGGCACTGCAAACATGCTGCAAGTTCTGCACATGGGTCTGCACGTATGTCAGGTAATGGGTTACGACCAAATCAACAACTCACTTGATCTGATCAGCACCAATTCAGCACGCACACTGAACATTCAAGACAAACACGGCATTGAAGCAGGTAAGCCAGGTAGCTTGCTTATCCTTCCTGCAGAAAATGGTTTTGATGCAGTGCGCCGCCAAGTACCTGTTCGCTACTCTGTTCGCCACGGTAAAGTCATTGCTGAAACTCAACCGGCAACAACGCACATTCACCTTGGTCAACAAGAGCAAGTAACGTACAAGCGTTAATCTCTAATCTGCACATACAAAAAAGGGTCTGACTTGCATCAGACCCTTTTTTATTTCTTTACGCGTTGCGTTAGCTGTCTACGGCAACTAATGACATTTCTTAGCAACGAGGGTGTATTCCCTAAATAAACAACCTTGCCATCTTGATCAATGATTGCAGGAACAACCTTTAAGCCTTTCATGTCTGCGCCGTATTCCACCAACTTACGCTCTAGCTCATATAAATCCTGCATAGCTTGGGCTCAATTTATAATTCTCAATTTCGCGTGAATGCTATCCCTCTGAAGGAGGATTAATATTGATCCAGATCACAAAATGGCGATCCAGTTTATGCTTGGCTCAAACATGAGACAGCACAAGCGATCTTGCGCTATTTCCACCATTTTAGATTGTTATCTGTTGTGATATTACTTCAAATTATATTTCATAATATAGATAGTTTACGTAATAAATATTTGCACTCGTGTTGAACAAGCACTAAAGTTAGCAAGTTAGTTGAGCTTTATATTAAAAAGCCAAAAATCGCCCAAAGTAGATTTACCACTAACAACGTCAAAATTAGTACTTATAAAATAAAAGAATAAAACCATATAGGGTCAACAGCGATGTTGACCCTTTTCTTTATCTCTTTTTTATCGAGCTATTCAGTTAAGATTTGAGCTTTTTAATAAAAATGTTTGCATGTGATAACTGACGGTTATCAGCGAGATAAGTGGATTCACAATCAAACAGCGTTCAATAATAGCTCCGAACCAAACATCTCGGAGTGAACACATGAACATTTTCAACAAAACAACATTGGTCGCGGCGCTATCTCTTCCCTTACTTGCAGGATGCGTGACTCCGGGAGAAGACGATCCAAATGCATTAACAAAACAAGGAGCCGCTGGCGGTGCACTTCTCGGTCTTACTATGGGCGCATTAACTGGCGACGCAGAGCTTGCAATGAAAGGCGCTGTCGCAGGTGGTGTTGCTGGCGGAGTAGCAGGAGCTGGCGCAGATATTCACAACAATCGAGAAAACATTCGCCATGATAGCCGTAACGAAGCGATTGGTGGCATCAATGGCGGTCAGAATACAGCAACCACCAACGCACCTCAGCAATGGCAAGAAATCGATAACTTTGTTGGGGATTGGAACGTAAACATCCAAAACCACAATCGCGATTTTAAAGGCTTAGACGGCTTACAAGCGCACGGTTCTCTGGCGAAAACAACAGAAGCAAATATTAAGGTGACCAACTCGCAAGGTGTTGACCTTAATGCCGCATTCACGTTCGACCAACAAGCTGGCTATCAATTGACATTAACTAACCAAGCAAAAGATGTATCGGTCGCATTTGCAGGCGAGCAACAAGCGCAAAGCAATCGCTACAACTTTTATCCGATGAACATTAACGACGTTATCTATCAAGGAATTCCAACCGGTGATGTACGTGTGGAACTAGGTTTCGCAGGTCCAAACGTTTGGACCATCGATAGCTATGCATACATCGACGGAGCAGAGCAAAAAGTGCAGACGTTCCGCTTCACTCGTACACAATAAAACGACAACGTATTCATCGTAACATCGCAATAACAACGTCTCATTTGGCAATTTAATAAAGGCTTAGGCATACTCTGTCTAAGCCTTTATTTTTTAGAAGAAATCCATGTCTCAACTCAATACATCAGAGCTCAACCGATTTGAGTCTCAGTTCCTTCAATTTATGCAACAAGAGATGCAAACCGATGCGGCTCACGATCTCAGCCATGTCCGCCGCGTAGTCAAGACAGCTCGCCAACTTGCACTTCAAGAAGGCGCTGAGTTAGCAGTTGTGTTACCCGCAGCCTATTTGCATGATTGTTTCACCTATCCCAAAGATCACCCAAACCGTAAACAAAGCTCCGCTATTGCGGCAACCAAAGCCATTTCGTTTCTTGAAAGTATCGATTACCCTGCTCAATACCATGACGCCATTGCCCACGCGATCGAATCGCACAGTTTTAGCGCCAATATTACGCCGAATACTTTGGAAGCTCAGGTCGTCCAAGACGCAGACCGCTTAGATGCGCTTGGCGCTATTGGCGTTACACGCTGTATTCAAGTCAGCACGCTATTTGATGCCACCTTGTATAACGAACAGGATATGTTTGCAGAGCATCGAGAACTGGAAGATAAACGATTCACCATCGATCACTTCCAAACCAAACTGTTTAAAATTGTAGATACGATGAACACCAAAGCGGCGTATGAAGAAGCTGTGAAGCGTAAAGCATTTATGCAATCTTACCTAGAACAGTTGCGCCAAGAAGTAGAAGGTTAATATGTCGGAAAGTCACAACCTAATTAAAGAGCTTAAACGCCAGCTCAAGTTGTCCGGTATACACTATGTCGATGTAGCAAAACACTTGGGCTTAAGCGAAGGTTCCGTAAAGCGCTTATTGGCAGAAGGCAGTCAAATTAGCCTCGATCGGTTGGAGCGAATCTGTCAACTAATTGGTTTGGAAATGGCAGAATTGTTTAAGCTATCAGCGGCACGTAACAAAGGGCTGGAATCGCTCACGTTAGAGCAAGAAAAGCAGCTGGTCGACGATAAAGGCTTGTTGCTTGTTGCGGTATGTGTGGTTAATGGTTATCGCTTCGAGCAAATCATCGAGCAATACACCTTTGATGAATTGGAGCTCATACAAAAGCTCGCACAACTCGACCGCCTCAATATCATTGACTTGCTACCAGGCAATAAGATTCGTCTGCGTATCTCCCCGACTTTTCGTTGGCACACCGGCGGTCCTATTCAGCGTTTCTTCCAACAACAAGTTCAAGATGCCTTCTTCCAAAGCTATTTCTCCGCCGAAGATGAAAAACTGGTGATGGCGACGGGGCTGATGAGCTTGCCAACAAACAAAAAGATGCAACAGAAGCTACAGAAGGTCATTGATGAGTTTTACCAAATCTGCCAAAGCGACGACTCATTAGACATGAACGAGAAACACGGTACTTCTCTAGTGATTGCCATGCGTCGCTGGACATTTCCGCTGTTTAAGCCTTGGGAACGTAAATAGGGACTACCTGATGCTCGATAAACTCAAAAGCCTATCTATCAAGACAAGACCTATTCTCCCTTTATTCGTGTTAATTGCATTTGGTGGTTTTGCTGTGTTCGTTGCAACGCTTCTGCAACTTTCCAATATGGTTAAAGAGTCTTATCTGATTCCGAGTGGTGTAGCGGCTTTATGGGCTCTTGCCGCTTGGGTGATGATCTCAAGCTTTCAGCATGTTCCAGAGCTTACGCCAAGCCTTGGCTTTTTCAAACGAATGAAAGCTCGCATGGTACGTCTGTTTTTTTATCTCATTGCTTTGGGCTTTATAGGATTGTCTGGCTTCATCCTATTTGTCACATTGAGAATGCTCAGTGTCTGGTTCCGACACTAAATTCATACTCGTAATACATAAAAGCACCAGTTCGTATCAAATCACGAATTTATGCAATCAAAAGTAGCATTAAGTGTTACTTTTGGTTTCTCATAACGTAACTCTTTTCTTCACACTGGCTTCCTAAAGCCAAGCCTTTAAAGTGCTCCCATCTCAACGCTATTTCGCCTTTACGGAGCCAGCATGTTTCTCACTAAACGATTCTTCCCTTATTTCGTCACTCAGTGCCTTGGTGCACTGAACGACAATATCTACAAAAATGTTCTTTTACTGATGGTGACGTACAGCCAAATTGACTCGCTGCCAATGTCGGTTGACCTTTTTGTTAACCTTGCAGCTGGCTTGTTTATCTTTCCCTTTTTTCTGTTTTCTGCCCACGCAGGTGCGATTGCAGACAACATGGACAAAGCAAAATTGATCCGCCGCTTAAAACTTATTGAATTAGTGATCATGAGTTGCGCTGCGACTGCCATTATGACGCAGAGTGCTATCCTGATGCTCGTCCTCCTCTTCATGACTGGTACTCAATCGGCTTATTTCGGTCCAGTGAAATACGCTCTACTTCCTCAAGCGCTAAAGTCGAATGAACTAGTGAAAGGTAACGCTTGGGTTGAGATGGGGACTTTCCTTTCGATTCTGATTGGTACATTAAGCGCTGGTCTATTGCTCGCAGTTCCAAACGGCATGATTATCGCCTCTTGCATTGTGATTACGCTATCTCTGCTTGGCCTGTTAAGCAGCGCTAACATCCCTTCTCTGCCAAGTAAGAAAAGTGACAAAGTAAAGCTCGAGCCTATTACTGGTTTGAAGAAAACGCTCAAACTGGCACAAAAACAACGCGGTATTTGGATGTCGATTCTAGCCATCAGTTGGTTCTGGTTTATGGGCGCAACTTACCTGACCCAATTTCCAAATTTTGCTCGCGAACACTTATTCGCAGACAGCACTGTGGTTTCTCTATTATTGGCTCTATTTTCAATTGGTATCGCTACGGGTTCATGGCTATGTGAGAAGTTGTCTTTCAATCAAGTAGAACTGGGCATTCTGCCATTTGGTATTTTGGGCTTAACAATTTTCAGTGCAGACCTTTTATGGGCGGTGCCTGCAATCGAATCTTTTCCAAGTCAGTATTACGATATACATAACTTTGTTACTCAGTCTTCGCATATTCGAGTGATGATCGATTTGTTCTTGGTTGGTGTGAGCGGCGGTGTGTTTATTGTTCCCCTTTATGCGTTTATCCAATCACGCTCTGAGGAAGGCGAATGTGCTCAATCTATTGCAGCCAATAACATAATGAATGCACTATTTATGGTCGCTTCTGCTGCTGTTTCAATCTTGATCTTAAGTGTTTTAGAGTTCTCTATCGTTGAACTGTTTGCCATTTTGGCCGTCGGTAACTTCATCGTAGCTGTCTACGTTTACCGCCAAGTACCTGAGTTTACTCAGCGCTTTGTTAGCTACTTACTAAGCCACTGTTTGTACCGAGTATCCGTAACTGGTCGTCAGCACATCCCAGAGCAAGGTGCAGCTCTGATTGTGGCAAACCATGTGAGCTATGTAGATGCTTTGATTCTAATGGGCACATCAACCCGCCCTGTGCGATTTGTGATGGACAAATCAATCAGCGAGCTGCCTGTTCTTAAATACGTTTTCCGCCATGCTGGCGTCATCCCAATTTGCTCTCCACGCAAATGCGCAGAGACTTACAAAAAAGCTTTCGAACAGATTGAGCAGGCTCTTAGTAACGATGAAGTTGTTTGTATCTTCCCTGAAGGTCGCTTGACCTCAAATGGCGAACTAGGCGAGTTCAGACCCGGTGTTGAGAAGATTTTAAAGCGTACACCTGTACCCGTGATTCCAATGGCGTTAAAAGGCTTATGGGGATCTTTCTTCAGTCACAAAAATGGACATGCGTTAACTAAACGCCCTACTCGCTTTTGGTCTCGTATCGAAGTCAATATCGGTGAGTTATTGCAACCAGCCACACTAGATCGCCATTTGTTACAAAAAGAAGTGCAAGATTTGCTAATTCGCTGACAGTAGCCCTGTGGAGAATTTAGTAGGATAAAATCAACATCATAAATCTAGGAGGTATTATGAAAATCATCATCTTACATGGTCTTTATATGCATGGGCTGGTCATGCAGCCTCTTAGCCAAAAGCTGAGAAAGCTGGGCTACGAGACCCAAGTATTGAGTTACAACACGGTTTCAATTAATGAAGAATCGCTATTTAACTCCATCGACAAAGCGCTTAACCCGTTGACTGCTAATGTGTTAGTGGGTCATAGCCTAGGTGGCTTGATGATTAAACGATACCTCGCAAGCAGAAAACCATCGACAAGCCTCGTTTCTCACGTTGTTGCAATTGGCTCACCGCTGAAAGGCGCTTCCATCGTGACTCGCATTCAGGATTTAGGTTTAGGTGCGATTCTTGGTAACTCACCATACCATGGTCTGAATAAGCACGAGGACAGTTGGACTTTCCCACAAAAGCTTGGCAGCATCGCTGGCACGATGGCAATTGGTGCAAGACCCATTCTAATGCACAGAGACAACACCATGTCTGACGGTACGGTTACTGTCGATGAGACACGCTTAGAGGGCATGCAAGACCATATTGAGACCAAACAAACTCATACCAGCCTTATATACAACACCTACGTGCCTGCACAGATTGATCACTTTATCAAAACTGATCACTTCAGCCGATAGCGCACTTTTCCATCAAGTAGTTGCAATCTACTTTTCAAGCCAAGGCGTTCGCAGTACTATCCCTACTCCGACCACTCATTTGAGTGTCGGAGTTTTTTACTTCTGACCATATTGGTTGGATTCAATGTTCTCAGGGCGGGGCGAAATTCCCCACCGGCGGTATACTCTTGTGAGTGAGCCCGCGAGCGCTCGATTCGTCGAGGTCAGCAGATCTGGTGAGATGCCAGAGCCGACGGTTATAGTCCGGATGAAAGAGAATAAGAAAACATCAGCGTTTTCCTCAACGTTCTTTGTTGATGAACACTGGTGCACTTCTTTTTGGATCGCATTTTTATTGCGTGGGTTTGTGCCAACTTACCGTTGGCGGCTCAGCGCATGCATAAAATGTGACGATCCCTCATACCGCCCTGATTCTGGTGATATTTAGGAGTTAACCATGAATCAGTCATCACTACTTGCCGAATTTGGCGACCCAATTACTCGCGTTGAAAACGCACTTATCGCACTTAAAGAAGGTCGTGGCGTACTTCTTCTCGACGATGAAGATCGTGAAAACGAAGGCGACATCATTTATTCCGTAGAGCACTTAACCAATGAGCAAATGGCTCTTATGATCCGCGAATGCAGCGGTATTGTTTGTCTGTGTCTGACCGATGCTCAAGCAGACAAGTTGGAACTGCCACCAATGGTTGTAAACAACAACAGCGCAAACCAAACGGCTTTCACGGTTTCTATTGAAGCAAAACATGGTGTAACAACTGGCGTTTCTGCCGCTGACCGCGTGACGACCATCAAAACAGCTGCTAATCCAAATGCAAAACCAGACGACTTGGCTCGTCCTGGTCACGTGTTCCCGCTACGCGCTCGTCCTGGTGGCGTAATGACTCGCCGTGGTCACACAGAAGGCACTATCGATCTAATGCAAATGGCTGGTTTGCAGCCTGCTGGCGTGTTATGTGAGGTGACAAATCCAGATGGCACTATGGCAAAAACACCAGAGATCGTCGCGTTTGGTCGTTTACACAACATGCCAGTACTGACCATCGAAGATATGGTTGCTTACCGTAATCAATTTGATTTGAAGCTAGCGTAATCAACACGTATTTGCTCTAGTAAAAAGCCGCTGAACTCAGCGGCTTTTTTGATCGATTTGGTTCCTTTTCTAGTAGTTATACTTAGTAAAAATAAAAGGAATCAACATCATGAAAGGAATTACTCGCAGCGCACTTATCGCGACACTACTCTCCACCAGCTCTTTGACTTTTGCATCGAGTTGCCCAGATATCTTGCAAGGTAAGCAACGACTTCTCAATTCAACAGAAGAAATAGCCCTGTGTGATGCCTTTAAAGGCAAAACACTATTGGTTGTGAACACCGCGAGCCAATGCGGCTTCACTCCCCAATTCGAGCAACTGGAACAGCTACACCAAACGTACAAAGATCAAAACTTTTCAGTTGTCGGCTTTCCTAGTAACGACTTTCGTCAAGACCGTGGTAGCGAAGAGAAGACCGCAAAAATCTGTTACCTCGACTATGGTGTCACCTTCCCTATGATGGCTAAAACGTCTGTCCTAGGTGAGGATGCAAATCCAGTATTTACCCAGATCAGTACCCAAGCGGGCATTACACCGAAATGGAACTTCTACAAGTTCTTGATCAATAAAGAAGGCAAAGTCGTCGCGACCTTCCCAAGCTCAACCTCTCCAACAAGTACTACGCTTACTAACATAATTGAACAGCAACTGTAAGGAAGGCTGCTATGACAACCACACGTACGACGATGTTGCAATTGGGTTATTTGGGGCTGTTGCCATTTCTGTTCAGCTTGGTTCTCATCGTTACGGAAAGGACTTTGTTTAACTTGTCTGGGGAACAATTTTTTATCGCTTACAGTGCAGTGATTTTGAGTTTTCTCTCAGGGGTACTTTGGGGCAATGCTATTGATCATTTTTATCACCGCTTGAGTCGCAATGCATTGGTGCTCAGTAATTTATTTGTCCTACTCGCTTGGGGAGCGCTACTACAAGGTAACAAACACTATGTGATTGCAACTCTGTTATTGGCTGCTGGTTACATTGCCGTTTGGTACGCGGAAAAGCTGATTCGAAAAATAGAAAAAGAGGCGGAGCCAAAAGGTTACCAGATGATGCGAGGCAAGCTCACGACAGGCGTAGTGCTCATACATGGGTTGGTTTTAATTGCATAATCTGGTCTGTCCACCTACCAGATCACAAAATTACTGTTGTTATATAAAACAATGTTCATTTCGTGAACCTATAGCAATTTTGAACACTGTTTTGTTCCAATTATGAACAGGCAAGCATATAAGTACTCAAAAGCATTCACAAAGGATATGAATATGTTTTTTCGTAAACTTCTTTTTAGTACTGCAGTTATCAACGCAACAGCAGGTTGCGTGTCTTACCAAGCTCATCAAGCTGCGGTCAATACGGTGAATAACACTGGCATGGTTTTAAATACCGTGGTGAAAACCACTATAGCCCAACCTTGTAACGTTGCCGTCACCATGGCGAGCTTGTTTTACCCAAACGCGATCTTTATGACCGATATGCCAACAGCAGCTTGCACAGCCGTCCTACGCTAAAGCGAACAAAACAAAAAAATGGCGACCTCATTGGTCGCCATTTTTCATTTTATAATTAAAGCGTTAGTAAGTAGTTTACCAACTTGTTGTACTCATCGTAGCTTCGGATTTCGTTCGGTAATACGATGTACTTGTTGTTAACAACCACCCCCGGAACACCAGTCAACGTACTTTGCTTAAACTGCTTATCGAAACCCTTTTGCATCGAGTTTACGGCAAAGCTGTTGTATGCCGCATCAAATTTCTTACCATCTACCCCATTGTCCACAAAGATTTGCTTCAATTCAGCTTCATTTTGAGGTGCTTGACGTTTCTGGTGAATTTGAGCAAACATCGCCGGTACCATCGTCTTCTCTACGCCCAAAGACACCATTGTCGCGTATGACTTCGCCATCGGCACCGCCATATTGCCGCCCATAAATGCGACATGTACTTTCTCAAAACTCGCGTCTTTTGGTAGCGATGGTTTTAGGTTATCGATGACTGATTCAAATTTGTAACAGTGTGGGCAATAGAAAGAGAAAAATTCGGTTACTGTCGGTTTCTTCGACTTCTCTACGTCCAACACTTTGTAATGTTTACCCGCTTCAAATTGCGCAGCGTGAGCAGTGAATGCCAGTAATAGAGTGCTACAAAGAGCAAATAGCTTTTTCATGTTTGATTCCTTCAGGCACACGTGTGCCGTATTCATTAGTGAGTTTTTAAAAAGCCCAGCAGGGCTGGTTTGTGATGAATAAAAGGATCAAACAATAGGAGGACGGTAAGGTTTATAAACCACAGTCACTGCTTTCGGTGTGGGTGATTTATCGATCAGTGCGAGGCTATGCGGGAGCAAGATGACATCATCTTGCAAAAGGTTAGTTGGAATTTTCACGATACAGGAAGAGCTGCAACTGGTATGTGCTTGCTGCCCTTTTTCCATCAAGTGATCACTATGGTGCGACTCGATGCAATCCTTATTATCTACACCCATTTTTTGATGAAGTTCAGCGACAGGGTCTTTGTTTGAACTCACATCAATTGGTGCCGTTGCTGCACGCACACTCGACACGACACCCGTTAGCAACATGGCTAATAGACAAAGCATTGTCGTCAGGAATGTACGGTTAAAACTCGGCATACAACTTCTTCAAAATATGGTGAATCTTCATCATACAGAATCCTTCTTTTCATACAAGCCAATCACTTAGTAGCACGTTCACAAACCAGAGGATTCTGACACTCGATACCGACTGCAATGCCGATAACACTTGAAATCCTTATGAAACCTGAGTAATAGTTAGATCAGTTTTTGTACAAACAAGGAAAGATTAATGCTTAAAAAGAGATTCTTTAAAACAAAAGACGAAGTCGAAGTCACGTTCGAGCTAGACAAAAACCAGTGGGAGTCGATTCAAATTGCAGGCGACTTTAACAACTGGCAACCAGAACCAATGAAGCTCGTGAAGAAAAGTGGACAGTTTAAATTTAAAACACGCTTGCCGAAAGAACAGAATATTCAGTTCCGTTACCTATTTAACGAAGCTGAGTGGGAAAACGACCCACAAGCGGATGCCTACGTACCAAATGGTTTTGGCAGTGATAACAGTGTCGTGTGCACTCAAGAGCAACCAGCTTAATCACACAGACAGAAAAGATAGGCGTACTCAGTGCGCCTTTTTTATCGCCAATTTTTCATCGAGTGACCATTGATTGTTGCTATACAACAACAGTGTTTTACCTAAAGTGATATATATCAACAAAAGCCATTTCCTTAATATACCTACATCGCAGCGAGATAGATGTTCTTAACTAAAAGCTGCTCTCATACAAAAGCAACTCTCAAACAAAGAGATGAAGGAAACAAAAGATGAAAAAACTGATTGTAATTACAGGTGCAAGTTCTGGTATCGGTGAAGCAATTGCCCGTCGTCTAAGCGATGAAGGTCACCCACTTCTTCTTCTTGCTCGTCGTGTAGAACGTTTGGAAGCCCTAAACCTGCCAAACACGCTATGTGAGAAAGTAGACGTAACAGACAAGTCTTCATTTGAAGCTGCGATTGCGAAAGCGGAAGAGAAATTTGGTCCAGCTGATGCACTAGTAAACAACGCAGGTGTGATGCTACTTGGTCAAATTGACACACAAGATGCATCAGAATGGAAACGCATGTTCGACGTGAACGTACTTGGTCTGCTAAACGGCATGCAGTCTGTGCTTGCACCAATGAAATCACGTAACAGCGGTACTATCATCAACATCAGCTCAATCGCAGGTAAGAAAACGTTCCCTGATCACGCAGCTTACTGTGGTACTAAATTTGCGGTTCACGCGATTTCTGAAAACGTTCGTGAAGAAGTCGCAGCATCGAATGTTCGTGTAACAACAATTGCCCCAGGTGCGGTAGAAACCGAACTGCTTTCTCACACAACATCGCAAGAAATCAAAGATGGTTACGGTGCATGGAAAGAGGACATGGGCGGCGTTCTTGCTGCTGATGACATCGCACGTGCAGTTGTATTTGCTTACCAGCAGCCACAAAACGTTTGCATCCGTGAAATTGCATTAGCACCAACTAAGCAACAGCCTTAATCTATACGATTTTAAGACGACGAAATTCAAAAAGCGGCTTCAAAGCCGCTTTTTCTCTTTATGTAATCAACGCTCTTCATGTAATCAGCAATCTTCGGTAAATGAGGCGACCGTAACGCTACCGCCGGAGACAGCATCTTTGTAATAAACGTAGCATTTCTTGTGCCACACGTTATCTTTCGTAAAGCCAATAAACGCTTCCCTACCCGCGGCATCACTGCCTTTGTTTGTAACGTAAACTTGCTCAGCATCGATATTAAAGCTCCGCAAAACATTATCTCGGTGTGCAGTGGGATACCCATTACAGGTATAAATGTCATCGATATAGGTATAACACTGGTTTTCAAGGCCTTGAGTCAGGGCCTTAGAGAACACAATATCCGAGCCTGTTTTCATCACCGCTTCGATTTCTTTTAATTTTGCCACGCGTCCATCACTAAAAAAACCTAAAATTCGAGGTGCAGAAGTGACAGACACGAGGGCCAATACAACGACAACAATAACCAGCTCTAACAAAGTAAACCCTTTGCTTCTCCTCATAATCTATCTCTCTACAAATCCAAGCAAGCCACCAAAGTAATGAAGAAAATTATTTCATAACCACACAGTCGCCACGTAAGCGTTTGTAAGAGGTCGTGCACTTCGTAGACAAAAAAGCCGAGCAGTTGCTTGCTCGGCTCAATCGGCTAACGCTGAAGAAGAAACCTTCTTTACTTCCTCGGCTTAATCGTTCGATAAGCCACATCAGTTAGGTAGTCATTTAGGCGATGTGATGCCGTGACCGCTTCCTCGGCATCAGTATGGCTGACAGCGCGTAAAACGGCAGCATGAAGAGAAGATGCTTCAACCAAATCTGAGTCTTGGTTTTTAAATGCAAACCAAAAGCGACGGGATAAACCTTGTAGTGGTGCCATCGCTAACTGTAGATATTCATTACATGCAGCTTTGACGAGCAAGGTATGGATTTCTTTAAGTAAAGACGCGTAAAGCAGGTCATCTTTGTTTTCTGCACAAGCTTCTAACTGCTCAGCCAACATTAACATCTGCTGCTTCTCTTCAACACTTGCTCGCGAGGCAGCGTAGTTGACACATAAGGCTTCAATGTCGCGACGGACTTCTAGGATCTTTAGTTGGCTCTCGACAGAGATTGCTGGGATTTGAATTCCACGTCGCGGGTGGATCTCAACCATACATTCATAAGCCAATCTTTGTAACGCTTCTCGAACTGGCGTTCGCCCAAGCTCTAACTCTTCTGCCAACTGCTTTTCACTGACCATACTCCCTGGTTCTAATTCGCGGAAGATGATCATTTTTTCAAGTTTGCTGTATGCAACTTCTGTCTTATTGACTGAATTTACGGTCATTCTCGTTCCTATTCCATTGATCAATCTTTTAGTGAGCAATCTCACGATAAGAAGTTTTGCCATTGTACCAAAAAAAGAAATACGAATATATTAAAAACATACAACTGATATATCAGATGAACATCAGTCATCTATTAGTGAGGTAAGAATGAAATCTTGGAACATTATCCGTCGTTATGAACACACTCCTGATCTACCTGTTTTGGCTGAAGTAGAAGTGCTAGTCATTGGCGGAGGTCCTGCTGGTGTTGCCGCAGCTGAAACGGCTGGTCGTCTAGGTAAGAACACTTGGTTAATTGAGAAATACGGTTTTTGCGGTGGTGCTGCCGTCGCGGGCTTATCTGGCACTATTTGTGGTATGTACATGGCATCGGACGATGAAAATGCACAGCCAGAACAAGTAGTATTCGGTTTTACAGAACGTTTTCGTCAAGCATTAGAAAACAAAGGTGGTGTCACTGCTCCACAGCGTTACGGTAAAACGTACACAGTGACGCACGATCCTTTGATGTGGCGTGAAGTTGCTGATGATTTCCTAGAGCAAGCAAATGTCAAAACTCTATTCCATACGTCAGTCACTGGCGTGATCATGGAAGGTGACACATTTAAAGGCGTGATCATCGAATCAAACGCAGGGCAAAGTATCATCTTAAGTAAACAGATCATCGACGCTTCTGGTGATGCTGCTGTGGTAGCTCGTGCGGGCATGGATTATTACTTTGGCGACAATGGTCGTATTCAAAACCCAACCATGTTCTTCCGTTTTGGCGGTGTCGATATGGACACTTATCTCGACTACTACGGCAACGACACGATCTGCCCTCCAAAAGTCACCGAAAATATTCTTGCAGCCAACGAAAGCGGCGAATACCAGTTGCCACGTCATAAGATTTGGATTTTTCCGACCACACGCGCGAATGAGCTGATGGTTAATGCGACACGCCTTGCAGGTCAAGATGGACGCATGCTGAACGTCATTGATCCTGAAGATTTCACAGAAGCCGAAGTGTTCGGTCGTCGCCAAGTTCGTGAGTACGCCCGTTTCTTGAATAACTTTGTTCCTGGTTGTGAACAGGCATTCGTTGTCGACACCGGTGTAGAAGTCGGCATTCGTCAAACGCGCTCTATTGTTGGTATCGAAACGCTAACTAATGAAGACGTTGTTAACTGTCGCAAGCGTGAAGACGGTATTTGCCGTACCCCTTGGCCTATTGAATTGCACTCCGGCGATAAACCAAAACTGCACTGGCTAATTAACGATTACTACGACATCCCATTCCATACGCTAGTGCCAGTGGTTGGTGAAAACATCATTGTTGCTGGTCGATGCTTGAGCGCTGAACACGAAGCGCTTGCTTCTGCTCGCGTCACCGCGCAATGCTTTGAGCTTGGTCATGCAGCTGGCGTTGCTGCTGCACAAGCGATTGATACAAATACGGCGATTCGTGACTTAAATGTCGCGGAGATTCGCGCCACCATGATTAAAAATGGCTCACGCCTGTAAGGACTGAAAAATGACCGATCTAAAAATTGAACGTGTAGAACTTTACGCTGTAGCAGACCGCGATGCAGCACCTGTACCATGGGCAGATAACCAAGAACCTTTGTTATACACCAATAACATCGTCCGTCTAATTTGTAACGATGGTACAGAGGGGTTAGGCGCAACAATCAGCTACACAGAGAACGATTTTGACCGCTGCATTATCGAATCTCAACGCACCATAGTTCCAGGTTTACTGGGTAAAAATCCATTGGCAACTCAAGAGCTCTACAACTGGTTAATGGCGCGTTGTACTTGGGGTGGTCTGCCGGCTAAAGCGCCAATTGATATTGCAGCATGGGACATCAAAGGCAAAAAAGCGGGCATGCCTCTTTACATGCTTTTAGGTGGCGCTCGAAACAAAATGTTGTCTTACGCATCGACGCCAATGTTCGACACCGTAGAAGAGTACTTCCCGTACCTAGACGACTGTATTGCACACGGCTTTAAAGCAATCAAGCTTCACTGCTACTGCGTGTACGAAAAGGACGTTGCCCTTGTTGACGCAGTTCAGGCTCGTTACGGCAAAACAGGCATTCGATTCATGCTTGATACGGCAACCTTCTACACGCCAGAACAAGCAATGGCAATGGCCAAACGCCTAGAACGCTACCACTGGGAATGGTTAGAAGCACCGGTTTCTGATTACGACTACAACACTTATAAACGCCTAGTTAAAAACACTGACCTTGAGATTTCTAGTCATGGTAACTGCTTGTTAACACTGCAAGAAGTGACCTATGCCTTATCACAAGAGATGTGGTCTGACATTCGCCAAGACGCGACGGTTTGCGGTGGTATTACACCTCTAAACAAATGCTTCCACATTGCAGAGGGCTTCTCTAAGAACCTAGAGATCCAATCAATGGGTTACACGCTAACGCAAGCCGCAAACCTGCACGTCGCTCTTGCGCACAACAACTGCAAATTCTTTGAACAGTTCTACCCTTACGAAGACTTTGAGCTAGCGTCGAAAACCGTTATCCGCACCGACAAAGAAGGTTATGTCCGTGCTCCTGAAGGCAATGGCTTAGGTGTTGAAATGGATTGGGACAAAGTGAAAGAAATGTCTGTGGCGTCGTACGTTTTCGAATAAACCGCATGCTTCACGACATAAACAATTAATACAGAGACAGCAAAAGACTGACATCCCTCTACCCCTACACTGTCTGCCTTTCTAATTACTCGTATGGGAACGGGAGAAAGGCAGACACCCTGAGTGTCAGTGACAATAAACAAGGCCGTCCGAGTATTCTCATTAATAGACAATATTGGAAAGTCACAATGAAATTGAATACTTCAGAAATCGACTGGAAACTTACTTTTGGCAGTTTTGGATTTGTACTGCTTCTAGGTATTCTTGCAGTGGTATACCCAGAAGCCGTAAAAAGCACCATGAGCGGCATGCTAGATTTTACCGTCATTAACTTCGGTTCTGGTTTCCTTTGGTACACACTTTTTGCAACAGGTGCCCTATTGTTCCTCGCCTTTTCTAAATATGGCGATATTCGTATGGGTGACACCAAACCTAAGTTTACGAAATTCCAACTGTTCGCAATGGCATTGTCTGCGGGCATGGGTGCAAGCACCATGTACTGGGGCTTTATTGAAGCGGTATACTACTTCATGGACCCTCAGTTCGGTATTACAGATAAAGCCATGGCAATGGAATACGCTACAGCTTACAACATGTTCCACTGGGGCGCTGCAGGCTGGTTTATCTACCTCATTGTAGCCATCCCATTCGCCGTCGTATTCTACCTAAAGAAAAGCCGTCGAATGAGCTTAAGTGGTGTCATTAACTCACTGTTTGATGACCGTTTACCGGTTTGGGCACAAAAGTTTATTGACCTACTGTTTATCATCACAACGCTTGCCGCAACCGCATTAACATTAGGTTTGGGCATCCCGATGATTTCCTCTAACCTAGCGAGCTTAACAGGCATACCAGACAATTTAATGTTGGGTATTGGCGTTATCCTTGGGTTGTCAGTGATCTTCTCTCTCAGCTCTTACATCGGTATTGAGAAAGGCATGGCCCGCCTATCTAGTGCAACCATTTATATCTGTGCAGCGTTTGTTGGTATCATCTTCATCATCGGACCATCAGCTCTGATCATGAACAACTTAACCAATGGCATTGGTATCATGTTGACTGAATACATCCGCATGAGCACCAACACAGATCCATATGGCACAACGTTGTTCCCTCAATACTGGACGGTATTCTTCCTAGCGAACTGGATTTCTTACTCACCGGGTGTAGGTGTCTTCATCACTAAGATCATCCAAGGTCAGAAGCTAAAAGACGTGGTTCTCATCCTCGTGATTGGCGGCACAATGGGCTCTGCGGTTATCTTCGGTGTATGTGGCACCTTCTCAATGGATCTTGTAAACAACGGCGTCGTTGATGGTGTCAAACTGATTGGTGAAGGTCAGCCAACTGAGTTGGTGAAGCAAGTATTTGACTCAACATCTATTCCAATGTTGCTAACTGCTATCTACCTAGTCACGATGATTCTGTTTACAGTAACAACATTAGATGGCACCTCGTATTCACTAGCAGGCATCGCAACTAAACAGCTAGATGAAGAAGCAAACGTAAACCCAATGTTTCGTCTGTTCTGGTGCTTATTGCTAACTGCACTACCAATCATCTTCTTACTGATTAATGCTGACTTGAATATCCTTAAAGCGTTCCCTGTACTGATCATCGTATTGATCGTGCCAGTGTTCTTCATCGCGGCGGTTAAAACACTCCAATACCTTAAGCAAAACTACGGACAAATTATGGAGCATCAACGCCAACAAGACGAACTTCTTGCAAAACAAGCACAAGAGCAACAAGTTGAAGTAACAAACTCGACACCCGCTCCTCAAGCTAGCTAGCATCGACTTCTAACTCTCAAAAGCTCCGATAAACGTCGGAGCTTTTTTTATTGGTTGTTAAGTTCAATCACTACCGTCTATAAATTCCACAAGACTATTGATGTTTATTGAAATCACTGACAAATTTGTTTAAGTTTCAGGAAGAATTCCTACAAAGCGCATCACTGCCATGAATGTACAAGACACTAAGCAATCAATTTTCATCGTTGAAGACGATCCTAAACTGCAAGCCATGTTAAGCGAATACTTTGTTGAACAAGGCTTCAACGTCCGTTGTATCGATAATGGAACAGATGCTCCAGATGCGATTATAGAGGCTCAGCCCGACCTCGTACTGCTTGATTTAATGTTGCCTGGTCAAGATGGATTGAGCGTCTGCCGCCAGATTCGCGAGTGCTTTAAAGGCAAAGTCTTGATGCTAACTGCTAGCGACGATGATTTTGACCACGTCGCTGCCCTTGAAATCGGTGCCGATGACTTCGTAAACAAGCCAATCAAACCACGAGTTTTGCTTGCGCGGATCCGCATGCTGTTGCGTCGTAAGGAGGTAACGACATCTGATTCCGATACTTGTCTAGAAGTGGGGTTACTATGTCTTAACCGCCTACGTAAGGCTTGTGCTCTAAATCAGGAGCTCATTGCCCTAACCGATGGTGAATTTGACTTACTTTGGGTCCTCGCAAACCACCCTGAACAAACTCTTTCTCGCGAGTGGCTAACAAAAACCTTACGTGGTATCGAATATGACGGCACTGACCGTACTATCGACAACCGCATCGTTACCTTACGCAAAAAACTGGGCGACAGCACCACTCCACCACAAAAGATCATCACTGTGCGTGGTAAAGGCTACTTGTTTATGCCTGATGCTTGGAATGCGTAATGAAACGTATTTATCTGGAAAGCTTCTTAGGTCTGATTATTCTTTTTGTCGCTAGCTTAGCTGGTTATGAAATCATTGTTTATCAACTAAACACAGACTACGACTACCTACTAGAAGAACATGAAGCGCAAGCTTTCCACGAACTTATTTATCCGATTTATCGCGAGAAAGGTGAGGACTACACCATTCAACAATTGGAGAAGTTCGCCTCATCTAGCCATATGTTGTTGATCGCGCAAAAGATGACGAACCTCCCTCCAGAGATTCAGTCAGCCTTCGATGAAGATCCTTCCGTCAATACCAAATTTGATGAAGATCGCGACCTTTGGTTTCGCTTTGAGCCGGGCTCCCCAGTATTTAGATTGAGCCAAAACCCCAATAGCCCAATCATTCAAGCCATTAATTTTGACGATAACATTGTTTGGCTGTTCTTCCTCGCTGGATTTGCACTGTATTGTGTTTTGCTGATTTGGTTTTTAAGCCGCCGCGTAAGAGCTTTAGAGAAGGTTACGATGGATTTTGCATCCGGTGATTTTAATGCTCGCGCCGATACCTCCAGCGCGAAGTCGGTGGGAACATTGAACAAAAGCTTTAACCATATGGCAGAAAAGGTTTCTCGTCTTATTACGAGCAACAAAATGCTAACCAATGCTGTTGCTCATGAGCTAAGAACACCAATCTTTCGACTTCAGTGGCAAGCCGATCTTCTGGCGGATGCTTCATTAAATGAGCATCAACAAAAATACGTCGATAGCATCGTAGAAGATATTGACGACATGGAAAAAATGGTCGAAGAACTGCTCTATTACGCCAAAATGGAACGCCCAAATTCTGAGATACAAACGTCAACCGTTGTATTGTCTCACTTTCTTCAATCGCTCCTCCCTAAATGGCAACGAGATACCTCTCTATCCATTGTGATCGATGATGCCGAGTCACAGGGTGTTGTTGTCAACGCTGATCCAAAGTTACTCAAACGTGCGCTGGATAACCTACTGCGCAATGCGATGCGTTATGCTGAGAGCGAGATTGTTTTGGAGCTGGTTGAAACTCCTGACCAATGCTGCATTCAAATTCATGACGATGGCTGTGGTATTGAGGAAAAAGATTGGCCTCACTTGTTTGATGCTTTTTACAGTGCAGATAAATCTCGAAACAAAAGCACCAGTGGCTTCGGTTTAGGGCTTGCAATCGTAAAACAAATCGTCGATTTGCAAGACGGTTCTGTATCTGTCTCTCACAGCCCTCTTGGCGGTGCCTGCTTCACCGTTTGCTTTCAAAAATAAAATCATAAACTTATCAATAACCTCATCAGAGCTGTTACAAAACACGACACTTCAATACATTCGATAGACAGAGCACAACAATAAAACAGTGTACATTTAATCCATTATTTCACAGCAATAATGGATCACCAAATGTATAAACCTCTTGTTCTTCTCACCCTTTCTTCCACGCTTGCTGCTTGTGCCTATAACCAAAAGCCTGTCGTTGATATGACCAATGTCGATCAAGCTCAATACGAACAAGACTTCGCTTATTGCCAAGGCTATGCCGAAAAAGTCGACAAAGGCGAAGCAGCAAAAGCTGAAGCGAAAAATGGGGCTGTAACGGGTGCTCTCGTTGGTGCCGTAGCTGGCGCACTCGAAGATGGGATCGGTGGTGCTGCTGTAGGTGCAGTAGCTGGAACAGCTGTCGGTGCTGGCGCAGGTGCGCTTGGCGGTGCAAATGACTCAACCAAAACCCAATCGCTTGTACTACGTAAATGCCTAGCAAATAAAGGCTATACGGTTTACGACCTTGATTCATAAAGTATAAATGAGCATCAATGGCATAAAATAATGGTCAGGCGACTTCTTTTTCACAAATGTTTCACGCTCGACCTATTACTCTCAACTTTCGCAATTTGATGCCTTTTCTTTTATCAGGGGGATGCTTATCCCTCAAGCACCCCTTCTTTTTTGGCTCAGCAGTATAGGCCCCATTTTGAAACCAGGAAAAACAGGCATTCGCCGGATATTGGACGCAACCGGCTATTCACTTCAAGGATTGAAAGCAGCATGGATTAACGAAGCAGCATTTAGACAAGAGTTAGTACTGACGTTAGTGCTCTCTATCGCTGCATTCTTGCTTCCCGTCACCATGCTTGAACGGACAATGATGATCAGCAGCTTACTGCTGGTTGTAATAGTTGAATTGATTAATTCCGCCATCGAAGCGGTTGTCGATCGTGTCAGTGATGACTGGCATGAACTCAGTGGAAGAGCCAAGGACATTGGTTCCGCAGCAGTATTCGTTGCGCTTGCTCTCGCCCTATTTGTTTGGGCGTCGATTTTAATTTAGTTACATCGAAGTGCGTCAATTATGAAGACAATTGAACTACCAACGAAAGGTCTCTCTTACGTTACCTTTACGCTTTTACTCGCCTTGTATTTCGCCCTTGTGGTGAACATCCCCATTTACAAGGAATTGGTTCACATCCTTACTAATCTCGATCAAGTTAAGATCGGTTTCATTATTACCATTCCCATCTTCTTTTTTGCCGCGCTGAACTTCTTATTCAACTTGTTCAGTTGGCCTTGGATCAGTAAGCCATTCTTTATGTTATTGCTGATCACCTCTGGTATCGTGAGCTACGCGAGCTACAACTACGGTACACTCTTCGATACCGACATGATCACCAATATTGTCGAAACTGATACCAGTGAAGCAAGTTCCTACTTCAGCGCTTACTCGTTGATCTGGACAGTTTTGATGGGGGTACTTCCTGCATTACTTGTCTTTAAAGTGAAGTTTCAATCGCTAAAAGGAAACTGGCTAAGATTCACATTAACTAAAATCGTCTCAATGCTTGCTTCTTTAGTGATCATTGCCGTGATTGCTGGTTTGTATTACCAAGACTACGCATCCGTTGGTCGTAATAATAGCTACCTAAAGAAAATCATTATCCCTACTCAGTACGTGTATGCGATCTCTAGTTATGTCAAAGAAACCTACCTGACAACACCACAACCATACCGTGAGATTGGCACTGATGCTAAGCAATCTCAGCTAGCTTTAGAACAAGCCAAAGAGAAGCCTACTCTGGTTGTCTTCGTATTAGGAGAAACTGCGCGTACTCAAAACTACCAAATCAACGGTTACGATCGCGAAACCAACCCATACACCAGCAAGCTAGACGTCATTTCATTCCAAGACGTTTCCTCTTGCGGTACAGCAACAGCGGTTTCCGTTCCTTGTATGTTTTCGCAACTGCCTCGTAGCGACTTCGATCGTAGTACAGCAGATAACCAAGACAATGCTTTGGATATAATGCAACGTGCTGGCATTGATTTGATGTGGAAAGACAATGACGGCGGAGATAAAGGCGTCGCGCATAAGATCAATAAGATGGATGTGGACCGCAGCCAGAAAAATGAACAGTGCAACGGCAGCACTTGCTATGACATCGCATTGCTAAATAACCTAGATGATCAAATCGCAAGCATGAAAGGTAACCGCCTTGTTGCGCTGCATCTCATTGGTAGTCATGGTCCAACGTATTTCCAACGCTATCCAAAAGACAAAGCCTTCTTCCAGCCAGACTGCCCTCGTGCAGACATCGAAAACTGTAGCGTTGAACAAATCGTCAATACTTATGACAATACTATTCGCTACACGGACTTCGTTTTGGATCAAACTATAGCGAAATTGAAAGCGCTAGAAGACAAATACAATACGGCCATGATTTATGTTTCTGATCACGGTGAGTCTTTAGGTGAAAATGGCTTGTTCTTACACGGCATGCCTTACGGATTGGCACCTGATTTCCAAAAGCGTGTTCCTATGATACTTTGGATGTCTCCGGGCTTTAAGCAAGCTAAACACATCAATACTGATTGTTTGGAACAAGAGGCGCAACAAACCGCGACGCACTCTCACGATAATGTATTCCACTCTTTACTCGGCATCATGGACGTAGAAACCGATGCTTATGATGGAGATTTGGATATCTTTAAAACCTGCAGAACATCTTAGTATCAAACAGCACGATAAAGCCTGATTCATATGAATCAGGCTTTTTTATGACCTTTTGCTCTCAGAAATCCAACAGGTTCTCGTTATAATGTTTATCCCGTCAACGAACAAAGTAGAGCCAAATGAAAATTGGCATCATTGGCTTGGGCGACATTGCTCAAAAAGCCTACCTTCCTGTTATCACCCAGATTCCAAATGTTGAACTGGTATTTTGTACTCGTAACGCAAATACACTTAACACACTGGCTCAACAATATCGCATCACAGAAACCTGTCAGGACTACCAACAGTTGGTTGGCATGGGTGTGGATGCAGTAATGATTCATGCAGCGACGAGCATTCACCCTCAAATCGCATCTTTCTTTTTAGAACAAGGCATCCCGACATTTGTTGACAAACCTTTGGCGGACAGCGCTGCTGAGGTGGAAAAGCTATACGAACTAGCAGAACGCGTGAATCAGCCTTTGTATGTCGGTTTCAATCGCCGTCACATTCCGCTCTACAATCAGCATATGCCGGGCGTACAGCAAGGCGAACTTTCAGGCTTGAAATCAATACGTTGGGAGAAGAATCGTCATCAATTACCGGGGGATATTCGTACCTTCATTTTCGATGATTTTATCCACCCTCTCGATAGCGTGAACATTACGACCAAAGCAGATCTACAAGACGCTTACATTACGCACCAAATGGAAGGCGACCAACTGGCTCGTTTAGATATCCAATGGCAGCATGGTGAGACACTGTTTCACGCATCAATGAACCGCCATTTTGGTATCACAACGGAGCGAGTCCAAGCTTGCTATTCAAATAAAGCGATTGAATTTGATTCATTTGTTGAAGGGAAAATGTGGCAAGACAATCAAGAGCAAAAGCTCAGCTTGAAAGATTGGACGCCAATGCTGACCAGTAAAGGTTTCCACTCTATGTTGCTTGATTGGTTTAACGTCATTCAGTCAGGTAAAGTCGCCACTGAAATTGTCCAGCGCAACATTGCTAGTCATCAACTTGCAGAAGCGCTCTGCCTTCATATCGAACACGTAGCACGTCGTTAATTAAGCACTAAAACGAGCGCGGAATGCTTTGGGTGCCAGTCCCATGGTTTTAATGAATACTTTTCGAAACGCGCTCGCATCTTGATACCCCACGTGATAAGCAATCGCCTCAAAAGCGAGGTTGCTTGATTCCAGCAAGTCACATGCTTTTTGTACCCGGAGGTGTTGTAGATACTGATTCAAGTTCAAACCTGTCGCTTTTTGGAAACGTCTCTGAAGCGTGCGCTCAGTTAAACAACTGATCTCCGATAGAGCTTGGTTTGAAATCACATGGGAGAAATGATCGGCCATGTAGTGCTGAGCACTAAGAACGGCACTATCGCCGTGTTGAAAATTAGGCATGAATTGCTGATAAAAACGTTGCTCTCTGGCACCAGTATCAACCACCAGCATCTTTCCCAATAACCGCATCACCGAAGGCGTGCTTAGCTGAGATACCAGCTCCAACCCTAAATCGAGCCAAGACATCATGCCACCAGCTGTGATGACACTGCCCTCGTTGATAAGGATGGATTCAGGCTTAAGCATCACGTTAGGAAACCTATCTCGGAATAACCCTGCCAGCCCCCAGTGTGTCGTGCACGCTTTGTTGTTCAACAAACCAGCTTGAGCGAGAACAAAAGCCCCGGCACATGCAGACGTAACAACCGCTCCTGCTTTGTGTTGCTCAAACAGCCAAGATGTTAACGCCTCACTTGGCGAAAGATAATATTGCTCCGCGCCGCTTGGCGGCAATATGACGACCGTGAAATCACCGGCTCGAATAACGTCTTCTTGCCAATCAATGATGTCTGCATCAAAGCGGCATTCAGCACCCAACTCAATCGCAGCGCGGCTTGCCATCTCAAACAGCTCCTGCAAACCATAGACTGACGCTTTTGAAGCCCCCGGATAGTTCACAATAGCAATGTTTATCTTGTTCATTCCAATTGTCGTTTTTAACCTATTTTTTGTCATTTTAGATACTGAGCAAGATAAAAGAAAGCACGCATAATAGCTCCCATACCAAAGCAATACATTCACTGAAAACAAAAGGAAAACACCATGAGCCAAGCAGCACTTCTTGTTATCGATCTACAAAACGACTACTTCCCAAACGGTAAATTTCCTCTATGGAATACAGAAGCAACACTAAACAACATCAAGAGCGCAATTGCTAAAGCGAATGAGAAAAATATTCCTATCATTCATATTCAGCACATTGCGGATCCGGCAATGGGTATTGCACCTTTCTTTAATGAGGGATCCGAAGGTGCTGATATTCACCCTGAGATCTTAGCGCTGGCGCCGAGTGCAGATGTAGTTATCAAGCACTTTGCAGACAGCTTTGAGCAAACAAACCTTGAAGAAGTGCTGCAAAAACATGGGGTAACAGAACTATTGGTATGCGGTATGATGACGCAAAACTGTGTCACTCATACTGCGATTTCTAAAGTGGCAGAAAAGTATGATGTCTCAATTCTTATGGACTGCTGCACAACGGTTGACGAAATGATCCACAACATTGCCTTACACGCAGTCTCTACCCGCGTCCCCCTAATAACTGCAGAACAAAAGCTATAAACGAAATATTATAGAGGTATGCATAGAACGCATACCTCTATTCACTTTTTGTAATTTGTCTCGCTAGACAATTATCTCTACACTTCGCGCTCATTTTTCTACTTGAGCGCAATGCATGCTTTTTTCTCAATCCATTTTCGCTCAGGTGCTGAGAATGTCCGTCATGTTGGGGCTATCTTTAGTTATCGTCCATCACTCTCCTAGGTTGCTGGAAATATTAGCAGAGCAAGCCATCAACAGCGGCTGTCACCAAACCACAGGCGACGGCGAGCATCATGATCATTCTCATCACCACCATCATTAATAAGAGCAAATTATGAGTATTTTCCGATTTCCAATTCTTGTTTGGCTTGGAATAGGGATTTTGATTATTTGTCTAGGGATCAGACAATCTTTCGGCATTTTCATGATGCCAATTTCAGACTACTTTCACACTGGTCGCGAGTTCTTTAGCTTTGCTATTGCATTGCAAAACTTGTTGTTTGGTGTGTTCCAACCGTTTGTTGGTATGGCTTCAGATCGTTGGGGCGCGAAGCGTATTATCATTTTAGGTGCCATTTCTTACGCTTTGGGTCTCTACCTGACTTCTATCGCAGTTGAACCAGCCATGATGTACCTGTCACTTGGTGTTTTGGTCGGTTTTGGTCTGAGCGCGACCAGTTACGTGATCGTGCTAGGTGCCGTTGCAAAGGTCGTCCCTGCGCAACATGCTGCGAAAGCATTTGGTTTGACAACAGCCGCAGGTTCATTCGGTATGTTCGCCATGATCCCAGGTGCCCAAGCGCTGTTGAGTGATTTTGGCTGGCAAGGCGCGCTTCAAGCATTCGCTGTACTGTGTAGCTTTATGATCATGTTTGCACTGTTCATGAGAACGGCGAAACCACAAGCGAGCAATGCAACTAATGCTCAAGAAGACACACAAACTCTAAAAGAAGCATTGAAAGAAGCCTTTTCACATAAAGGCTATTGGCTAATCCATGCTGGCTTCTTTGTTTGTGGTTTCCACGTAATGTTCATCGCGACTCACCTGCCGAGTTACTTAGCCGATAAAGATTTACCGGCATCAACGGCGGCAATGGCGCTAGCGTACGTCGGTATTTTCAACATCTTTGGCTCGTACTTCTGGGGTGTAATGGCAGACCGCTTTAACAAGCGTCATGTTATGTCTGCACTTTATTTGATGCGCACAGTCGTAATCGGTGCTTTTGTGACGCTACCTGTCACCGAACACACCGCTGCTATCTTTGGTGGTGCAATTGGCTTTTGCTGGTTAGGCACAGTGCCACTGACTTCCGGCTTAGTTCGTCAAATCTTTGGAGCTCGTTACCTTTCCACCTTGTATGGCTTGGTGTTCTTTACGCACCAAGTAGGTAGCTTCTTAGGAGCTTGGGTTGGTGGTCGTATTTACGATTACTACGGTTCGTACGACCCAATCTGGTGGTCAACCGTTGTATTAGCATTTATTGCAGCACTGATTCACCTGCCAATCAATGACAAGCCAGTCCCTCGCTTGAACTTAGCTACTGCCTAACCTGAAAGGCTCTCGACATTTCTCCTTGAGAGCCTTTTCTTTACTCCATCTCATGCGGTCTAGTACCTGTATTAAATCTGTGTTCTCATCAATGATTGCTTATTTAAGATAAAGTGTGTCCATTCATCCTCTGTTAAGATTCGTGTGACATACTTAACACAACGCTATAAATCAAAAAGGGTTTTAAATGAGAACACTCGGCAACATCATCTGGTTTGTATTCGGTGGCGTATTCATGGGTTTGCTATGGTGGTTCTTTGGACTTCTAGCATTCATCAGCATCATCGGCATTCCATGGGGACGCGCTTGTTTTGTAATGGGGAACTTCTCGTTCTTCCCATTCGGTAAAGAAGCAGTCTCACGAGATGAATTAACCAATGAAATGGACATAGGCACGAGCCCACTTGGTGTCATTGGTAACGTAATTTGGTTTGTGTTTGCAGGTATCTGGTTGGCAATCGGTCACGTACTTTCGGCCGTAGCGTGCTTTGTCACCATCATCGGCATCCCGTTTGCCCTTCAACACCTGAAACTTGCGGTTATCTCTCTAGCTCCGATCGGTAAAACAGTCGTGACAACAGAAGAAGCAGCAATGGCTCGCTACAATATCAATCGTTAATATACTAAACCCTCTAAGCTTCCGGCTTAGAGGGTGATTCCCGTCAAGAGCAACCCCATAATCGCCACTGCGTATTCAATCATCGTTGATTGTATGTTCATATCGACTCCTTAAAAGTTGAAGTTAACGCCTAGCTCCACACTATTTTCTTCACTTACCTTCGTGGAACCTGGAGAGACTCTATGTTCACCAAATGTGTATTTCACGTAAGGTTCAACCCACTTTGGTTTTAATGTAATTCGCACTTCATGGTTTGTACGATGACCGCCCTCCGTGAGCTTTTTATCGTAGTTATAAGCATAGCCGAGGCTGACAAATTCAATTGGTGTATAACTTGCCCCGATGGTGTTTCTCCATTCTCTTGTTGTATTTTCGAATGCCGGAAATGACTTACCAATAGCACTTTTTCTCCATTCGTGAGAGCTATTGGCATAAACCATCCAATCTTCACCCAACGCTGTTCCAGTAAATACGCCGGCGTCATACACATCAAACAAATCAGCACGTCCGTAACTCACAAAAGCCTCGGTATAAAACTGTCCCAGCATGACACCATATCCAGTCCCAAGTTCTAGGTAACCAGTCGAGTCGATTTCCGCTGAAATATTCCACTCTTCCGTTGCTTGTAAGTAGCCGCTGGCAGTGACAATCCATTCATCATCTGTATTGGATACGTCCAATCCAAACTCTGGCATTTTATAGTCAGCGGAAAAACACGGGACAGCAAAGAGCGCGCAAAGCAATGTCAAAGATTTATTCATTGGGGAGACCTGTGAAGAAGAGTTAAAACAAAAAAGGAGCCACTTTATTCAAGCGGCTCCTTGCTACTTACCCTTATGCGATTAGCTTACGAACGCTCAACGCGGTCGCGAATCGCTCTTTTTATTTGCTGACGTTGCTCTTGTGACAGAGATTGAACCTTTTGTTTCAGCTCTGCACGCTGTTCTTTGGTTAACTCATTTGCAGGAAGATTTACTGGACCTTCGATCGGGTGACCAATTTCCGGCTCGATTGGGTTAACTGGCGACGGCAGTTCAATTGGATGCATTGGCACACCTTCAATTGGATGGCTAATATCCGGGCGGTTCGTAACACCTGCGAATAAACGACCATCTTCATTACGGAATACGACTTCTGTACCATCTTCTAAGCGTACGATGTAGTTATCACCCTCTTTTGAAGTGTGTCCGACAACCTCACCGTCTTCATTTCGAATCTCACTACCATTAACGGTGTAAGAGGCACCCGAATCACCGACGGCAATGTTTATCGTGTCTGTTTCGTCTTTACTGATAAACACATGGTTGCCATTATCACCAACGATAACCGCAGCGCCTTCAAGCTCGATGATGTCACCATATGTAGGAACAACGCCGCCTCCGTAACCAGGATCTACATCTTCTTCAATAGGATGCTCGATCTTAGGTTTTACCTCTTCGACTACTAGACGACCATCGTCAACAGATAAGTGAATAAAGCCTTTGTCATTCACAAACACCAATTCATTATTGCGAACTTCAATGTTACCAACTACGTTACCAGAAGCGTCTTTCACCACATCGCCGTCAGTGAAGTACAGCTCACCGCCAACGTTGAATACGGTGTTACCTTCTACGCCGCGAATAGCTACTGTGTTGTATTCGCCGTTGTCACCTTGAATTGCCATGCCATCAAAGTGCTCACCTTCGAAGGTTTGTACCGATGCAACTCCTGCAGGCTCACTTGGGGAGTCCGAAGAACCAGATGATGAACAACCGGCTAGAAAAGACGCTGCGATAACTGCACTTAGTAATTTAACTTTCATGATTTACTCTCTTAATTTGTCGAAATTCAGGGCTGCCTCTTGCAGATTCAGTGGACTCCCTGCCCGATGAAGAGAAGTATATTGAGCGGTGTTTTATTGCTCTAATCGCTTATAAGAAACCCGCCATTAACGGCGGGAACCGATGGTTATTATTGTTCTTGAGGGCGTTCGAGGTGACTAATGATCACTTCGGTCACGATATTACGTAACCAGTGCACGGTTTCGTTGCGACGATTCTTATGATGGAAGTAAGCGTGCAAACACGGTTCTATCACCATGCCATCCAACTCAATATCCAACCTACGTAGCTTATAAAGTTTATCGACATTGACGGTTTTTGATGCAGGAAACACCATATCTGAGTTTGCGACTACGTCGATGATGGCTGATGGAAGCTCTGATCTAAAAGCAATTTTTGGCTCTACCCCTTTAATTTTCATGATCTTTTCTGAAAAAGAAATGTTCGAGTTCCAGTCAGCAGCGATGACAGTTGCAAATTCTAGATCATTGCAATCAGATATCTGCAGTCGGTGACCTTGCAGAGGATGATCTTTTCGCACATAAGCACAGAATTCATCTTTAACGATCATTTTAGTCAGAAGCTCTTTGGGTGCATGGTTTATTTCGTAATTAACTCCTAACACAACTTCGTCCTTGATGATCTCTTCCATGGTTGAGCGAGACCAATTCAGCAAATGAATTTGGACATGAGGGGCAGCTTGCCTGATGGCTTGAAAGATCTCACTCGCGTAAGAACTAAGAATAAATGGTGCCAGAGCGATCTTTACCGTGCCGTTCATTTCCAATGGGTTAAATGCCTTGGAACCATTTAACGTTATGGAAATATCATCCAACAAAGGCGCTAAGCTCTCTGCAAGATCATTGGCATATTCGGTTGCTCGCAAACCATGGTGAGTTTTCACAAAAAGCTCATCTTCAAAATGATCACGCAATCTTTGTAGCGCTTTGCTCACGGCGGGTTGGGAAACAAACAAACGTTCAGCAGCGCGCCGCATATTGCGCTCTTGATGAAGAATGATGAATGTCCTGAGCAGGTTTAAGTCAAGAGTTGAGAATAGATCTTTAGCCATGTTCCACTTCGTTAATAACTTGAGGTTATTATTCAGCATAAGAACAGATTGGCGCAGTTTCCAACCGAAGTGCATGAATTCTTTGCGCTCGATAACTCTCTATGACACAAAAATAACAAAACAGACAGTAAGATTATTTTGAAAAAAGGAATAAATGACGACGCAAATTTGTAAATGAACTCATCGTCTGACGCCATACATACATTACATTCCTGCTGTCAATGTATGAAGATCTTCGACTCGATAGGCAGCAAAGAAAAGAGATGATGGGGTGAAGTCTAGAGGAGATAGGAAAGGTTAATGCCATCAAACATGCTGCGTTTAATGAGAAAGATAGAAAGCAAAAACGTTGGCTAAACACCAACATAAAGAAATTAAAAGACCTGACTTCAAACACTTTGAAATCAGGTCTAAACATACTCAAGAGCCAAACAGCCTCTTGGTTTTAGCTATTTACTGTGGTGTTACTTGCTCATTTGGATCAATGAGCGACCAATCAACCACTCTAGCTCTTTGTCACTGCCTACGCCAAACTGGCTCTCAGCCATTTTGTACAAACGATCAATGCCGTTTGCCGCAAACTCGTGCGCGCTCTCAGAAGTAACAATATGGTGGAATAATAGACGCAAAATCGCTAAGAATTCAGAGTCTTCTAGAGCCGTGATCCAGCTCTTTGAAAACGCTTCTAGACCTTTATCGAATTCTAGATGTTCAACGAACATTTTGAAAATACGACCGTCTAAAGCGGCGGTAAAGTCCGTTTTCTTAGGGAAATGGTGGCTAATACCTGTACGCGATACACCTGTCTGCTGGCTTAACGTGGTGTAAGACATTTTGTCATAACCAAGTCTCAGAAGCTGATCAACAACGGCATCCATGATCTTCTGGATAGTGATTTCGGTATCTTCTTTACTACGCTTTGGCATATTTTAAGCTCTTCTCTTTGTAAATCCATCTAACTCACAATTAAATGAGGCCAGAATGAAAATCATCCTCAGCATTATGTACTGTATACCTCAAACATCAAAGTTAGAGGACCAATCATAACTAAACTGCACTGCGTAACGTGCAATTTACAGTGATATTTCTGTCAATACATGTGACTCAAAATATGGCGAAAAGTCCACTCCATCAAAACCTTGCACCAAATCATTCATCGAAACTATTCTCAGGCTAAGAATGATAATTATGTAAAAATAATTAATCCGGAAATAGTCTTATAAATTGAACCCCAGTTCAACTCACCTGACAGAAATCTCACGAATATCTAGGTTAATTGATTTTAAATATTGATACATATCACACTAATTTCCTTAAGGAAGTTCTAATAAAATTAGTTAACCCTCCATTAACAACATAGCATACTGTCCTTTTTTTATCCAAAATCATTCATTTTTGTAGATAGAGATCAAATACCTGATAGAATACTGACAGTATTTACAAGAGGATTCGTTATGAGTGTCGGATTAGAAGAAAACCAAGTATGTGAAGCTTGCGGTTGCGCTGGTGAAATGGGTTTTATCATCAAAGAAGGCGACGATGTCGCTGACGTAACGATTTTCGCAGAGACTAAAGCAGCACTTGAAGCTGAGTTGGCGAAATACATCGAACTAGCAAAACAAGTTTGTGCAGGCGTTGAATACAACGTTTCTGAACTAACGGAAGATTCGAAAGAGCTTACTGCTCGATTCAAATTTGAAGTAAGCGCTGAAAAGCTAATCTTCGAACTTAAGACTCGCTCTCTAGCGCGTTAATCGTCGATATTTCATCGTTAGATAGGTAAAAGCGAGCATCCAGCTCGCTTTTTTGATCTCTGATGAACCTATCTATTTCTTGTCTTTCTGAAACACAACCCACTTCAACGAGCCATTAGTTTCAAAATCATTTTCATCGGTACACATCAGTAGCACCCCATCTACGTTTAGCACTGCCCCAGTAGTGTAGGCTTTGTCGTCATAGTAACAAACACGCTGCCCTAGCTTACCGTCTGCCACCACTAACGCTTTTGAATCTGGCGTACTATAGGATTTCGCCATCGCAAAACTTGATAAAACAGCAGCAACGCTTGCAAGCAAAACAGAAATCGATCTTACATTCATGAATATCCCCTTAATGAAGAGCCATAAAACTAACAAAGAAGTGCTTTCAGTTCTTGGCAGCATCTCATATTCTTGAGACATGGATAGGTAGCAGCCCCCCAAGCTTTACGTTATCCTTTTCTCGCTTTTACCAATACTGTGGCTGCTATGCGCATTTTTCCTCTTTTATTAGCTCTGGTGTTTTTCTCGAGCTCTTCTATCGCTTACGAGCTTGATTACTATGCTAAATTCGGTCATACCGACAACTACGGTAATATCGATCTCCGCAACAAGCCCTATACGACCCTACCTGATGGTCTTGTCGTAAAAGGAAACCTCAATATTTCCCAGACACCGATTACTAAACTTCCTAAAGGACTCGATGTTCAAGGCAGCCTTGAAGCAACGAATAGCGCCCTCAAAACGATAAGACCAGGAGTTAAAATTAAAGGCTATGCAAATTTACTTGGTAGTAAAGTTGAACGCTGGCCTCGCGGTGTAAAACTGGGTGGTTATTTGAATTTAACCGATACCCCGTTAGCTAACCTACCAGCAAGACTAAGAGTAAAAGGCGACTTGAGCGTCATTCGGACACCATTGACCGAACTACCAGAAGGATTGGTGGTGGATGGTAACCTCTATATAGGAGGTTCAAAGGTCACAACATTTCCTGACACCATGACAGTCAAAGGCAACATCTTCTTGGGAGGAAATCGAGTGACAAAGTGGCCAACGAATTTGACCTTAGGCGGTGCGGTTGCACCATAAAAGTAATTGAAGTGAGGAACGAGCTCAGAATCTAACAAATAACACGCCTGAGATAGATTCCGATTAGGTCCCGTTCCTCGCAATTGAATGTCCATTGCTACTTCGCGCAATGGACAATAGCAAGGTTATTCTTGGTTATTTACTGGGTTAGCGTAACTTGCAACCAAGTAACTGTGCGCACCTATCGGTAGCTGTTCAAGTTTCTCTTGCAACTGAAATTTTACTGACTCAGTGATCGATTCGTCTTCACGACCCGCAGCGAGCAAGTTGATAGGGAATACGCGGTAGTTATTGTGGATTTGGCGATCGATTTCGTTTGCCAACTCATCCGGCGTCTCGAACTCTTGATCGATCACATCACCAAATGCGACATGCACTTTACCTTTGTAACCCACGATACCTTGGATGATGCTTTCAATATCTTCAAACTCACCTTTTTCATAACTGCCGTTCTCTGCTTTTTCATACAGTTCTTTAGCTTTTGCAATATCACAAGGGTCATTTTGGTAAGAGATAGAAACAGGCACAATCTTCAGTGAACGAGTGTATTCACCAAAGCTGATTTTTTGCTTACGACCTTCAACATGGAACATCTTCAAGATTGCTGGGTCAGTGAAATCATTACCGTCTTTCGCACGACCTTCTTTTTGCGCAATCCAGATTGAGTTACCGGTATCTAAAGAGTGCTTGATATAGCCCGACAGTAGACCAAGCGCTTTCATCATTTCACGTGGTGCTTTCGCAGAACGTTTTACGATGAAGCTCTTGTTGAGCCTCATTAGCTCCGTCGCACAAGGTTTCTTAAGCAGGTTATCACCAATCGCAATACGCACTGTACGGTGGTCTGTTTGGTGTAAACCAAAGTTAACAAGCGCGGGGTCCATTGCGATATCGCGGTGATTAGAGACAAACAAGTACGATGTGTTCTTGTCGAGTTTGTCCAAACCAGAAAAAGTAACTCCGTCAGTAGTCGTATCTAGTGTGTCTTTAAGGTACTTCTTCACTTCTAGCTGAATGGCTTCCACAGAATCCAGTTTACTCCACTTCGCTTTTAAGTAGACACGGATAATCGGACTCATGAGTGTTTTGAACCACGCCGCTTTGTTTGCAAAACGGTGGTTTAAAATCGCACTGATAAACTCATCGTCTTTGATCAGGCGGTCCAGCGCAGCTGGAATTTCTTCGTCGTTGTATGGACGAATTTCAATATAAGGATCGTTATTGGCAGTCATTATTCAATTCATTTCAAAAAAAGCTGGCACATTTTACGCATTGTTTTGCCAACCCGCAGCATTTCAGACCATACTTTTAACATGGTCATACCAGTAGCATTACAATTTCTATTCGCAAAAAAATCTGTTATCCGGTTGGCAATTTAGGGGTTTAGCGTTACCCTTAGCGCCCCAAAAACTCTGGTATTCACAATGAACTACGCAATTGAATTTCACGACGCTAATTACCCTTTTCTTAATGTTGCTGCGCGTAAAAAAGCGCTAAAACACAGCTTACTATCAGTAGTGGAAGGTTTGGCGATCATTAAATTGGGTAAACATGAGTATGCCATTGAACCGGGTCAACACTTCTGGATTCCTCAGGGATGTTTGAGCTCCCTCACCTTTTTACCTAACACACGAGTAACTCGCTGTGACTTCTCTGTGCGCTTAACTGATGCATTTGCTCAACAAGCAGGCTACGTGAAACTACCTGTGTTATTGTCAGCGCTGATTGAAAAGTTGGTGATGACAAAAGCACGCAGCGAACATCAGCTCGACTTGCTAGCGGTTGTGAAACACGAAGTGCTAACACTCAAACCAATGCTTACCAGTTCAGCATTAACGGATTCTATCAATAAGTGGAAACCAGGCTGTGAATCTCAGATTTCCATTGAGCTTTGTCTAGTATTAACGCTTCGAGAAGCACGCAAGATGAAGTTATCCGGCAAAAAACAAGCGGATATCGTTGCGAAGCTATTTAACGACAATGAAGAAGAATACGAACAGCTTTGCTTTTTGGTGTTTGGGGAAGCGCTATAAAGGGTAAGTCGCAATAGAATACAAAAAGGACGCATCAATGTGCGTCCTTTTTATTTTGATTCGAATATTAAAACGGTACTTCGATCTGCATCATCCAATCAGCGTCATAGTATTCATGCCAGCGGTAATCAACACGCATTCGTGGTTCACTGCCGTTCTTGTCACCAAAGCCGATGCTGAACATTAAGCCATGACTTCTCAGCCACTCTTCTGTACTCATTTTGGCTTCATCATCACGCAGTTCTTCTGGCATCCATAACCCGAGCCCAAAATAGTTACTATCTAAATTTTGAGTAAGTATTGGAGAGTCTTCAGACTTAAACGCCCATTGATCCCAGTAACTTTCTGTCGGACCTTCTATCTGTTTTTCTGCGGTATACCAATTGAGCGTATCGATACTAAGAACGCCAACACTGTCAAAGATGTCTTCACAAACTGGCATGGTGTTATCAGCAAATACAACGGAACGATCAGATAAATAGTTACATGCGGAACTCGCCTGTGTTGCCACAAGCATTGCGCATGCACTAAGTACGACGATTCTGACCATGAAAACCTGACCTCTCAGTTCTCAGATTACGATTGTTTATATAAGCCTTCGCTTAGCAATAATTCACTGACCGTTGATGTTGTATACCCGCTAATATCGTTACCTTCGAGCAATGCATTGCGAATATCGGTGCTCCTGATTTTCACTCTCTCAGGGCATGCCATCACAGTCCAACGTTCCGTAATTTCTTCTGCTTTGTAAAATTTAGCAAATTTGAAGAAATTATCAGGACCAATGACAAAAGTTATATCGGCTTGCGTGTGGATTTCTTGAATTTTTTCTAATAACGCAAAAGTCGTCACACTTTGTCCTGGTTGGTACAAAGTTTGCTCAAGGTCTGAGCGTTGAACATTAGAAAGCCCCATGTCTTTAATAAAGGCATCAACCAGTTTGCACCGAATTGGGTAATCCAACATATTTTTGCCCCAAGCGTGTGCAATGCTTGGTTCTAGTAGCACAAGATCAAAGTGGCTCAGTGACTCGATCACACTCTTGTGACCTAAGCTTGGTGGGTTAAATGCGCTGCCAAAAACGGCGATTTTTTTCATATCCGGTGATTACCTGGTTGAAGAGAGTTTTCTAATCCGATGAATTCGGTATGATACTACTAATCTTTAGAGCTTTTTGACACTAAAGCGACGTTTATAGACATCAACTGCATGGTTTGTCGCCATTTGTGAACTATAAACGCCTGCGACAGTATGAATTTATTCACACTCACTTGGTGTCGTACATATTTGCAGGAAAAGGAACCCTAAATGGAACAATCCATCCGCGATGAAATGCGAGTACTCCCTTCTATCGACCCGCATTTCGAAATTGAACGCCGTGTCGCTTTTATTAAGCGTAAATTGCAAGAAGCAGGCTGTAAGTCTCTTGTTCTTGGCATTAGCGGTGGCGTTGACTCAACGACATGTGGTCGCTTGGCTCAACTGGCTGTAGACCAACTAAACGAAGAAGCTGGTGCCAACAACTACCAGTTTATCGCTGTTCGTTTGCCTTACGGCGAACAAAAAGACGAAGATGAAGCACAGCTCGCACTTTCTTTCATCCAACCAACGCACTCTGTATCGGTAAACATTAAAACCGGTGTCGATGGTCTTCATGCCGCTTCTCACATCGCACTTGAAGGAACAGACCTTCTTCCAACGGATGCTGCAAAAGTGGACTTCGTGAAGGGTAACGTAAAAGCGCGTGCACGCATGGTCGCTCAATACGAAATTGCTGGTTACGTTGGTGGCTTGGTTCTTGGTACTGATCACTCAGCAGAAAACATCACTGGTTTTTACACTAAGTTCGGTGATGGCGCGTGCGATATGGCACCACTATTCGGCTTGAGCAAACGTCAAGTTCGCGAAGTTGCAGCAACATTGGGTGCGCCTGAGCAACTCGTGAAGAAAGTACCAACGGCAGACTTAGAAGAGCTTGATCCTCAAAAAGCTGATGAAGATGCTCTGAGTTTAACTTACGAACAAATCGATGACTTCCTAGAAGGCAAGCCAGTATCTCAAGAAGTCAGCGATCGCCTTGTGGCTATCTACAAAATGACTCAGCACAAGCGTCAGCCGATCCCAACGATCTACGACTAAATCACAATTGTGCACGTGAACGATTCGTTTTTAAATCGTTCAGCAATAGATAAAAACGCCGCTAATTTAGCGGCGTTTTTGTTTGCTTGTTACAAGCAGTGTTTATGCTCAGCAACGTTAGTCTGTTAGCGTCACATCCGTTTCTGGAATAGCACAACACGCGAGCACTTTACCCATCGCGCGCTCTTCTGCGCTCAGTGCAGGCACGTCAGGATGCTCTACCTGTCCTGATTCTAATTGAACCTTACAAGCACCACACAAGCCCGCACGACAACTATTGGTAATACTTTGACCGGCATTCTCAACTTGTTCAAGTAACGTTTGTTGGTTGTTACCCATCAACTTAAAGCCGTTGAATTCAATCTCAACACTTTTCTCTGGCTTAGCTTTTGTCGCTGCAACACCAAATGCTTCTTGATGATAATTGCCTTCTGGGAGCCCCTTCTTAAGCAATAGGTTTTTCGCCTTTTGCATAAAGCCGTCAGGACCACAAACAAACACTTGGCGCTGTTCAACATCTTTGATCTGTTTTATGTGAGATAGACTGATTCGCCCCTTAAGACCAAACCAATCTATCGCAGGTTGCGTTAAGCAGATCTTTACATCCAACCCCGGGTGTTGGCGCTTTAACTCGTTTAACTCATCTTTGCATGGAATATCAATCTCGCTGCTGCACTGATGGTAGAACACCACATCATCGAGTTGGTTGTGATCAGCCAAGTAACGAACCATCGACAGCATTGGTGTTACGCCGCTACCAGCAGACAACAGCAATAGAGGCTGAACAGAATGCTCTTTTAGATGAAATTGGCCATCTGGCGTTTCCGCTTCCAGAACATCCCCCACTTGTAGGTTGTCAAGCAAAGCATTGGATACGCGCCCACCAGAAACACGTTTCACCGAAATTGCGTAGCGTCCCGGGCGAGACGGGCTAGATGACAGCGTATAACGACGCCCTACTTTCTTACCGTCTATATCCACTTCAATAGGTAAATGCTGTCCCGGTAAGTACGTTGGTAATTGACCTTTGCTTGGCTCAAGCCACAAGGTGACAAAGTCGCGTGCGATTTCTTCTCGTTCGACACAAGTTAGCGTCATTCGCTGAGGAGAGTTGTCTGGATAGAACTCTGGCTCTTTGTATTCCAGCACTTCAACTTTGTCACCAGAACGAATAATGCCTTCGTTCAGAGCAACAAGGTTTTGACCGAAGAACACGCCCCCACGCTCGTTTGCACGAAACTCTTGCAATGTCTTCAGTGGTTCTTTGCTTTCTCGAAATGTGCCTCGCTGAGTATTAACGGTAGTTAGAATACATCGCTCACATGGTTTTACTGATTCAAATTCCACTTCGCCAATGCGAATACGCTTCCATGAGTCTTCTTCAAATGGCTTGGTATCAGATACCACAAGGTTGGTTCGGAATTGATCCATTGAGTGCAGCTCAGAGCTTCTGCGGTTTAATTCTTCCAGTGATGCCTCACTGATGACAAGTACTGGGTAGCCATCGGCAAAGCTGACGTTGTGACCCAGTTTCTCTCTTATGCGATTTGATTGCTCACCAGTAAAAAGTAACTCGACGCGAAGACCTAATACTTTGCTAAACCAATCATCCGCTTCATCCGTGGTGGTATATGCCGTAAAACTGTCTTTCCAAACCGTTGCAGGTGCTTCCTGCATTTTGAAATCTTGATAGCGAATCTTTAGTGGCTCTTCGCCAAGACTGGTAAACACCACTCCGTCTGGCAACAGCGCGGACTTGATGGTCACCATTTGAGGGAATTTTCGAGCTGTCACCATTGAGCCATCTGACGTCGCAATCATAAATCGACGATCAAAACTCAATCCTTGTTTTTCTACCCAAGCGGAAGATAACGCAACGCCTCCGACGGATTTGACTGGAAAAACATTAATTTGGGACAAAACTGATTGCGACATAGCCTTCTTCCTACAGGTACTTTCTCATTATTGGACTATCATATCCTTATAACAGTTATGACCCAAGCCTCTATAAAATATCGATTTATAACCGCACCTTCGTCAGTCACCCGATATGACACTTGCTTTGCAGGTGGAAGAACTTCTTTTTATGAATGGAGTCCCATAAATTTGCATAGTATTGACGAAACTAGGATTGCCAAGATGTGATATAGAGCACATAATTCGCCAACTTTTTGACACTATAGATAATCTATCCGGAGCATAGACCATGGATACTAATAAACTGATTCTAATTCTACTTTGTATCTTCCTTCCACCAGTGGCGGTTTACATGGAAAAAGGTCTAGAGAAAGACTTCTTCATCAACCTAATCCTGACTTTCTTCTTCTTCCTACCCGGCACAATTCACGCGCTTTGGTTGACGATGAAGTAACCAACTGAGCTCCTACCGTAAAGAAATGTGAAAAATGGGGTGAAATAGAACTGCAATTCCTCTATCATCCTGTCGCCTAAGCGCAAGCGTTTGCTCTTGAGGTAAATGCAGCGTTTAGGCTCCAAACATAACTTTTTAATGGTGGGAGCAATTAATGACAACACTGACTATTACTCGTCCTGACGATTGGCACGTTCACTTACGCGATGGTGAAGTTCTAAAAGATACCGTTCGCGATATTAGCCGTTATAACGGCCGTGCGCTGATCATGCCAAACACCGTCCCACCAGTGACCAATACTGAAATGGCATTAGCCTACCGTGATCGAATCCTTGCTGAGCAACACGGCGAGCAATTCGAACCTCTTATGGCGCTATACCTGACAGACAACACCACGCCAGACGAAATCCGCAAAGCCAAAGCAACAGGCAAAATTGTCGCAGCAAAGCTTTACCCAGCAGGTGCAACCACCAACTCTGATTCTGGCGTAACCGATGCAAAGAACATCTACCACGTTTTTGAAGCGATGGAAGAAGTTGGCATGCTGCTTTTGGTTCATGGAGAAGTGACTCACAACCACGTTGATATTTTTGACCGTGAGAAGGAATTCCTAGACACGGTTCTTGCTCCTATCGTTAACGACTTCCCTAACCTAAAAATCGTTCTTGAACACATCACGACGGCGGATGCCGCAAACTTCGTTAAGAACGCTTCTGATAACGTCGCAGCAACCATCACTGCTCACCACCTGCTGTTCAACCGTAACCACATGCTAGTCGGCGGCATTAAGCCTCACTTCTATTGCCTGCCAATCCTTAAGCGCAATACCCACCAACAAGCGCTTATCGAAGCAGCGACAGGCGGCAGCAAGAAATTCTTCCTAGGTACAGATTCAGCGCCGCACGCAAAAGGCGCAAAAGAATCAGCTTGTGGTTGTGCAGGTTCTTATACCGCACACGCAGCACTAGAACTTTATGCAGAAGTGTTTGAGAATGAAGGCAAACTAGAAAACCTAGAAGCATTCGCAAGCTTAAATGGTCCTGATTTTTACGGCATCGCTCGCAACTCAGACACAGTAACGCTAGAAAAAGCAGCTTGGGATGTACCAGAAACGATGCCGTTTGGTAGCGACATCGTTGTGCCAATTCGTGCAAATGAAAAGATTGAGTGGGAAGTGAAGTAATCATCTCCACGAAATAAAAATGGGTCATGCCACCATATTCGATATGGAAACGCATGACCCTTTTCTTTTGGCTCCTATAAAGCCTTATGTCTACTGTCTACTGTCTACTGTCTACTGTCTACTGTCTACTGTCTACAGAGTAATTATTTACCACGAACTTTCTCTACCAAAGTCCAAGCTGCAACCACAACCAAGCCAGCGATGACACCAATCACACCATTAAGCAATGTCGGCACAATCGCCGTCGCAATCGTATGGCCACGGAAATCCATGATGATCGGTTCAATCAGATGATGAATTGCAGGCACGTTATGGACAACAATACCGCCCCCAACAAGGAACATTGCCGCAGTACCCACCACAGCAAGCATCTTCATCAACTTAGGCGCAAACGCCACTAATGCTCCACCTAGCTTGGCTTTCAGTCCTTCACCATTTGATGTGCGTTCTAGGTAAAAACCTAAGTCATCAAGCTTAACGATGCCAGCGACTAAGCCGTAAACACCAATGGTCATCAATACCGCGATTAAGCTGACCACAAGAATTTGCGTTACGATGCTTGAGCCTGTCACCGTACCCAAAGCAATCACGATGATTTCTGCAGAGAGGATAAAGTCAGTACGAATCGCACCGGCGACCTTTCTCTTCTCGTACTCTTCAACCGATTCTCCGGTATTGAGCTCTTCTTTCTTCTCTTCATGTTGGTGCGCATGAGGAAAAAGCTTTTCTAAGATCTTCTCAGCCCCTTCAAAGCAAAGAAACAAACCACCAATGAGAAGTAATGGCATGATCAGCCAAGGAATGAAGGCACTGATCAACAACGCCGATGGCACTAGAATCAGTTTGTTTTTAAACGACCCTTTTGCCACCGCCCAAACCACCGGGATTTCTCGTTCTGACGCTACGCCAGACACCTGTTGCGCATTTAGCGCTAAATCGTCGCCCAGAACACCAGCGGTCTTTTTCGCCGCCATCTTCGACATCAACGCGACATCATCCAATACAGCTGCAATGTCATCCAACAGTGTTAGTAAACTTGCTCCAGCCATTTATTTATCTCTTTTATGGAATTGAATAAGTAACAAAATGTAACACCAATAAACTACTCAGCAAAGTTATGATTTCGCAAAGAATAAGGTCACAAATTGTGTTTTCTATTGCCGTGGCTTTGAGACAGGACTAGTCTTGTCTTACCTTTCACGCACACAAAAGAAAAAGTATAGATGAAAAGCGGATACACTTACCCAATTGGTACCCCAGGTCAGTCATGGGGTGAAGCAGAACGTAAAGCTTGGCGTGAGCAACGTGACGTAAAACGTAGCTACCAAGAAGAAGTCGTGACCAAAATTAATGCTCTTCGCGAACGTTTTGATGTTGAGCAATACGGCGCGCTCTCTTACGACGAGGCGCGCTTCCCTCTGTTTTGTATCAAGACTCGTAACTGGGATGCTGCAAAACCGGTTGTTTTAGTAACTGGCGGCGTACATGGCTACGAGACAAGTGGCGTACATGGTGCGCTGAAGTTTGTTGATACGCAGGCAGAGCGTTATGCAGAACACTTCAATATTGTCGTTGCACCATGTGTCAGCCCTTGGGGGTACGAGGTGATCAACCGCTGGAATCCAAATGCGATTGACCCAAACCGCTCTTTCTACGCAAATAGCCCTGCGGAAGAGTCAGCTAACTTGATTAAGCTTGTTGCGACCTTAGGTGATGTTCTAATGCACATCGACCTGCACGAAACCACCGATTCTGACGAGACCGAATTCCGCCCTGCACTTGCAGCACGTGATGGTCTTGAATACATCGAAGGCATGATCCCAGATGGTTTCTACACGGTGGGCGATACAGAAAACCCGCAACCTGAGTTCCAAAAAGCCGTCATCGAGTCAGTAGCGAAAGTAACGCACATTGCACCTGCTGACGATAAAGGCGAAATCATTGGTTCGCCAGTGGTGCAATTTGGTGTGATTAATTACCCAATGGTGAAGCTGGGTCTGTGTGGCGGCGTCACCAACTGCACTTACGGCACTACAACAGAAGTTTACCCAGACAGCCCGAAAGTCACTGATGAAGAGTGTAACGACGCTCAAGTTGCAGCACTTGTAGGTGGTTTAGATTACGTGCTTACTCAGCTATAACAAGCGGTTCTTATATTGCTCCGGTGTAATGCCGGAGTATTTCTTAAACATGGCGATAAAAGGACTGGCCTGGTTGTAACCCAATGTCAACGCTACCTCTTTTACTGTTTGCCCCTTCCTTAACAACTCCATCGAATGCAAGTAACGCACTCGCAATCGCCACTCGGTAAAACTCATCCCTAACTCACTTTGGCAATGGCGAGCTAAAGTGCGCTCCGTGGTATGAACCTTTTCCGCCCATTCCCCCAAGCTAATTTCATCAGTTGGCGCTTCTTCGACGGCTTTAAGAATTGGCTCCAGATATTTGTTGTCTGTGGTTGGCAAAAAGTGATGTTCGACTTCTTGTTTGGCTAGCTGATCCAACAAGACCTGAACGAGGCGTTTATCTTCTTCGCTCTTAGCAACATTAATATCACGCTGGCGAAAGTCTTCCACAATCGCCGAAACAATGGGCGTCACTTTGATCAAGCTCGTTTTGGATGGAAAGTGCTGAGTCAACTCTGGGTCGATATTTAACGAGCAGTATTCCAAAGGCTTACGATTATAACTGGTGTGACGGATCCCAGCCGGTACCCAAATCGCAAGATGCGGAGGCGCTAAGAAACGTGTGTCTTCCGCATCCATTTCTAGTATGCCGCCACTGATCAGTTGAACCTGCCCCCATGGATGGCTATGTATACGAGTTTCCGTGTTCGACAGAAAGGCTTCGAAATTCATAAATACATCTGATGGTGCTCTATCAATTGATAATGATGGATGAAGATTCCTTGTGCTCTTTTTCAAATTTGTCTTCCTATCGCTTACGATGTCTTTCCAGAGATACATTTCATTATAAAGACCTGTCAGACTAGCGCCATTAATTATTCTGCGATGAGGTTCTCATGGTTTATTTGCTTCCGTTTTTTACTGTCATGATTTGGGGTGGAAATTCCATCGTAAATAAAATGGCAGCAAGTGCCATCGAACCAAGTGCCATGAGCTTCTATCGTTGGTTTGTCGCTATGGTGCTTCTGACGCCATTTTGCTTACCAGCGGTTATCAAACAGCGCCATGTGATTCGCCCATACTTGGCTAAGTTAGCGTTCCTTGCGCTACTGGGCATGGTACTAAACCAATCACTCGGCTATTACGCGGGTCTTACGACGACCGCTTCTAACATGGCACTGATTACGTCTCTCGTTCCTTTGATCAGTGTTTTCTTGAGTGTACCTTTACTTGGCAAGTCGATTTCCATGCTGAGCGTGGCAGGTGGTGTGATTTCATTAGGCGGCTTGGCGTTTATGTTAGGGCACGGCGATATCACCTACTTCCTGCATCAAGATATGACGCAAGGTGACAGCTTGATGCTGCTGGCTGCGCTTTGCTACGCAATTTATTGTGTGTTACTAAAACGCTGGAAGATGCCTTTCAACAGTATGACTTTGGTTTACATGCAAGGCTTTTTCTCATTGGTTATGCTTGCGCCATTGTGGCTAAGCAGCGATCAACTTCTACCAAGCCAAAGCGCATTACCTTTAATTGCTTACGCTGGTATTGCCGCGTCTATCTTTGCTCCATTGATGTGGGTAAAAGCGATTGACTTGATTGGTGCTGACTCAAGTGCCATGTTCATGAACCTGATGCCTGTGGTTTCGGTAGCTCTCGCTTCAACCATGCTCGGCGAAGAAGTTCATGTTTACCACATCATTGGCGGTATGTTGGTTATCTCTGGCGTTATCTTGTCGCAAATGAAAGTACGCAGAAAAGGCAAAGTCATCGACCCAGAAGCTCAAACTGCAACGAGCTCATAGCAACTAAAAAGAAAAGAGCCATGATGGCTCTTTTCTTTTTGCTTTCATTTGGATTAAAGGGCTTCAGCCTGCTGTTCCAATTCTTTGCTTGTCTTTTGGCTCACAAACTCTTTGTATAGCGCCGCTTTATCCGTTGGATCAATATCCGTTCCTGCCGTTACAGCAGAGTTAAACATCTTTTCTGATTCAATCTTTGGCATGACTACTAGCGCACAAATTTGCTCTACACCACCAATTTCAACCAGTGATACTTGCTCAACTTGGCTCTTTTGAATTGAAGTATTAGTTATTTGCTTAGCGATTTGCTCAAAAGATGTGCCAGAGGTTTGACCGTCAACAGAGCTATCAATTTTTTGATAGTTCTTCTCTAACACACTGACTTTAATATCAAGGTTTTGCGCAAGCGTGTTACGTGCTAGAGAGATAGCGTGGTTACGATCAACAGAAAAGTTACCTGACGCCGTAACACAGTTTGACGCTGCAAAGCCATTCGCTGAAGTTGGGTTTAGTACCCAGCTAGGCACATTGCTGCCTTTGTTGGTTTCCACTTTCGCCGTGTTTTCAGAACCACTTTGACTCGCACAGCCAGATAAGATCACTGCGCTGATTGCAGCGGTAAGAATTTGATATTTCATCTTCAATTCCTTTTAGATAATTGAGTTGGACTGCGCATGATAGGTTTTCATTCTATCGTTGACCTTTTTGAGATATTTGCGAGTCTCGTTATAAGGTAAGTTCTTGATAAGGTGCTCATATACTTCATCAGAACTCATGGTATTGATTTTCTTAATCGCACTAGAAACACGTCGCTCACCAAATGCTTTGGCCACATTACCTGACCCGGTGTTGTAAGCCGCGATCACACTGTAAGTCGCACTTTGTGGGTCTTTAATGCCTTTTAGGTATCGACTCTGAAGAATTTTTAGATACGCCGTGCCAGTTTCGATATTCAAATTGGGATCGTATAAGTCATTCGCTTTCATCGGCTTATCTTTACCGCGATATAGCTTATTCACGTCATGACCAGCGGTTGTCGGCACGATTTGCATCAGCCCGTATGCTGGCACATGAGATTTTGCTTTCGGGTTGAAATGCGACTCTTCGTGCATGATTGCCAAAACAAGTGCAGGCGGTAGTTCTCGCTTTGCACTTTCTTGTTGAATCGCAGGAAGGTACTGATTGGCGCGGTTCGCCAGTGATGATTTTGGAATCTTGACCTTATACTCAACAATCTTTTTAGGCTGCTGCTTTAACTGCTTTTCTTGCTGAGCTAATTCTTGCTTCACAGCAGCAATGCGTTTTTCTTCCAGCTTCACCATTTGTTGTTTTTGCTGAACAATCACTTGCTCTTGCTTTTGTTCACTTAACACTGCACTTTTCTCAGCAGCAAAGATGTCAAGTTGACTCATTTGGCGCTCAGTTTGCGCCTCAATCTCTTTCTTCACCTCTTCGAAAGTCTTTGGTTCTACTTTAATTTCCTCAACGAAAACCATTGTGGGCTCAGCTTTTTTAGGTTGAGTTACACCAACTTCTTCAAACACCTTGGCGTTTTTCTCGATAACGGCATTGACGACTTCAGCTTCAACAACTGGAGCTTCGGCTTTTTCTTCTTCCGCAGGCGGTAAGTAGCTAACCGTAATCTCACCTTTCTCCAAATCAACAACGGTTCGTGCGTTATGTTGTTCGTCATAAACCACTACCACATCCGGAGAAGGTATTTTGGTGTCACCCCATTTTTGAATAGAGGCTTTCTGTTTTTTGTCCCAGTCCGCTAAGTAAGCTTGCTGCCATTGATTGAACTCTTGAATTTGGGCGGCATACCATTGCTCAAACTCATCCGTATCATCAGCGGTTAATTGTTCGATTTCTTGGTCCAGTTCAGCAAAAGGATCATTTGCAAAACTTGGTTGCATCACAATTAGGTTTAACAACGCAGCCAGTGCGCAATATTTCAATTTCATAAATTGAGTTACCGTAATTTGTTAAATCAGAAATAAGAAGACAGATCTCCGACACTCTCAGCTTGTTGCTCAAACATTTGCTCTTCAATGTCTATCACCAAACGCTCGCATTCTTTGCTTGAGCACTGCTTTGCGATGAACAAGCTTTCCTCAAGTTCTCCTTGCTCAAACTGCCATTGAGCTAGCCAGTGCTTGATTTCACTGTTGGAAATTGCGGGAACATCGACATACTGTTGATAGTAGTTTTCAGCTTTGGTCACGTCTGATTGAGATAAGAGCAAGGTGACCAAACCTGCGGCATCCATCGCAACGCTAGGTTCTTTGATGATCAACGGTAATATCGGCTTGATGTGCTGGTACTGCTTTGTTGAGTAATACGCAACGGCATAGTTCAGCGCTGTGGTTTGGAGATTGGTTTTGTAGCCAGTATCATTCACATTCGCACGGCACTGAGCTTGACTCTTACTCACTGAAGAAAACTGAATATTGGTCAGTTCGTAAGTTAGACTCGCAAAAGGCCACGAATCTAAAGTTTCACGAATGAAACCACCTTCAAGCAACTTGTCTTCGTATTTTTTGCGAAGCTCTAAACCGAGCCCTTTACGACACAATGACTTCATTTGTTTCGTGGTCAGTTCATGCTGTCTTTTCACTTCAACTGACACTTCTGCATCACTGGTTTTAAGCTCATAATCCGTGCCGTTGAACGACCAAGAGTGAGAGTCGGAAGCAAAAACTGGTAGGCCTAAAAGGCCTACCAGCACAAGCAAGTATCTGTGGTTACAGATCATTTGCGTTACTCACTTGACCAGATGGTCCTTGAGTATTGTTGCTTCCGTCAGTCAAACCGCCAGTTGTTGAAATTTTGTGGTCTGAGCTTGCGTTTTGACCTTCACGAACGCGCTTTTTGTTTTCTGCAGCTGCTTGCTTTGCCGTCGCCTCTAGAGAAGGGGCATAAACCGCAACGGCTAACATCCAGTCACCATCGCTACTCTTAAAGGTTTTAACAGAAACACCTGGAGGAACTTGACCCGCCGCAAATGACTTGTACGAATCAAAGCTCTTGATGTTGTTCATGAACGTGTGTTTGTCTTCTGCCAATACTTTCGCATCTGCTGGGTTAACGCTCTCAGGTGGGTACTCGAACTGTTCATTCTTCTCTAACTGGTTCTCTGTGAAACCACCTTCCCAGTAAACTTGTTCACCTTGCATTACTGCAATCAGACCGTTTCTCGCTTTTGCTTGCGCTTGAGATTTAGACATACCAAGCAGCTTGCGTTTCACGCTCTTATTCTTGTTGTCACGAATGATCGAAGAACCGAAACCAAGTACAAACGACTCGCCCGTTTCAGCGTTGGTAATCACTTTCGCACCAACAGGAGGCATCACACCCGCCTGCAGATCAGCGATGATTTGTTTGAAAATCACGTTTGGTTCTGTAGTCTGAGTCAGAGCGCCCACTTTACGCTTCGTTTGCTCACGTGTTTTCGGCGTTGAAATCAAACTAACACGAACTAGGTTTTCACTTGGATCATCATACACATCGAACGTCACGTAACCTGCCAACGCGCCTTTTACTGACTCAGCACAGTTATCGCTCATCATGCTTGTGGTGTTTGCCGCGCCTTCTGTCGCAGTATCAATCACATCCATGGTTTCGTTGATCGCTGTCGCACACATGTTGCTCATGCCTTCCATGTTTTCCATTAATTGCTTTTTCGCAATTTGGAAAGCTTTCATGTATGCACCACGCTTAGATAACAACGTCGCGTTACGGTTTTCGTAAGTTTCGTAGCTACCAGAACCCGTAGATAGAATACCGATACCCGAGCCAACTGCGATCATCTTAACGCCATCACCTTCGTCTTCGATCAGGCTTTGGTGAGCAACAAGTACCGCGGCTTTCGGGTCTGCCGCCACAACTAGATCACCCACCTCTTTTACGTCATCTGTATTTACAGCTTGTGTTTCAGAAGGTGCATCGGTTGCAGGAACGAGATCATTAAGGTCAAAATCTACATTTGCATGTGCAGAACCAAAGGCACTTGCTAGTACCAATGAAAGAAGTGTTTTTTTAAACATAAATATCCTGTAGAGGTCTTAAAGCACGTTGATTTGGTAATCGTTCAAAACACGTAGCTTGGACTGATAATTTGGCTGATGAATGCGCAACGTTGGCTGGATAAACTGAGCAAGGTCATTGGCGTTGTTTAATGAGCGAAGTCGGACAATAACCTTGCCAGAACGACTTTCAATCTTGATATCAGAAACGCCGTTAATCGCACTAAGCAAGGTATAAAGTTGACCTTGTTGACCCGCCGCTTTCGGCGTAAAGATCAATTCTCTAACCGGGCCACCACGCATTGCCATTTTTTGGACGGCGCTATGTAACGCTTGAGTCAGCATTTTCTGGTTTTGATCGACAGCCAAGTGCACTGACGCTAGTTCATTCAGCATCCCCTCTTTGTTAGGAAGGGTCATCAGTGTTGGATCGTTGTGCCAATTACCGTATTCATTACCCGCTCGGTCTAATAGCTTAGCCGCCAATTCCAACTGCAAGCCGGAAGGCGTCACTTTCTCTTTTTCTTGAACTTGAAGAATGATGGTTGCCTGCTCTGGAGTACCAGAGAGATCGAAGCCCATCTGAGCAAGAGAGCTACTGAACGTGGTTTGAACAACCGGAAGGTGCGCATCCACGTAAACGGCAGGTTGCCCTAAACTCTTGATAAGTTGAGCGATCTTAGCCTCAACCTTTTGGCGTTCAACAGACACATCGAGCGTCACGACAAGCACACCATTTGGTTTAGTTTGGCTAGAAATTTCGCTCCAACCAGTAATCATACCTTGCGATTGCATTGATAAGGATTGGACAGCCACATCATGCAAGTTAAAGTCATCACTGACCGCATTTGCCGACATGCTTGAATAGGTTTGCTGGAGGTAGCCAGATTTAACCATCACGCCCAAAACTTGGCTGATAGCACGACGAAATGCATCTTGCTCAGCCGCTTGGCGCGCACTTAAACCTTGCTTAGCGTTCGGGATACCCTCACCGATGACCACAACAGAAACCGTCGAGTCAGAACCCCAAACAATACCCTCGTCTGAGTCTTCTTCTGTTTGCGTTGGTGGCATAAGACGCACATTCACACAGGTATCATCGCCGTAGATTTCAGGTTGCCCAAAATCCGCAGTGATCATCCCTCTCTCGATTCCAGTTACTAACATTTCTCGAGCAGCTTGATTAAACTGTTCGTTGAGTAATTCGGAATCTTCAGAAGATAAAGAAAGTGAAACCTGCCCATTTAAAAACAGTCGCAGGTTATTGATCGCATCCGCTTTCGCCCCCTCTATCGCTAACGCACCACGACCATATGCGCACCCCTGCTCAACAAGAGCCAGTGTTGACTGGCTCTTATCAAGTTCAAGCGCAACTGCAGGTGCAACCGAAAGCAATCCACCGAGGGTAAGACTAAGACTTATCCCTTTTGCGCCCATGTGCTGCGTTCCTTCATGAATTCCATCGGGACACCGACGCTAACTGCAAAGATTCGACGCTGACGATCTGGACGGTAAATACCCTGCTCAGCTTCGTCTTTCACTTGATCAGCAAGCTTACTGTCTTTCCAGCGGACAATTTTGCCTTGAGCACTTTGTTGGCTAGGGTTAACCGTCGCCACACCGATTGGCTCAACAAAACCTGCACTGTACTCAAATACAACCATGGTTTCATTTGGTAATACACCAGCATTTTGACCACGATCTAGCGAGATTCGGTCGCCTTTAATGCCCATAACTTGTGCTGTTGCTGGCATCTCTTTTAGCAGACGAGTCAACATGATATCGAAACCACGTGACGCCATTTCGTTCATCACAGAATCAACGTCTTTACTACTGGTGTAGTTAAAACCGCGGTAGTAGTCACCATTTGCGATTACGGTTGTGAAGCTTTCCTTATCACGAACATCAAAGTTAGAAACGCGGATCTTACCGATATTCGGGTAGCTCAGCTTTTCACGAGTGTACGGGTCAATAACACCCGTCGTCATTTCCATTGATGTTTGGAATAAAGACTGCGTAGAACCAAAGAGCATATCGCCAGTTTTAAGCACGTCGACCTTCATGATGTAGTCCGTCGATAACTTGTCACGACCACTCATTTTTTGTGCGACTTTTGCTGCACCTTCATCGGCAAGAATCTCTTCCAGCGCCGCGTTTACTGACTTAGTGTCACGCGTCAAGATACGGAAACGGTTCACACCCGCAAATTGGTTTTCTAACGTGTTCTCAAGCGCTTTCGTTTCGAACTTACCAATACTTGAATGCATTGCATTGAATACATCGGCAGATTTGCCTTGAAGGTTCTCGCTAACGTCAGTTTGAACGTCACCGAAGTAAAGACGAATAGTCTTTTTAGCTAACGGACAACGGCTGTCTTTCTCGTTTGCTTCGTAAGTACAGAATTGAAGACCTTGAGTGTTGAAGTATGCTGGAACTTCGATGTCACTGTTGGTGAATTCAAACGCTGACTTACCAATGATTAAAGACGAGTTGCCTGCGTTACTCTCAACTGCGTAAGTTTGTTGGCTGGGTGTGCTATTACACCCAGCCAGAACAAGACCAGCAGCGACAAGTGTTGCGATCTTTGAATATTTCATTACGACTTAACTTTCTCTGCTAAAACTTTGTCTAGGTTCTCTAGTTGTTCGATTGTGTTTTGGTCTAGAGAAATCATGTCGTTTGCATCGTAAACAAGAAGAGAACGTGCTTTCATCTCGTTGTAAGCTTCAACAACTGGCACTTCTTCTTTTGCTTCTGCATCCGCTTCGCCTTCTTCTTCAGACTCATTCGATAGGAAAGAAAGTGCGTTGCCTAAACCCGCCATTGCAGAATCTTGCGCAATTACTGCCGCGTTGTCTGAAGCAATAATTGCAATTTCAGCTGCCTCAAGCGCGATGTCTTTCGCTAGCTCAACGTTCTTGTCAAAGATTGAATCAGACGCCGCTTTGTACGCTTCAACTTGTGGGCGAATTTTCTTGTTTTCAGCTTTGCCTTCATCGAATTCATTCATCGCAACAAGAAGCTCTTCATCACTCTTATCAGCATTGATCTTTAGGAAACCTGCTACGTCTGCATGCTTGTCTGCTAGTGTGCGGTAGTCTTGGAATACAGCACATTGACGCTCTTGAATCGATACCATCACTTTAGATACTTTGTCTACAGCGTAAGATACTGGTGTGTACTCAGAGCCTAGCTCAGTACAAGATTTAACAAGAGCTGCACTCATTTCGTTGCGGTCAACCGTCGCAGACTCCATACCTGGCATTGAAGAACAACCTGCTAGTGCGGTAGCAAATAGAGAAGCCATGACTGTTTTTTTAAACATTTCTGTATCCTTTAGATCAATACTGAATAGATAGATTTATTAGTAAGCTTTTTAATTATTTTTTGCTCAGCAGCGTGTTTTGCCGCCGCAGAGCTAGCTTGGGATTTACCTAACACGGTGATCACTTTTTGGGTCACCATATGAGATGAATTTGAATCGAAGACTTTAAGTTGAATACTTTGCTTGGCGACAAAGTCTTTCCCTTGTCGTCCCTGCTGGGATTTCGTCTTGATATAAACGGAGATGCCACCATGATTCGACGCAAATGCGTGACGTGATAGCAACTCGTGAATTTGATGAGAAAAAGCATCATTCGATGCGACAAACGAAATCGAGAGCATTTCTCTCTTCGCGTTCATCGTTTCGCTAATCTGTAGGTGTTGTGCACGGTATGACTGTGCAGCATCGGAATCTAAAATACCGAGCACATCGAGCTGAACGGCACTTTTCGTCATTAGCTCTTCAGCATGAAAGTAGTCCTTCACACCACGCCAGTTGTTGTTGAGATTTTTAAGTTTTATCGCAGCCGTTTGGTACGAGACCGTCAAATCATGCTCAACCTGTTTCTGCCAGGTTTTCTTACTCAGCCGATAGCGATACTCACAACCTTTCTCGCCACATTCATGACTTAAAACTTCCAAGTGAGGGATTTCAATTGGAAGTGAATGTATGGATGAATCCTGAGAAAAAGAGGAGTCGACACCATGGGAAGTCTTAACAATAGATGACTTTTCATTCACTTCGATAACACTAATCAAGTTAAGTGCCAATTGCTTCTTAGCATCTTTTAGAGCGACATGTTCAGCGTCACCAAACCCTGAAGCATACAGATACCCAGAGTCCACCCCTGCATATATCTTTATACTAATTAGTGAGATAGCTAAACTAAGACTTAGAACACGGAACAAGAGACTAACCATAAAGTGTTATTTAAAAACGGGCAGAACCATACGAAATAATTAAACCGTATGCAATTGAGCAAACAATCACCAAACAGCATTCAGAATGAATATTTATTCACAAATGAAATTATGTGACATTCATTCCACAATTACAGATCCTTACACAACCCTTACAAACAAAGACACATCATTCTCAAAAGTAAGATAACCAACAAAACAGATATTCAATTAATTGAATTAGTGCGCTTTTTATCAATAGTGTATTTTTTTAATAAGTGTGACTTATGTTTTATCTATAAAATGATAAAACTCGATTTTTGAAGGATTTTTAGCCAGCTTTCGGATTGCTTAATCCAACTCGAAACGACACTGATGTGATAAATGTTTTGCTGACGTATTTAAGAGTCGTTGCATTGCTGTTACATTGAAGCTAAACAACGCACAAAGGAATGACAGATGAGCAGTGGTCAAAGAGACATTACCCTTCGTTTTCTTGCAGAACCTGGAGACGTAAACTTCGGTGGCAAAGTACACGGCGGCGCCGTAATGAAGTGGATCGATTTAGCAGCTTACGCATGCAGTGCAGCTTGGAGTGGAAAATACTGCATTACCGCGTACGCTGGTGGTATTCGCTTTGTCGCCCCAATTCATGTTGGGAATTTAGTCGAGGTCAGTGCCAAGGTCATTTATACGGGGCGCAGTTCAATGCACATTGCTATTGATGTACAAGCCAGCGATCCAAAAGAATTGAAAAACCGCCTTACAACACATTGCATCGTCATCATGGTTGCGGTTGACGAAGACGGAAAGCCAACTGATGTTCCTAAGTGGAAACCGGAGTCTGAAGAAGATAAAGCGCTCGAACAATCAGCTATTCGCCTAATGAATATGCGCAAGCAGATTGGCGAAGAAATGGAAGCTCACGTCAAATATCTCAAATAAATCAACTTATATACCCAAGTGTCCTCCAGACACTTGGGTGTACCCGTGAAGTAATGTCATGGTTCTGTCATTCACTTCATGCCAGGTTCAAATTGTCATAAATCTTTCACTTTGATTTGGTTAAATCCACCCACAATTTTGGTGTTGGGTAGAGTTTGGATCTTGAGCTTAAAAAAGACCACGTTAAGTGAAAATACATTAACCAATTTAAAAGCGGTCGAATATCAGTGGGTCAGAACCATGTATGTCGAAGGCTATAACGAAGAAGAAATTAACCATTACATACAAACTTGTTTTGGTGGTGACTCAACTTTTGCCGATCTATTCCGCCGTGTTGCTCTACAGCAAGAAAGTTTATATACCTTACTTCAATATGTAGGCTGTGCTCCCTCTAGCCGCGAGTTTTAACGCTTTCTCAGAAAATCCAGCCCCTTCCCTCTAAATACGCTTAAATTAATTCTGTGAAGTGATACGCAGGGCATTCTGATGTCACTGTGTAATCCATTGCAAACTGGTTAGTCTGTATCGGAAACAAGAAAGCATAGAGATTCTACGGGTATAAAAAAACCTGAGTCGAGACTCAGGTTATGGTTACAAGAAACTGTTAGTGATTAAAGCGTAAGGAACTAAGCTAACAGCCAGCTATGCGTAACGCCAATAAAGCCTGATATTACTGATCGGCGGCCAAACCAAAAGCGTAATATCGATGCTAAATATAAGGGCGACCATTTGGTCGCCCTTTTCTAGTTATTCTTTTCTCTCAGAGACCAACTGAGATTATCCTTTCACACCACCAGCTGTCAGACCACCGACTAACCAGCGTTGTGCAAGCAAGAATACGATTGTAATTGGTAGTGCAGACAATACTGCTGCAGCTGCGAAATCACCCCATAGATAGTTCTGCGGGTATAGGTACTGCTGCATACCAACTGCTAGTGTGTAGGAGTTTACATCAGAAAGTAGTAGAGATGCTACCGGTACCTCACCTACAACACCGATAAATGACAAGATGAACACTACAGCTAGAATTGGCACAGATAGTGGTAGTAGTACCAAACGGAACGCTTGCCATGGCGTAGCGCCATCCAATGCCGCGGCCTCTTCTAGCGAGTTATCAATCGTCTCAAAGTAACCTTTAATGGTCCACACGTGCAGTGCAATACCACCTAGGTAAGAGAAGATCAAACCACCGTGCGTGTTTAACCCCAGGAACGGAATGTACTGACCTAGTTTGTCAAACAATGCGTAAAGAGCCACAAGCGCAAGTACCGCCGGGAACATTTGGAAGATCATCATCGCTTTCAAGATGGTGTTCTTACCTTTGAAGCGTAGACGTGCAAACGCGTAAGCCGAAGTTGTTGACAGTGCCACGATAAGGATTGACGTGATACCCGCAACTTTTACTGAGTTCCAAAGCCAAGTTAGTACTGGGAATGGAGGCGGTGTTACAGAACCATCTGCATTTGTTACCGAGAAGCCTAGTGCTAACTTCCAGTGCTCTAACGATGGGTTGTCTGGAATCAGACTACCCGTTGCAAAGTTACCCTCACGGAATGAGATCGCAATGATCATCAGCAGTGGGAAAATAATCAGTGACAGGAAAGCCCAAAGAGCAATATGGGTCGCCCATACACGGTACTTTAAAGATTTACCTTGTACTATAGCCATGGTCGTTACTCCTTAGTCCTGAGATAGCTTAGTGAAACGTAGGTTCAATAGTGCTAGCGCGCCAACCAATAGGAAGATAAGCGTTGCGATTGCACTTGCTAGACCGAAGTCTTGACCACCTGCACCTTCAAACGCGATACGGTACGTGTAGCTTACTAGTAGGTCGGTGTAACCCGCTGGCTCAGAAGTACCAATCATGTTTGGACCACCGCCAGTCAATAGCTGAATCATTACGAAGTTGTTGAAGTTAAACGCAAAGCTCGCAATCAGTAGTGGAGTCAGAGGTTTAATCATCATAGGTAACGTTACTTTCATGAAGTTTTGGACGAAGTTCGCACCATCGATTGCAGACGCTTCATAAAGGTCATCAGGAATCGCTTTTAGTAGACCCATACATAGAATCATCATGTAAGGGAAACCAAGCCAAGTGTTCACGATCATTACCATGGTTTTCGCTAGGAATGGGTCTGAGAACCAAGATGGGCTAATACCAAAGATAGCGTTCAATACCATGTTGATCTCACCAAAGCTTTGGTTGAAGAGACCTTTAAAGATTAGGATTGAGATAAACGCCGGAACCGCATAAGGCAGAATCAATAGCACTCGGTACACTGCTCGACCTTTAAGCTCCTCCCACTGAACAACACTCGCTAGAACTAAGCCAATAACTAGCGTGAACACAACCGTCAGGATTGAGAATACGACCGTCCAGATGAAGATACTGATGAAAGGCTCTTTGATGCCGTCGTCTTTCCAAACTCGCTCAAAGTTATCTGTGCCAATGTTTACGACAAAACCAGGAGAAACTGTGTTGCCAACAAACTGACCATTCTCATCAACGGGTTGGTAGTAACCCACATCCATGTTTGGACGCAATAGTTCTTGAGTACGGTTGTTGAACAGTGATTCGCCATCATCTTGAAGTGTGTATAGCGGAACCACAGCTGCGAACTTACGTAGACCGCTCATACGAATGTCATCGCCGCTTGGAAGGTGCAAGTCAACGCTGCTAAGTGCACTGCGGTTCTTAACGATAGTTTTGATTGGCTCTTTGTCACCAGTCGCTTCAGTGATAGGCGCTAAATCAAGATCCGTTGCAGAGAAGCCGTCAAGTTGGAAGGTTGGCGTTGCTAATAGCTCGTCGCCTTTCTTCACAACAATTTGATGACCTTGCTCAGTCTTGTACAGAGTGAATGGGAAACTTTCACCACTCTGATAAGTTCTGTCTAACAGTACAGTCTGTGCACGATCGAAAGAAAGCTGGTTTTTCGCGCTGTAGTTAGTAAACGCCAGACCGACGGTATATGCCAAAGGGAACAGGATGAATAGAATCATCCCGGCAATACCAGGGTAGATGTATCGGTGAGCGTAAGTTTTCTTACTACCAAAAATGAATAGCGCTAATGCGGTTAGAATGATCGTAAGTAGCGCAAACGCAATCTCACCGCGAGAATACATTAAGATAGTTGCGTAGCCATTGATAATGCCGACTGTGCCCAATAGTGCCCATTTGGTGAACACTTTTTTGCTGCTTGGTAGGCTGGCTTCTGGTGCTGTCATAGCATCTGTACCTTGAACTGACTGCATAGGGAACCTGCTAGCGAATATAGGATAAATATAGAAAAGTAAGGAGGAGTTGCCCCCTCCTTAAAAAGGGTATTACTGAATTATTTAGTCATTTGTTTTTCTGCATCTGCTAGAGCAGCATCTACAGTTTGACGACCGTCAACAACGTTGATGATAGCGTTCTTAGCTGCACCCCAGAATGCATTCATTTGTGGGATGTTTGGCATGATTTCACCGTTCATCGCGTTGTCCATTGTTGCTGCGATACGAGTATCTGAATCTAGCTCACGTTGGAACGAGTTAAGCGCTACTGCACCTAGAGGCTTGTCGTTGTTAACCATACGTAGACCATCGTTAGTTAGTAGGTAGTTCTCGATGAACTCTACCGCTAGGTCTTTGTTAGGTGATGCAGTACTGATACCAGCAGTTAGTACACCAACGAATGGCTTAGAAGACTGACCTTGGAATTTAGGCAGTGTTGTTACACCGTAGTTGATGCCAGACTTCTCGATGTTGCCCCAAGACCACGGACCGTTGATAGTCATTGCTGCAGTACCTTGGTTGAACGCAGACTCAGATACTGAGTAGTCCATATCCGCAGAGATTACGCCTTTGTCTACTAGACCTTTAACGAAGTTCATCGCGTCTTTCACGCCTTCCTTCGCGATACCAGCATCTTTAATGTCGTAACCTTCAGATGTGTATTTAAACGCGTAGCCGCCATCAGCTGCCATTAGTGGCCATGTGAAGTACGGTTCTTTTAGGTTCCACATGATCGCAGACTTACCGTCTTTCTTAAGCTTCGCATCTAGCGCTGCTACTTCTTCCCAAGTCTTAGGTGGGTTTGGAACAAGGTCTTTGTTGTAGATTAGAGATAGAGACTCAACTGCTACTGGGTAACCGATAAGTTTGCCGTCGTAACGAACTGCATCCCATGCAAAATCAACGATGCCGTCTTGAATTTCTTTAGATGGTTTGATTTCAGCTAGTAGACCAGATTCTGCGTAGCCACCGAAACGGTCGTGAGCCCAGAATACGATATCAGGACCATCACCTGTCGCTGCAGTTTGAGGGAACTTGTCTTGTAGACCGTCTGGGTGAGCCACTGTTACCTTGATGCCAGTGTCTTCTTCAAACTTCTTACCAACTTCAGCAAGACCGTTATAGCCTTTGTCGCCGTTGATCCAGATAGTCAGTTGTCCTTCTTCGATGGCAGCATTAGCACCAAAAGAACCCAAAGCAACAAGAGTACCTAGTGCTACAGCGCTTAATTTTTTCATGTTCGTATCCTTTTTATATTTTTGATGTAGGGCTAGTCCATTGAGGTTCAGCCGTATTTCGACATATATCATCTGAAATAATCCTATATGTCTCATCCTCCTAATCCCTACGCCCTTGCAATTATGACGTATTTTCGTGATCTGAATCGCCAAGGGTTAGAGACTCAAATCACAAAATGAATACTTCCTGTGATCGGTTTCAACTTTAGGTCACGCAATAATGTGATTTCAGCCCAACTCCCACTCTACTCCTCCTTTTTGACTCCTCCCCGCCTACTCCCCCTACAATTATTTCGATTAGGAGGATGTAGCAGTGAACACAATCTTAGAAACTGCAGTCATCCAAGAGTGGATGGTAAGAACCCTTTCCCAGCAGTACCTACCCTATAGGTGAAAAGATTTGCTGGTTTTTCATTGCCATACGAGTGGAATGTCATTATTGGTGTTGTTTGTGGTAATTATTTCACGGGGGAGACAACACGAATAATGTGGGGGAGAGAAACTCGTATTTGGCTATGATGGGTAGTGCTCCAGTTCAGGACATTTGGAGCGCTACCCTGTTTTTCTTACCAATCCCAATAACTTACCGATTCCTACTGTTACTGCTCGCTAGATAATTCATATAATGATGAGCGGTGAATAATAAAAATTGATCGAGGACGAGCTACATGGCGAGTGTCACGTTAAAAAATGTTTGTAAAGCGTATGGCGACGTACTGATTTCTAAGAACGTAGATCTAGAGATCAACGAAGGTGAATTCGTTGTTTTCGTAGGTCCATCAGGTTGTGGTAAATCTACCCTGCTACGTTGTATTGCCGGTCTTGAAGACATTACTTCAGGTGATTTGTATATTGGTGACCAGCGCATGAATGACGTAGAACCATCCAAACGTGGTGTTGGTATGGTGTTCCAGTCTTATGCTCTTTACCCACACCTAAACCTATATGACAACATGTCATTTGGTCTGAAACTAGCAAAAGCTGACAAAGCTGAAATCGATAAGCGTGTTGAACACGCAGCAGAAATTCTACAGTTGGGTCACCTGCTAGAGCGTCAACCAAAAGCACTTTCTGGTGGTCAACGTCAACGTGTTGCGATCGGTCGTACGCTTGTGTCTCAACCAGATGTATTCCTTCTTGATGAACCATTATCAAACTTGGACGCAGCACTGCGCGTAAACATGCGTGCGCAAATCACGAAGCTACAACGCCAGCTTGGTTGTACCATGATCTACGTTACGCACGATCAGGTTGAAGCGATGACAATGGCTGACAAAATTGTCGTTCTTGATGGTGGTTATGTATCACAAGTTGGTAAGCCATTAGAGCTTTACCACTACCCACAAAACCGTTTTGTTGCTGGTTTCATCGGTTCACCAAAGATGAACTTCATGAGTGTTTTCATTGACGAAGTCGAATCAGAGCGCGTAAAAGTACAACTTTCTAACGGTGTATCATTCTGGATCCCAGTAGATGGTACGACGGTGAACCGCGGTGACCGTATGTCACTAGGTATTCGCCCAGAGCACTTAGTTCAAGCCGTTGACGCTGATGCGACAATTCACGGTGAAGTGATGATCGTAGAGAAACTAGGTAACGAGACTCAAGTTTACCTAAACCTAGAAGGTGCGGACGCAGACGTTATCTACCGTCAACCAGATACACTACCAGTAGAGTCTGGTGACAAACTAGAAATCGGTATCCCTGCACATCGTTGTCACCTATTCCACAGCGATGGTCGCGCATGCCGCCGACTACATAAAGAAAACGGCGTAGATTTCGAGTAAAACTTCTTTCACCTTTGCTTGCTACCAATCCCTCTCATTCGAGAGGGATTTTTTATTTCCGAAACTAACGTATTAATTTTCCGTCCTAAGAATTAATTCGATAGACCATAAGCAAATTAAAACCTTAGTTTCTTTTCAATCCTTTACGATTAGTACTTTTACCCGCCCTACTCAGACAAGTATTAAGTTTTTCCTAAACTGCCAATATTAGCCGAAGGTCTAAATTTCATTCTTATTTCCACTTACCTAAACAGAGCGAATTTTTAAACTAATTTCCGAATTATGGTGATTGATAGATCGGTTTTCTGCGGTCACCGACAAACACATTTTATTTATCACTAAAAAGCGTTAACGACACGGATATTGGGAAACGACACCCAATGGCGGTAGCGTGTCTTAAGGGAAATTAGGTTATGAAACACAAAGGACTCATACGTTCTCATGAGATGGAATTCGCATTTTTATACCGCATCTCTGATCTCGTAGTCATCGTCTCGTTTATGCTGTTTTTGGTTGTCAAAGATGCCAACACGTCACTCTACAAAGATTACGTTATCCTATCTTTCGTAGGCAGCGTTTCTTTCCTCATCATGGCTGAGAGCGGAAAGCTATATCGTTCTTGGCGCACCAGTTCATTTAAAGAACAAATATTTATCCTGTGCATTTCATGGTTAGTGACCTGCACCTTCCTGTTTATGGTTCTGTACTTTTCTCAAGTACATGTCTTGTTCGAGCGCTACATTCTTGCATCTTGGTTCTTAATTACACCAGTACTACTTCTTTCTTGGCGCGTTGCGTTTCGTGCGGTCTTGGCATACATGAGAAAGATGGGCTACAACACTAGAACTGCAATTATTATTGGTCAAACGCCACACGGTTTAACACTTGCAAATGAACTAGAAAGCCACACAGAGCATGGTGTCTTATTTGATGGTTTCTACGATGAGCGCTCTAAAGACCGATTGCCAGAATCCGAATACCCAATAAAAGGCAATGTTGGCCTAGCCTTAGAACGAGCTAAACGCGGTGAAGTGGATTACGTTTATATCGCTATGCCAATGCACGCTAACGAGCGTATTGCATCATTCCTGACTCAGTTTTCAGACACCACGGCGAACACTTACCTTATCCCTGATTTCTTTACCTATAACTTACTGCACTCTCGTTGGGATCAAATAGGTCAAGTTCAAACACTCAGCGTTTTCGATACACCTTTCGCTGGTATTTCATCATGGGTAAAACGTCTAGAAGATATTGTTTTATCAAGCATTATCTTGCTTCTTATTTCACCAATCCTACTCGCAATTGCTATCGGCATTAAAGCTACATCTAAAGGTCCGGTTATCTTTAAGCAATTCCGCTACGGATTGGATGGCAGAAAAATTGAAGTTTGGAAGTTCCGTTCAATGACCACGATGGAGCAAGGGAACGACGTAAAACAAGCCACCAAAAACGATCCTCGCATTACACCATTTGGTGGGTTCCTGCGTCGCACTTCTCTTGATGAACTGCCCCAGTTTATCAATGTTCTGCAAGGCACGATGTCGATTGTCGGTCCGCGTCCGCATGCGGTTTCACACAATGAGGAATATCGCCAAATCGTCGACCGTTACATGCTAAGACACAAAGTAAAACCAGGCATCACAGGCTGGGCGCAAATCAATGGCTACCGTGGTGAGACCGATACACTCGATAAAATGGAAAAGCGTGTCGAGTTCGATTTGGATTACATCCACCAATGGTCAGTTTGGATGGACATCAAAATCATCTTCCTGACGATATTCAAAGGATTTACAGGTTCAAATGCGTACTAAGTCGATCATGATAAAAAAGACGTACTTGGGGGTTGTTCTAGTACTAAGCTCTGCTGCTTCAATGGCAGAACCGATGGCTTACAGAACCGAATCAGGCATTGAGTTTATTCCTACCGTAGGCGTGTTTTATGAAGGCAATGACAACATTGCGAAAGCTGACCAAGGTGAAAACGTTGAATCAGTAAATATTTGGGGTGTTGAGCCAAGCCTATTAACAAAGATTGAACGCAATCAATACCGTGCAGACTTGCTTTATAAGTTAAGCGCGGGCTTCTCCTCTGATGAACAAAATGATTACGATGATCATCTTATTCAATTCACTAACTTCTTTGAGTTTAATCATCGTAACCGCTTGGTCTTGGATTACCAATTTCGCGCTCAGCATGAAGAAAAAGGTGAAGAGTTTACTGAGGGGCAAGGAAACAAAATTACCGATCCGTTGGAGTTTCATCGCAATGTTTTCAGATCCAATTACATATTGGGCTCTGACGGTTCAAAAGGACGGTTTGAGTTTGGTATAGGTTACCAAGATAAAACCTATCAGAACTACCGTGATGGACTGCCAGGAAAGCCTGACTCTAAAACCAAATACAACGACTTTCGAGCGCCGAGCGCGCATCTCGAATTTTATTTGCGCGCCACACCCAGGACTTATTGGTTAATCGGAACAAAACAAACCTTAACAGATTATCAAACAGATAATCCAAATGTACCTTCCAAAGATAATCACTCGGGCTTCTATTACACCGGTGCTCAGTGGGAAGTCACGGGGAAAACACAAGGTATCGCGCGATTGGGTTACCAAATAAAGGACTTCGATAGTCATCAAAGAGAAACCTTCGAGGGATTTAGTTGGGATATCGGATTGGAATGGCAACCACAGGAACACACGCTCCTGACCTTAAAGACGACTCAAGCTGCGGTTAGCCCAGATCAGGATGGCGATTACAACTTGCAAACTCGTTATACGCTAGCGCTCAAGCAAGATTGGAACAGCTACTTAACCACACGTTTAGAAGCACTCTATCAGCAAGATGACTATACCGGCGTCACACGTAACGAGGATCGCTACGCCTTGTCCGCAGGTGTGGATTATCAAATTAAGCGCTGGGTACTACTTAAGGCAGATTGGCGCTATCAAGATAAAAACTCCAACTTGCAGGGCTATAGTTTTGACCAAAACGTTTGGTCTATCAGTGCCCGATTCTCTTTATAACAAGGAATATCAATGAACCTTTTAACAACGCTGCTTGGCTTAACGCTGGTTCTATTTAGCGCCTTTGTTTCGGCAAATACCAGTGAGCAAGATTATTTGCTCGATACAGGCGATACCATTTCTGTACAAGTGTATGGCGAAGAAGATCTGACGATAAAAAACATCCTAATTACGTCAGATGGCTACTTCGATTACCCATACCTAGGACGCATCAAGGCGATCAACAAAACACCAAAACAGCTGAAATACGAAATAGAAACCGGGCTAAAAGGTGATTACCTCATTAACCCTAAAGTCATGGTCACAATCAACAGCTTTCGACTTTTCTATGTGAACGGTGAAGTAAGAAAACCAGGTGGGTTTGAATATCAACCAGGGCTCACCATAGAAAAAGCGATCGCTCTAGCCGGTGGTTTGACAGACCGAGCATCAAGAAAAAGTATCAACCTTACCCAACATGCAACAGGTAAAACTGTTGAAAGCGTCAACATGCAGCGCTCGGTAGAGCCTGGCGACATTGTATTTATCGATCAGAGCTTCTTCTAATGACAGGCAATTCAATGAACGGAATTCATTCTACTCATCCTTCTTCCAATCGCATCGAGTTGATTCGTTTTGGGCATCACTACCGAACACTTAAAAAGAACTGGTTAAGCATTTTAGCGTTTACCATCATCTTTTCTCTCACTTGCACTTGGTATATCTATTCGAAAAAGTCGGTATACCAAGCCACTGCTACCCTTCTTATTCAAGAAGAGCAAAAAAGTGCACTCTCAATTGAAGAAGTGTACGGCGTGGACACCACTAAAAAAGAGTACTTTCAAACTCAAATCGCCATTCTGAAATCAAATCACATTGCCGATAAAGTGATTACTCAGCTTAACTTAACCCAACACCCTGAGTTCACAGGGTCGAGTAGATTTGAGCAGAAAATTGATGAGATTAAGTCCATCCCACTAGTACAAGATGTGTTACGAGTGTCTCCAAACCCTGAAGAAACTCAACAGCATGCAAAGCCATATTACCAAGCTCTTCAAGCATTCAAAGAGAAGCTAGAGATCGAACCTGTACGTAACACTCAACTAGTGAAAATTCGCTTTCGCTCTACTGATCCCGAGCTTGCTACCAAGATTGCGAATGCCGTCGGTCAGGCATACATCGATACCAACTTCGAAGCCAAGTTAGTAATTACTCAAAACGCAGCGACTTGGTTGACCAATAACTCACAAAAGCTAGAACAACGCTTGAGAACGTCTGAGCAAGCGCTACAAGACTTCTTATTGCAAGAAGGTCTTATTGATATCAATGGTATTGATGATATCTACGCCAGTGAACTCGAAGAGCTAAGCCGCAAGTTAAATGCCGCGATTAACAACCGTATTGAAGCGCAGACTCTGATCGACCTTTTGAAGCGTAAATCTTCACAAGACTTAGATAGCCTTCTGTCTATCGACGAATTTGCAAACCAAGCGCAGATCCGCGATCTTAAACTTTCTGAAGCTCAAGCTGAGAAAAATGTCTCTGAGCTTTCTCAACGCTATGGACCAAAACATGACCGTATGGTTCAAGCTAGGGTTCAGCTAGATTCAATTCGCACCCGAACTCAACAGCTGATTCGCGAAATCTCATTCAGCAAACAACAAGACTTACTCGCAGCGAAAGCGCAAGAAGATATGCTTCGCGCGGAATTAGACAGCAAAAAATCAGATTTCCAAATGTTAGGCTCCCAAAAAGCCAAGTATGAGCAACTGAAGCGAGAGGTCGAATCGAACAAAGATTTATATGAAGCGTTTTTGAACCGCGAGAAAGAGACCAGCGCCACTAGCGATTACAAAAACGTCACTGCGCGTTTTACTGATCCAGCAATCATTCCGCTTTTCCCGATTGCGCCACAACGTATGAAGCTGGTGTTAATTGCAACCTTCTTTGGTTTTGCTATTGCCTGTGCGCTTGTCATCATTTTAGAAACATTGCGTGAAGTGATTCGTACTTCTTCAGATGTACAAGAAAAGCTGGGTGTCACCTGCCTAGGCACAATACCAAGAGTGAAAAAGCGTAATCTACGCAAAGGTGGGGTGAGCTATACCGCTTATCTCGACAAAGATGAGAAACTGTTCAGCGAAGCCTGCCGCTCGGTCAGAACCTCTCTCCTGCTCAGATTAACAAACTCGAAACAGAGAGTGCTCCCTTTCACTTCAGCTATTCCAGAAGAAGGCAAAACATCAACGAGCATCAATATGGCAGTGTCTTTTTCCACCATGGAGAAAGTCTTGATCATCGATTGCGACTTACGCAGACCATCGATCGCCAAACGTTTTAATATCTCGGAGTCGAGCCCTGGACTCACCAATATCCTTACGATGGATACATCGCTAAGTGAGTGTATTGTTCGCAGCGAGGAGGCGAATCTAGATGTATTGCCTGCAGGGATTATTCCACCAAACCCACAAGAGTTGTTGGCATCCGATCGTTTCGACAAATTGATCGAATACCTCAAGGGGAAATATGACCGCATCATTATTGATACGCCTCCACTGCTATCAGTGAGCGATGCACTCATTCTAGGTAAGAAAGCAAACGGATTAATTACGGTAATCCGATCAGAATCGACCAAGGCATCATTGGTTAACGCAGCGCTATCTAAACAAATTCAACACTCAGTTCCTTCGCTTGGCGTTCTGATTACTCAGGCAAAATCAAAGGAAGGAGAAGCGAATTATGTCCAGCAGTACGCCTATTAGCCTTAGCATGCAGTGGTACCAACTGTTAAAGGAGCAGGACAGCCCGGTACTGATTTATCAAATGGGAAAAGTGGGGTCGAGCGCGTTGGAGAAATCGATTCCAAAATCGATTCATCTACACGATCTGATGTCTATCGATGCAGAAAAACAGATATCTCCAGTTCGTGCACAACTGCATAACCCTGCGACTAACTACATTAAGCGCTTATTAAAGCGCTTGATCATGAGTCGCATGCTCAAGCGTAAGAAACAAGTCCGCATCATTTCTTTAGTGCGTGAGCCGATTGGTCGAAACATATCCATGTTCTTCCAATCCCTACCATTCTGGATGGCGGCAAAGTACTTAAACGATGACAGTGCAGTACGCTCTGAACGTTCTCAATTGTTACATGAAGCTTTTGAGGAGCATGTAAACCATCAATATCCATTGGAATGGTTTGATAATGAAATCAAGCCACTCACTGGCATCGACGTGTTTACACACCCTTTTGATCATGAGCTTGGATATCAAGTTTACCAAAAGGACAACTTCTCTCTTATGGTTGTTCGTGTCGATAAACTCGATCAGTCACAAAAAGCAATTAGCACCTTTTTACAACAAGAAGTAAAGGTGCAGCATGACAACCAAGCCGATAACAAGTGGTACTCCCCTCTTCTTGTTGAATTTAAACGTACTTTTCATCCCAAAGTAGCGCTCATTGAAGAAATGCTCACTTCTAAATTCACTAAGCATTTCTTTTCTGCATCTGAGATCGAAAAGTTCAAAAAAGATTACTTATCTGCCTAATTATGAAAACAAAAATACTTCATATCATCAATGACTTATCCAAAAATGGGGGCGCGCAAAAATTCCTTGTGGATCTTGTGATGGAACACGCACCTCAATACGATATAAAGATTCTTGTATTGTGCGATGACAACGACTATCTGGACTTGTTATCTGCTCAAGGCATCGAATGTTTTAACTGGAAAACGCTTTCACTAAAAGAAAAGTGGTCACTGTTGCGTTGGCCTGATTTAGTTCATGGTCACCTATATCCTTCCATCTATCTCGCGCTATTAGCTGTGGGGAAAAAACGAATTCAAACCGAGCATTGTTCTTATAACCGCCGCCGTGACTACCCCCTATTCAAATTCATGGAACACCTGCTTTACAGAGGTCATAACCTTACTGTTAGCATCAGTGAAAAAGTGCAAGAAGAGCTCGTGAAATTCATGCCTCACTACCAACACAAATATCGTGTTGTACACAATGGCGTTGATCTCGAACGTTTTCCAATGGTCGCAAAGTCCGCCAGTTCAGTGCTACAAAAGCCAGTTATTAATATCGGTATGGTCGGAAGACTGCATGAGCATAAAGACCATGAAACCTTGATTCGTGCGACTGCCCTAATGCCGACCAATTATGAGCTTCACTTAGCGGGAGATGGTAGTAAACGCACCGAACTACAGTCTCTTAGTCATCAACTCAATATTGCCGAAAGGGTTCATTTTCACGGCATCATCTCTGATATTCCGTCATTCCTGAGCGACATCGACGTATACGTCCAGTCTTCTAAAGTGGAAGGCTTCGGTTTAGCTGCGGTTGAGGCGATGGCAGCAGGTTTGCCAGTATTGTCTTCTGACGTACCTGGATTAGATGAAGTCATGGGCAGCAGCGAATACCTGTTTGATCTGGGAGATTCAAAGCAACTTGCCCACAAATTAACTCAACTTTGCACCACCCAAGAAATGTACAACAGAGCAAGCGAGTACTCAGTTAATCGCGCCAAGTTATACACCATCGACAAATTCCGAGACGGTTACTATGGACTTTACCAGCAACTCTGCACCAGTAAGTAGTCGCATCTCATTACTGGCAGCAATTACGCTCTCCCTCTTTTTCGCACCATTTAAAGTGGGAGCAGGTAGCCTCGTACTCGCGCCTTCCGATATTGCAAGCTTGCTCTCGATCGGTTTAGTCGCTCTTATCATACTGGAAGGTAAAACCCATGCATTGCTACATCCTCGCATGGGCTTCTTATTACTGTTTACCAGCTATGTTTTTGTCAATGGACTTCTTAATCGTGTCCCATTTATGCCTTTGGTCACGGAGACAGTTCAATGGGTAGCCATATTAAGTTTGCTGTGTTTACTTTACGCCTACGGTGTCTTTAACGACGACCGAATCATGGTCTATTTTACATACAGCTTACTGGTGGTTTGCTCTCTTGTTGCGCTGTGGCACTTCTCACAAGGCTACCAGAGTGGATTCAAGCTACTGGGCGTGAGTAAGTACGCCTTCGGTGTTCTCTGCTCCCTACTCTACCTTTACAGAGACAAAATCCGCGCCTTTCCCCTATTAATGCTATTTGCATTCGTACTACTGGTTCTTTCTCAAGAGAGAAAAGCGTTGCTCGGTTTTTGTTTGTTGGTTTTTATGGATCAACTGGTGATCAAGCGATTAGTACGACAAACCATCAGTGAGACCTACACTTGGACTGTTCTGATTGGGGTAAGTTTGGTCATCTTCTTCATCGTATCAACAACGCTTTACGTGGGTTTTGACCAGCTTGCAGACAAGCTCGAAATTACTCAAGAAGACATCCTATTTGCCAACCAAAGTGAAGCGCGTTGGGTCTCCAATTTACACCGTAAATTGCTCTTGGCAAACGGGTTAGACATCTTGCTTCAATATCCAATTTTAGGTGTCGGAGCAAAGATGTTACCTCACTACATGATCAACTACTTTAACTACGATGAGTTAGCGATTTACACCCACAACTTTGTTCTAGATACCTCTATCGAATACGGGCTATTAGGCATTTTGTTGTTATTTGGTGGTTATGTGCACTTTATGAAGGGCTGTTTCAACTCATTGGAAGAGAATAGAAAGAGCTTCCTACTCGCAATCTACGCTCTAATCATGGTGTTTTTTGTCGCCGTGAATACCACCATCATTTTAATACTTTTACTACCCGTCATGATCAGTAAAGCAAGGCACTATAACCTCCAGCAAGAGACAACCGTTTCGGCAGAGTTCCACTCTCAACCTGCTCATGATTCAAAACCCAATTAACTGATTTCGCCACCAACCAACAAATAGAAATGGCGAAGAGCAAACAATTTAAAGCTATCAAGGATAGGATAAATGAAATATTCAATCTCTCGACAATTTGAGAAAAACCGAGAACTTCAAGCAGACAATTTCGTGCTGGTTTACCAAATGGGTAAAGTCGGTTCGTCGTCTATTGAGCATACTTTGGGTGAGCGTAAAATTCCGAGCTACCACATCCACACGTTTGATGATCACGAAGAGTTCCAGATGTACCACAATAAAAAAGATGTGAGTAAATTCTTCGACTTTAAAAACCGCACTATGTATCGCCTTGTTCTCAACAAAAGAAAACGCATCTTACAAAAGCGCGACAACATCAAGATTGTGACTCTGGTACGTGATCCAATTGCAACGGTTTTCTCCCGCTTTTTCCAAGACCTGCATATTCAATTCATCGAAGGCAAGAAAAACGACGCTATCCATCGCGATATGGATGTGACTTACAAACATTTAGAGCATTGCTTCGATAACTACCTTAACCTTAATTATTTTGCTAACTGGTTCGATAACGAGCTTAAACGTAACTTCAACATCGATGTACTTCGCCAAGAGATTGATAACACTCAACCTTTTTATACATTCAGTAATGAAAAGGCGAGTGTCATTCTAATTAAATGCGAACAGCTGAGCTCCCTTGATAAAGAGATCGGTGAGTTTCTTCAGCTTGATGATTTTATTCTTAAAAACAGCAACGAAGCAAAAAACAAGTGGTATTCCAATATCCATCAGTACTTTAAAGAGCGTTACGACTTCTCCAAGCTTTTCTACATGTACGATCTTCCTCTTTATCGTCACCTTTACTCAGAGCAAGAGCGTGCAGCATTTAAGAACAAGTGGAAGCAAACTCCAGGGACCAAAGCATAATGAAGAAAGTACTGCACATAACCGAAGCTTTTGGCGGTGGGGTTCAAACAGCACTCTACAGCTACGTTCACTCTTCGCGTAGCGAAGCATTCGAGCATTCATTGCTTGCTCGTGCTCGCTCAAATGATATGACTAATGAATCAAGCAACCATGTCTTTAGCCACACAAAATGGGTAGAGGGCAACTTATTGCAATTCATGAAGGACGCAAACGCATTCATTGCGGAGATCAAGCCAGATTTTGTTCACTTGCACTCAAGTAAAGCGGGCTTTCTCGGTCGATTCTTAAAGCTCGGTCATGCTCGCCTTATCTACACGCCCCACTGTTATGCATTTGAACGTGAAGATATTTCCAATTTTGCCAAACAGATTTACAAGACGTTAGAAAAAATCGCGCTTAAAAAAATCGATGTTGTTGCTGGGTGCAGTCAACGCGAATGCGATTTAGCCATCAGCATAGGCGCTAAGCGCGCTGAGTTACTCAATAACTACGTAACCTATGGTAGCGAAGAGCGCAGTCCAAATACTAACAAAACTCAACTGAAATTGGTCATTCTAGGACGAGTCGCTCCACAAAAAGATCCTCAGTTCTTGCTTGATACACTCGGTCAAATCAAAAAGGCTGAGTTAGCACATGATATTGATATCACTTGGATTGGTGGCGGCGAGAGAGAGCTTGAAGATCAGTTACGTGCACAAGGTATTAAAGTCACGGGCATGATTCCACGAGATGAAGTCGTTAGCCTACTCAAAACTTCGGATTTGTACTTACATACTGCTGCTTGGGAAGGTATGCCGCTGACCATTCTTGAAGCGGCGAAGCTGCATTTACCTATGGTCATTCGCTCTATCGGTGCCACCAAAGATCTTAACTACCCTTTCTTGGCACAAGGTCCACAAGAGATGGCAAAACAAATCACCCATTGCATTAATCACTACCACGATATTGACTTCAATCAGTACTCAAAGGAGCTCAATGAAACATTTAGTGAAGAAAAACAGCGAATCGCGCTAATCAGCATTTACAGCTAGAGGATCAAATGCTTCAACAACTACAACAAAAGCGCGCAGCCACTCAGAACAAGGAAAAAAGTCTGTTTTCCCTCGGCTTTCAAACCGCAGTTACCCGTGTTCTGAGTGCTGGTTTTGCGTTTCTTTTAACGCTCATCGTTTCCCGAGTCACAGATGCATCGACATCAGGGCAGTTTTTCTTTTTGTTTAATCTCGCTTACTTCACTGCCATTATTTCTCAGTTAGGATTTGATGTTTCGCTTGTTAAGTACAACGCTATTGGTTTCTCGAATAACAATAGTGAGGAACAGAGCAACAACTACCGTATCGCGCTAGCACGAAGTCTGTTGTTTAGTGTAGCAGCGTGTACTTTTATCTACTTGGCATTCAACTTTTTCCCCAAACACGTAAACACAACTGGCGTTTCCGACGCTGCACTGGCACTTGCTTTGTTGTCGATCCCATTACTCGTTATTGGACAGACAAATAGCCGAGTATTGCAAGCCTCTAGACGAGTTGTCCCCTCGCTATTTGCGTTACAACTCGGCGTGAGCTTCTTTATGGTTGCGCTGGTATTAGTGGCTCAGAGAGCTTACTCAATTGATGCAGATCTCCTTATGATTTTACTCGCCATAGCAACAGGGGCTGTCGCTCTCCAATCGAGCATCAAATGGCTTAAGTCTGATCAATATAGTCATGGGAAAACGGAGAAAAATACCGAGCTAACCTATTCAGCAAAACAAGTTTGGTTTGGCAGCATCTTTTCCAATTTGGTTCAATGGGGCAGCTTGGTCATTGCGGGTTTCTTTCTCGCAACTTCCGATCTTGGCTTACTCGCTGCAGCACAACGCACCTCATTACTCATTGGCTTTGTGTTAGTCACAATTAACTTCGTCGTCGCTCCGATGTTTGCTTCACTCTATAAGGAAGGAAAACTAGATCGACTGCAAAGCCTTAGTCGTTTGGCATGCCGTGCAAATATTGGAGCAGCAATGATTCCCGTGGTTGTGTGCGTCGCCTTTCCTGAGTTTGTTATGCAACTGTTTGGCAAAGAGTTTACTGCAGCTGCGCCCTTACTCGTTGCATTGTCGCTAGGGCAACTAGTGAATGTAGCAACAGGTTCAGTTGGGTTTTTATTGCTTATGAGTGGACATGAAAAGACCATGAAATACATCACTATCGTATCTGGTGTCATCTCCATTACATTACTGGTCACGCTCTCTCAATGGTACGGCGTATTAGGCGCAGCTTGGGCAATGGCGATAGGTTTAGCAATCCAAAACTTAGCCGCACTCTACTTCGTGAAACGTTATCTTGGCTTTTTTCCAGTGGGGTAAATATGACAAATACGATTGCACGAATTAGCTTTATCGGAGTGTTACTACTGACGATTTCTCTATCGCTTTGGAAGAGTTCTGATATCAGTCATGTCACATACCAAAATCTAGAGAATTATGTCGGCGGCTCAAGTACGTTACATTTTACCTTTAGCCTTTTGATTGGTTTTCTAGCCGTGTTTAACTTCCCTAAATGGGTGACAGCAACAAACGCGGACATGTTTGGTATTCGGTTACTGATCGTCCTATTGTTTATCGTCTCTTTAGAGGAGTTCAGCCAATTGTTTATCGCAACTCGCTCCTTCAGTTTTGATGACTTAAGCACTAATTGGATCGGTATTATATTAGGTTATTTCTGTGCCAAACTTATAAAACTCATTGTTAAACAATAACATTTTCGGCGCACTCAACACTCTAAAGCGACAAACTATACGCCTCGAAATAGCAACTCAACATAGGCGTCTTTGGTGAGCACTTTTTTGGATATTTTTCTTAAATGGCGAGATATACTCTCGCCCTATTACATTAATATGAGCATCGGTTATGTCTTTGCATCCAACTAAAATCACCTTCTTTGAATTCCTAACACCACTTATCACTGCAGGTAAAAAGACAATCACGATTCGTGATGAATCAGAAAGCCACTACGTGCCCAATACCGAAGTGGAAGTGTTTACCTTAGAAACAGATCGCAAGGTATGCGACATTAAAATCCTGTCAGTAGCACCACTGAAGTTTGATGACATCAACGAGTTCCACGCAGAACAAGAAGCGATTGAACTGCCAAAACTGAAAGAACTTATCCGTGAGATCTACCCAAATATCGATGAGCTGTATGTGATTGAATACGAACTGATCAAGTAAGATTCACAAATTACTAGACGACTGGTCTAATCGCTTTTATAGTATTAGTCATGAATGCAAAAACGAACGATACACGCCAACACATTCTTGATGTCGGCTACCAGTTGGTAGTGATCAAAGGTTTTACCAGTGTTGGACTCTCAGAACTATTAAAGGTAGCGGATGTGCCGAAAGGCTCTTTCTACCACTACTTCAAGTCGAAAGAGCAATTTGGTGAGGCATTGATTGAAGATTACTTCTCTCGCTACCTTAAAATGATCACAGCCCACTTTACTGAAAGTGAAGGCTCTGGTTCTGAGCGCCTGTTGAGCTACTTCGAGCGCTGGATGGCGATTGAAAATGGTCGATGTAATGCCAACAAATGCTTGGTGGTGAAGTTGAGCGCGGAAGTTTCTGATCTTTCAGAAGCAATGCGTGTAAGACTGGCTTCGGGTGCCACTCAAGTGGTGAAAGCCATCGAAGATTGTGTCCAAGCGGGCATTGAAGACGGCTCTATCCAAGTTGAATCAGCAGAACAAACCGCCCACTTGATTTATCATCAATGGATTGGTGCAAGCTTACTCAACAAACTGTATCAGGATCGTTCCGGCTTAATACGCAGCTTTGAGAGCACTCAAAGTATGCTAAAAGGCAAATAACGAACCACACTTAATCCGCCTTATCTTTACCCAAAAAGTACGGCGGATTTTTTAGGAATAAAAACTAGACGACTGGTCTAATAATTAATATAGGAACTTACCATGACCCAAACGCTTAACCGTCAAATCGTATTGGCTAACCGTCCAAAAGGTTCGCCAGTCCCAGAGAACTTCCGTTTAGAACAAACTGCTATCCCTACTCCAAGTGAAGGTGAAGTGCTTCTGCGCAGCGTATACCTATCTCTCGACCCATATATGCGCGGTCGAATGAATGAAGGCAAATCCTACGCAGATCCTGTTGAACTAAACGACGTAATGGTTGGCGGGACCGTTTGTCAGGTCGTGGAATCGAAGAACTCTGACTTCCAAGCAGGCGAATGGGTGGTAGCTTACACAGGTTGGCAAGATTACGCGCTATCTAACGGCGAAGGTCTATTTAAATTAGGCAGTGAGCCGACGCATCCTTCTTATGCCCTTGGTGTGCTTGGCATGCCTGGCTTTACCGCTTATGTGGGTTTATTGGAAATTGGTCAGCCTAAAGCTGGTGATACCTTAGTTGTCGCTGCTGCAACCGGTGCGGTCGGCTCTATGGTTGGTCAAATCGGTAAGCTAAAAGGTTGTCGTGTAATCGGTATCGCAGGCGGCGCAGAGAAGTGTCAGTACGCAAAAGAGACCCTAGGCTTTGATGATTGTCTTGATCACACCGCAGATGACTTTGCAGAGCAACTAGCAGCAACATGCGACAAAGGTATCGATGTCTACTTTGAAAACGTAGGCGGTAAAGTCTTTGATGCCGTGTTACCTCTGTTAAATGTCGGCGCTCGCGTGCCACTTTGTGGTTTGATTTCTCAATACAACGCGACAGCGTTACCAGAAGGTCCCGATCGTATGTCGATGTTGATGGGCAACATCCTGGTCAAACGCATCAAGATGCAAGGTTTCATCATTTTTGATCACTATGAGCAAAGCTACACAAATTTCGTGAAAGATGTAAGCCAATGGCTAGCGGAAGGCAAAATCCACTACCGTGAGCATTTAGTAGAAGGTTTAGAAAATGCGCCAGAAGCATTCATCGGTCTGCTGGAAGGCAAAAACTTCGGCAAACTTGTTATTAAAACTAATCAACCTGTATAAGAAAAGGATTCTTCTATGATTAAACTGCATCACTTAAACCAGTCTCGTTCAAAACGCATCATTTGGTTACTAGAAGAGCTGGACGTAGATTATGAGGTCGTACCCTACCTTCGTGACAGCGTCACCTTTTTTGCTCCACCTGAGCTCAAGAGCATTCACCCACTCGGCAAGTCACCCGTATTGGAAGATGGCGACGAGATCGTTACAGAGTCTGGTGCCATCACTGAATACTTAATAGAGAAGTACGCGGACGGGCGTTTTGCACCAGAACGTGGCAGCAAAGCTTACACGCAATACATTCAATGGATGCACTTTGCAGAGAGCTCAGCCATGGTTCCATTGCTTCTCAAAATGTTTGTCGCTAAAGATGGCGCGCAAACGAATTTCCTAGCTGACTATGCAGATGCGGAAACCATGAAAGTCATGGGTTACGTTGATCAAAGCCTTGAAGGAAAAACCTACTTTATTGAAGAGCGGCTAACAGGCGCGGATTTCATGATGTCGTTTATTGTCGACATCCTAAACAAGTTTGGCGTTATTGAGCGTTTCCCTAACATTCAACGCTATGGTGCACAGCTTGCCACTCATCCAGCATTCCACAAAGCTGAAGAGCTAGAGGTAAAGTATGGCTAACTTAATGACTGCCAATCTGCGCTGAGTAGCCTAAGTTTCTGTCTATTTCCGATTTAATTGAAATAGACAGAAATTATTCATATAAGCCATATTCAAGAACAACCTTTAATCCATACGACAAATAATGTTAATTGACACAAAGGCATTGTTTAACAAGCACTTAAAGCATAGGTGATACCTATCACACTGATTGCTAATAACAGTTTTTTTATTCTCAGTTGCAGCGCTATTCTCCTTGCATAACTTTCGAGCAGTTGCCGAAAAGTCGATAAATAATCACTATATTGCAAGGAAAATCAAATGAGCAAAAAACTGACTACAGCAGCAGGTTGCCCTGTCGCCCATAACCAAAACGTTATGACTGCTGGTCCTCGTGGCCCTCAACTATTACAAGACGTTTGGTTCCTTGAAAAATTAGCGCACTTTGACCGCGAAGTGATCCCAGAGCGTCGTATGCACGCAAAAGGCTCTGGTGCTTACGGTACGTTCACTGTAACGCACGACATTACAAAATACACTCGCGCGAAAATCTTCTCTGACATCGGTAAAAAAACAGAACTATTCGCTCGCTTCACGACCGTAGCTGGTGAGCGCGGTGCAGCAGACGCAGAGCGCGACATCCGTGGTTTCGCACTAAAATTCTACACTGAAGAAGGTAACTGGGACTTGGTTGGTAACAACACACCAGTATTCTTCCTACGTGACCCACTAAAATTCCCAGACCTAAACCACGCAGTAAAACGCGACCCTCGCACTAACATGCGTAGCTCTACCAACAACTGGGATTTCTGGACATCACTACCAGAAGCATTCCACCAAGTGACTATCGTAATGAGTGACCGTGGTATCCCAGCTTCTTACCGTCATATGCATGGTTTTGGTAGCCACACATTCAGCTTCATCAACGCAGAAAACGAGCGTTACTGGGTGAAATTCCACTTCAAAACTCAGCAAGGCATCAAGAACCTGACTGACCAAGAAGCAGAAGCGATCGTAGGTAAAGACCGCGAAAGCCATCACCGTGACCTTTACGAAGCGATTGAGCGTCAAGACTTCCCTAAATGGAAGATGTACGTACAGATCATGCCTGAGCTAGAAGCGGATGAAGTCAACTTCAACCCATTCGACCTAACAAAAGTGTGGTCTCAAAAAGACTACCCACTGATCCCAGTTGGTGAGTTTGAACTGAACCGTAACCCAGAAAACTTCTACGCAGAAGTTGAGCAGTCAGCGTTCAACCCAGCAGCAGTAGTCCCTGGTATCGGCTTCTCTCCAGATAAGATGTTACAAGGTCGTCTGTTCGCTTACGGCGATGCTCAGCGTTACCGCCTAGGTGTGAACCATCATCAAATCCCTGTGAACGCACCTCGTTGCCCTGTTCACAGCTACCACCGCGATGGCGCAATGCGCGTTGATGGCAACTTTGGTTCAACACTGGGTTACGAGCCAAACTACAAACAAGAATGGGCAGAGCAACCAGATTACTCTGAGCCACCTCTACGCATCAATGGCAACGCTGATCACTACGATCACCGTGTAGACGAAGACTACTTCAGCCAAGCGGGTGACCTATTCCGTCTGATGAGCGAAGAGCAACGTCAAACTCTGTTCGACAACACAGCTCGCGCAATGGACGGTGTGCCAGAGTTCATCCAACAGCGCCACGTTCAACACGCATACCAAGCGGACGAAGCGTACGGCAAAGGTCTTGAGATTGCGCTAGGCTTAAACAAGTAAGCGAACGCTGTAATCATCACGCTGTGTGATTAAAAGACATAAAAAAGGAGGTGCCCAACAGCACCTCCTGATTTCAAATTACTAATCCTTAATCACTAGCCACAACCAATGCTCAAGGAGATTCATTATGATTAACTTAGATTTCTTTAAGCTCTTTGATACCAAAGAACTGTTTATCTATTACTGACACATCAACTACTGATTTTTAGCGACCGCTTTGATCAGTACTGATGTATCCATGCGCCCTAAACCATCGCGTTGAAGGTCTGCGTATTGCTCATCCACTTTCTTAGTCAGTGGAAGTTCTAGACCCACTCGCTCTGCTTCTTGCAGGCAGAAACCCAAGTCTTTGCGCATCCAATCAATAGCGAAGCCAAAATCGAACTTATCTTCCGCCATCGTATTTGCGCGGTTTTCCATCTGCCATGAACCTGCAGCGCCATGCTTCAACGTTTCTACAACTTGAGCGATGTCCAAGCCTGATTTTTGTGCCAGTAGCAAAGCTTCACTCAGACCTTGTAAAACACCACCAATACAGATTTGGTTTACCATCTTACAACGTTGACCCTGACCGTTTTCACCCAGTAGCGTCATCTGCTTCGCGTACACATCCATCGCTGGAGACACACGATCAAAAATGCTCTGTTCGCCGCCACACATGATGGTTAGTACACCGTTTTCTGCGCCCGCTTGACCACCAGAAACTGGCGCATCAATGAAGTGATTGCCGTACTTTGCACACGCTTCAGCCAGCTCAACCGCTAGGTCTGCTGAGGTCGTTGTGTGGTCCACTAACACTGCATCCGCTTTCAAGCCAACCAGAATGCCTTCTTCACCGTAAACAACGCTACGAACGTCATTATCATTACCCACACAGGTGAAAACGATGTCACAGCCTTCTGCCGCTTCACGTGGTGTTTCACAAGCCACGCCTTGGTATTCTTCAGCCCATTTGTCGGCTTTCGCTTTTGTGCGGTTGTATACTTTGGTTTCAAAGCCCGCTTTACTGAGGTAACCAGCCATTGGGTATCCCATCACACCCAGACCAATAAATGCTACTCTTAGTTTTTCCATTGCAAGCCTCCTTGAATTCGAAGTAAGTGACGTTTTGAAACTATTACTATCTGAAACAGTTACTATTTGAAACATGTTACTAAAGATTTCAGAACATTACTTGTAATAATTTCGTCTTAAATAAGCGCAACAAACTCAATTAAAGGCGAAGCCACCAAAAGTGATAATAAAAGCGTCACAATTGACGGAATCGCATCTTTCCAAGTATCAAAACGAAAATGGAAAAGCATCGCACCAACGGAGGTGAAAACAATAAAACTTGCACCTATCGCGCTTAACAAGTTGTTCGTCGATAACAAGCCAATTAACATCAAAATTGCACCCGTTACCTCAACCAGTCCAACCAAAAACATAGCGGCACGGTTCAACCCATATTTTTGGAAGAACGCGAGCTGAGGCTCAAAAATCGGCTTCACCCAACCGATGATTTTGATAGAACTGGCAAACAAGAAAAACGCGATTAACAACCCTTGAATCAACACCATAATTTTAACTCCCGAACAGATGATGGAAGTATTAAAGCATTCCACTTGAAACTTAAGGAGAGTAGTATTTAGCTACTTATCATTCCAAACAGGAATGCATCATGGATAAATTTGATTGTTTGAAAGTCTTTTCTCGTGTTGCTCAGTTAGGTTCATTTACTGCCGCGGCTAACGAACTCAATACCACTCAGAGTGCAGTGAGCAAGAAGATCGCTTGGCTTGAGAGTGAAGTCGGCATCACCTTGTTTCATCGTCATGCTCGCGCTATCAGCTTAACTTCTGGTGGAAAACAATATCTCGAACTGGCACAAACACTCACAGAGCAAATGGATTCCTTCGAGTCGCAACTTAGACAAGAGCAAGCGTCGGTCTCTGGCGAGCTCAAGCTTTCAGTGCCGAGTGCGTTTAGCGTTCGCTTGTTATCTGCGCCACTGAATGAGTTTCTCAACCAACATCCGGAACTTAGCGTCGATGTGTCAGTTTCGGACAAGTTTGTCGATTTAGTTGAAGGCAATGTTGATATCGCGATTCGTGCCGCCTACCTAAAAGACTCGGGGTTAAAAGCGCGTTGGTTGATGGATAACGAATTGGTTTACTTCGCTTCTCCAAGTTACATCGACAAGCGCGACCCTATTCTTAGTGCTAACGATTTGAGTACGCACTGCTGCTTAACCTACTCACTCTCCAATCCGTCTAACTTGTGGCGTTTTAGCGATGGTGATGAAGCCATTAAAGTCAAAGTGAAAGAGCAGGTTCGAAGTGATAGTCCTGAGATGTTGGTGCAAATGGCAAAGCTTGGGCAAGGTATCGCTGCAATGCCAAAATGGATGGTAGAACAAGAGCTTAACAACGGTGAGTTAATTCAAGTATTAACGCAATATCAATCAGTTAAGCTACCAATGTACTTGGTTTACAAAGATAGTGAGTACCAACCTCAGCGCATTCGCACTTTTATTGATTTCTTAGTTCAGCACTTTTCGCAGGGATAAAAAAAGCTCCATCAAAAATGATGGAGCTAACGAGCAGATAGCCTTAGTGGGATTATCCCCAAATGACTTCAAGATGCAGTATTCAGAGCTTGGTCACTGACTCGAGTTCGAGGAAAACATCGCAGCGTAATAGTGAGCTATTTCCAAGATGTTTGACAAAGAAATCGCTTCAGTGACAAGCTCCCGAAGGGCGAGTTGATTTGGTTTGCATACTTTGTTAATGATTTTTGATTTAGCACCACTAGAACTTTAAATCGTTGCCTCGCCTGAAAACCAAATCATTCTCGCTGAACCATGCATATCGAGGTTACTTGGGGATATGTACTTAAGGGATTCTTTTCGCCTGCAACAGTGCTGCTGCATTGAGCATCGCGTCTTTAGTGCTGACATCCAGCACCTTCATTTTTCTGAATCGTTCTGGCTCTTTGATGGCGACATCGTGAGCGAAGATTACAAACCTCGCCTTGGCGATATCTTTGTCAGTGATTCGGTTAATGATGCCGTTCGCCCCTTGCGTTTCGACCTTGATCTTAATGCCTAACGCACAGGCGGCTTTCTCTAATGACTTCGCCGCTAAGAAGGTGTGCGCCACACCTGATGGACAAGACGTCACGGCAAGAATGTCTGCTTCGCCCTCGCCTTGCACAGATGTATACGCTTGAGATTGACCAACCGGACTGTCGTCTTCTGTGACCGTCTTCTTAAGCGCAATAACAATCAATGCGGTGGTAAACGAGCCTGCGATTGTGCCGACAATGTAGCCAATCTTGCCGTCCACAACTGGCAGCACAATCCAGCCGCCCCACGGAGCATGGTTAATGACATGGAACATAAACCCAATCACGTTACCGACGATACCACCAGCAACAATCGCAGGCAGTACGCGAGCTGGGTCACCCGCCGCAAACGGAATTGCTCCTTCGCTGATGCCAATCATGCCCATGATGCCCGCGGCTTTACCCGCTTCACGTTCATCACGTTTAAACTTACTTGGCGATAGAAAAGTTGCTAACGCCATACCTAAAGGCGGGGTACAAATCGCGATACCGACACCACCCATCAACCACGGCTGAGTATTCACCTGTGTCTGAGCAAACAAGGTCGCCACTTTGTTGATAGGACCGCCCATATCAAACGCGGTCATTGCACCCAGTACGGTGCCCAACATCACTTTGCCTGAGCCAGCCATACCCGTGAGCACATCGTTCATAGTCGTCATTGCGCTGGCGATAGGTGAACCAATCACCCACATCACTGCGCCACAGGTGACAAACGTACCAACCAGTGGGTAGATAAAAATCGAGCCGAGGGAGCTCATGCTGTCCGGCAATTGAATCTTCTTCAGTAGCCAAACCACAAAGCCGGCGAAAAATCCGACGACAATCGCGCCCAAGAAGCCAGTGTTGTAATGACTAACCGCAATCCAAGATCCAATCATTCCCGGAGCAAGACCAGGCTTATCAGCGATCGAATAGGCAATGTAACCACCTAATACCGCGGTAAATAGTGTCAGACCTGCAATGCCCATTTTGGCGATATCAGCCAGAATGCCTTCTTTCGGAACCCCACCATGACCTGAGATCATCACAGAGAGAGATAGCAATACACCGCCCGCGACAATAAACGGGATCATATGTGAAGTGCCGAACAGCAAGTGCTCTTTCATTCTGCTCAGCTTTTGTGCCCAAGGGCTAAGGGGTTCAGATGCGAATTCCAGAGGATCTAAACCTGAGTCGTTTGCGTTCGACTGAATGTCAGTGAGTAGTTCGTGCGCTTCATCCACTGATTTCGCTGCTTTTAACTTATTGACGAAACCATCTTCAATGATTTTGGTGGAGATTTGTGCCAAGACTTCGATGTGGTGATGATCATCCCCATCCGGAGAAGCCAGCATGAAAAATACGTCAGACAGTTCGCCGTCATCAGCACCGTAATCAATCCCTTTGCGGCTGATGCCCACTGCGACTGCGGGTTTTGCGACCGCATTGCTTTTGGCGTGAGGAATGGCAATACCCTCGTCAAAGCCGGTATTGCCAATCTCTTCTCGTTTCCAAATGTCCGCCAAGAACTGACTTTTGCTAGTGAGCTTGCCCGCCGCGTCCAACAATTCGACGAGCTCTTTGAGCGCTTCATCTTTGGTTTGAGCCTGCAAATCCAAGCAAATGGTTTCCGGTTCAATAAGGTTTAATATGTCCATTGTTTGTACCTTGCAATGTTCACGCTCGAGAGTCATGAGTTATTTGTTCCATCTATGACTGTGTACAGAGTAACCAACACTCGTCCTTTCCAATACAGGACAAAAAGTGCATTAACTGGATTAATGTAACATGAGATTTAAACTGTGATAGAGCTCTTGCGATTATCTGCTTTAAATCCATCCTTCCGACGGTCACTATGCTAAAATCCACAAAAAAATAAAGTGGATAGAACATGAAGATCGTAGCGGTGACAGCGTGCCCTACAGGCATCGCTCATACTTATATGGCGGCAGATGCACTAATGAAAGCTGCGCCTAAGCATAACGTACAAATTAAGGTTGAGACGCAAGGCGCGATGGGTATTGAGAATCAGCTCACTCCCCACGATATTGCACAAGCGGATCGTGTCTTAATTGTGTCCGATATTGAGATTGAACAACCAGCTCGCTTTGAAGGCACCAACAAAGTCCAAATCCCGATTGAAGACGTGTTACTCAATGTCGATAAAGTATTCCTTGTACACTGTCGATGATACGCTGTGCTGATGAACGAATACCAAATCACCTTTTTTGTCGACGATATTAATGCCAGTGCTCATGTCGCACAGCCCCTCAATCGCGTCGCCAAAAAGTTCAAAAGCACATTACACATCATCAACATAACCCAAAATCGCGTCGCTGAACTCACTAAGTCAATCGCGGTTTTACAAGTTGGCTTGCAGCAAGGCGACTTGTGTCAAATCACGGCTATTGGTATTGACGCCGAGCTTGCCTGTTTCGTTATCAAAGATATGATTGCTGAGAACTTCACCGTTGTGGGTTCTCACATCAACTACGAGTTCTCAAGCCAACTTGCTGAGCGTCTTCCGCAAATTTGCCCGCCTTGTGAAATTAAATGGCATTACGCCAAAGCGCACACTGAGCTCACCAAGTTTGAGTGCTTGAAAGGGCTAGCGCAGCTTATTCATCCTATTCATCCAGACGAACTCATTCTCGCCTTTATCAAACGCGAAGAACGATCTTCAACCGCAGTAACACCAGGCATTGCTCTACCCCATGTCATGTTCGAAGGTGTGGACCACATTTCTGTCGCAGTTATCGCTAACGAGATTCCGATGGATTGGGCATCCAAAATGGGTGAGGTGCATCTTGCTATAGCATTAGTAATGCCAGCGAAACCCACACGCGAGCACATCATTGCAGCAACCAACTTAACTCGTAATCTACTGACCGACCAAATGGCTGAACGTTTACTGCTAACAAAAAGCAGCGTCGACTTGCAGGCGCTTCTGATGTACGCCATGTCGAGGCTGCTCGCTTAGTCTTTATTGTTTTGATTTCTGTTCTAGATTGAACCGCGATATTCCGTTGGCGTTCTGCCCGTTCGGTTCTTAAAGACTCGGCAGAAGTAGTTCACATCTTTGAATCCACAGCGCACCGATACCTCATTCAACTTAAAGTTGTATTTCTTGAGCATAAACTTCGCACGGTCTACCCGTACCCACGTAATGTAATCGGCTAACGTCATGTGACCTTGCTGACGGAACAAACGCGACAAATGGTTAGAAGAAATGCTGAACCTCGACGCAATGCTGTCACGCGTAATTGGGCGATGGAAGTTCTCTTGGATATAGATACAAATGCCCTGATACAGGTCTTGCACTCGGCTGTGCGCCTGCGTCTCAATAGGCGCATCTAACATCGACTTAGCGTATTGCAACAAGGCTTGCAGCAACAGCTCATCCATTGGCTTCTTATTACACTCACGAGCCAATGAACTCAGCGCTTCCAAGATATTATCAATGGCAAATCCAGAACGAGTTTGAATACTGTGTTTTTGAATATCGTAAAAGCTCGCTTCCCCTTTACGTTTGGACACGAGACTCAAACCCAATTGACGGCGACCAAAGAGAATACTTAATACCGAGCAATCTGTATCCCAGTCAGGTTTATTCCAACAGTTAGGCGGAATAAATATCGCGTCACCGGTTTTCGCCACGATATGCGTCACTTTGCGATCATGACTTTCCATTTCATTAATATATTCACCAGATAAGACCAATTCTAATCGAGGGAAGTTAACCTGATAGCTAAATTCAGGCGGTGTATGAAAATCACCAGCAAACCATATATTGTGGAATGGTTCTCGCTCGTTTAATACTGATGAAATCAAATCATGAAAAATCATTTTACGTACTCTTAAACACGCATCCATGATGCTATACCTATAGATATACACCCTACTGGATTTTTGTGCTATTGAGCAAAATCACACTTCCATTTTAAGGTTACAAAAATCCAGTTAACGCATCAATTATCCAGTCTAGCAAATCATCAACAAAGCCTTCAAACCCTTATATATGGGAGCAATAACACATTTCACTTATGGTTCACCGACTTCCACATAATGTCACAGATATGCAGTAAGTTTATCCAGTAGACGATCTACATCACACTCTAGTCGGGCGGTTACAATCGTCCAGTAAATGCATTTTTTCTTCACTACTGTCTCCGCTTGGTTAATTTCAAAATACCCCTGAAATAAAAATTATATTTATAGGGGTTCGACAATGATCACCAAACTAATAAATGAAGACTTGATTAAGCTTGATCTTCAAGCGACTTCAAAAGAAGACGTATTTAAAGAACTGGTTGCAGTTCTACACGCCCAAGGTCGTATTTCAGACCAAGAGCAATTTCTTGCAGATATAAAAGCACGTGAAGAATTAGGTAACACCGGATTTGAGGATGGCGTTGCTATCCCACACGCGAAAAGTGCCGCGGTTCTTGAACCAGCGGTTGTGATCGGCGTAAGCAAATCAGGTATCGAATACGGCGCAGAAGACGGTTTGCCTTCAAAACTGTTCTTCATGATCGCTTCTCCAGACGGTGGCGATAACCACCATATCGAAGTACTTGCAGAGCTGTCTTCAAAACTGATTGAAGATGGTTTTATTGATGCATTCTTAGGTGCAGCAAACAGCCAAGACGCACTGGCACTCCTACTGGCTAAAGAAGAGCCACAACCAGTGGCGGACGCACCAGCAAACCAAGGTTTCATCATTGGTGTTACTGGTTGTCCTGCTGGCGTTGCGCACACTTACCTAGCGGCAGAAGCGCTAGAGAAAGGTGCAGCGGCGATGGGTTACGAAATCAAGGTTGAAACGAACGGTTCAATCGGTGTGAAAAACAGCCCAACCGCAGAAGAAATCGAGCGTGCAGACGCAATCATCGTGGCATGTGACAAACAAGTCGATATGAACCGCTTTGCGGGCAAACGCGTGGTTAAAACTAACGTAAAAGCCCCTATCCGCGATGCTCAAGGTCTGATTAACGAAGCGTTAAGCGCTCCAGAATACCAAGCAGAAGCAAGCAGCAATGCACAAGCGTCTGTTGCAAACAAAGCCTCTCAGGCTCGCTCGGACCTTTACCGCTACTTGATGAACGGCGTATCACACATGATCCCATTCGTTGTAACGGGTGGTCTGTTGATTGCACTTGCTCTTGCAGTCGGTGGTCAGCCAAGTGAAGCGGGCATGGCAATTCCTGAAGGCAGCATGTGGAACCAAATCCTCAACGTAGGTGTGGTTGCCTTTACGCTGATGATCCCAATCCTAGCCGGTTACATTGCTTACGCGATTGCTGACCGTCCTGCTCTAGCTCCTGGCTTGATCGGTGGTTGGATTGCAAACAACGGTTCTTTCTACGGCGCAGACGCTGGTACAGGCTTTATCGGTGCCATCATCGCTGGTCTGCTTGTGGGTTACTTCGTGAAGTGGATTACGTCGATTAACTACCACAAATTCATTCAACCTTTAGTACCAATCATGATTGCGCCAATCACAGGTTCGCTATTCATCGCTGGTCTTTTCATCTTCGTTATCGGCGCGCCAATCGCAAGCCTAATGGACGGTCTGACTGCGCTACTAACAAGCATGAGTACAGGTAACGTCGTTCTACTAGGCATCGTACTTGGTGGTATGGCTGGCTTCGATATGGGTGGTCCATTCAACAAGGTCGCGTTCCTATTCTCTGTGGGCATGATTGCGAGCGGTCAAACTCAATTTATGGGTGCGATGGCGTGTGCAATCCCTGTTGCACCTCTAGGCATGGCACTGGCAACGGCGCTTGGTCGTAAGTTCGACCTGTTCGAAGAATCAGAAACCGAAGCGGGCAAAGCTGCAGGCGCTATGGGTCTGGTTGGCATCTCTGAAGGTGCGATTCCATTCGCAGCGCAAGATCCAATGTCAGTGATTCCAGCAAACGTACTTGGCTCAATGGTAGCGGCAGTAATGGCGTTCTCATTCGGCATTACCAACAGTGTTGCTCACGGCGGTCCAGTTGTGGCTCTACTTGGTGCGATGAACCACCCAGTACTTGCTCTGATTTGTATGGCAGCTGGCGCAGTAGTTACCGCAGTAACGTGTGTAACTCTGAAGAAAGTTCGCAAAGCAAAAATGATGCAAGCAGCCGCTTAATCACCCCTACCCCCAAATGGCTCCTATGGCTTGGGCAATGTCGCTCAAGCCATGATTTTCTCTCATGGTGACACTCTATGTCTGATTTAACGATGTCCGATACACAAACAATTCAAACTCAAGCTAAGCATCCGATGTTTTTCCTGATGAACAACGTGATTCAAAACTACGCTTGGGGCAGTACTACTTCTGTTAACCAACTGTTTGGCATTGAAAACCCAACGGGCGAGCCACAAGCAGAAGTATGGATGGGCGCGCATCCAAACGGTTGCTCATTGGTGATGGTAAACGGTGAGGAGACCAAACTCTCTTCACTGATTGCTCAAGACATGAATGCCTTTCTGAGTGAAGAAGTCACAAACCGTTTTGGTGAACTTCCATACCTGTTTAAAGTGCTTGCCGCTGAGAAAGCACTGTCGATTCAGGTTCACCCAAACAAACAACAAGCAGAATTAGGCTTTGCACTGGAAGAAAAACAAGGCATTCCCCTAACCGCTGCAAACCGTAACTACAAAGATCCAAACCACAAACCTGAGTTGGTTTACGCGCTAACCGAATACCAAGCGATGAATGGCTTCCGCCCAATAAGTGAAATCATCAGTTTCTTCTCTGAACTGGCGATTCCTGAGCTACAAGGCTTGGTGGATGACCTTATCGCAAACCAAACGCCAACGGGCTTGGCGACCTTCTTCTCGGGTCTACTGTCACTAGAGGGCGAACAGAAAGAGATGGCGTTGACGGTGCTATTGGCTCAAGCTCGCATCACCGACTTACCTCTGTTCAACCTCATTCTTGAACTAGAGAAGCAATACCCTGGCGATATTGGTTTGTTTGCGCCACTGATGCTCAATGTGATTACCCTACAACCGGGCGATGCCATGTTCTTAGATGCAGAAACGCCACACGCTTACTTGAAAGGTACAGGTCTTGAGATCATGGCGAACTCAGACAACGTACTGCGCGCTGGTCTGACACCAAAATACATGGACGTGAAAGAACTCGTTGCGTGTACACGCTTCAACGAGAAGGCATTCGACAGCCTATTGCTCGCACCAAACGAAATCGACGATATGTTGGAATACCCAATTCCTGTGGACGATTTCAAATTTGCCATCGTTAAGCAAGCTCACCAACGCACTCTAGAAGTTCAAACCGCTGAGATCCTTATGCCTCTGGATACCAAACTTGTGCTGACTCATGCAAACGGCGAAACATGCGAAGTTGAAAAAGGACAATCAGTTTTCATTCCAGCTTACGCAAAACAGGTTACTTTGGATTGTGAAGGTCGCGTCGCACGCGCTTACAGTTAATCGTTATTATTGATAGTACGCCACTAAAACCAACGCCTCGCCACTCGCGGGGCGTTTTGCTTTTAACCTTAGTCTTTTTAACCCTAGTAAAGCAATGGTTAATTGAGCGCTATAGTCTTGATCCAAAACAGAAAAATTTCCCTACAAAACCAAGAAACTGTGTAAGACTTATTGAGTAGCCCTGTTGATAAAGGTGGCAAGATGACTCACAGAAACGCTCGCTCTCTTCATGCCATTATCGGCGCACTCGTCGGTGATGCAGCATCTCTCGGATTTCATTGGCTTTACGATCAAGAACTCATCAGGCAGTTTGGTTCTCCGCATCCGGAATTTCATCAACCTAACCGAACTGAATATCATGACAAAGGTTATTTTGCCCACGGTAGCAAGCAAGTCGGTGACCTCACCCACTATGGCGCGCAGCTTGTTGCCATGTTAGATGCTCTGGTTCAAACCGGGCACTACGACGAGGCGCGTTACATTCGCTCCTTTCGAGAATGGTTTGATTTTGGTGGTAAATGGCAGGGCTATACAGACAAACCGACTAAGCAAACACTGCTCAACATTCATGAGTTGGAAGCCAAAGAACTGCGCGTAGCTTTGTGCGGGGCTGACGACACACAAAACCCTGCATTATCTAAGCTTCCGCCTTTGGTGGCTTTTCATTCCGATGATGACAAACTCGCTAAACTGGTCGATTCCGCCGTACGGGTTACCAATAACAACGACATCGCAGTTATGTACGCCCAAGCTGTCGCTGTGATGATTCAGATGGCATTGCAAGGCGCTGCGCCCAAAGCGTGTGTAATGGCAGCTCAGACGGTTTCTCCAAAGATTGCCAGCGATATTCAACGTGCAGAGGCGATGAGTGGCAGAAACGCCACCAGCGTTGCGGAGTCCGTTGGAATGCATTGCGGTTTAGACGCTTCGTTTGTGGTGATTTGTCATTTGTTGATGAATTCAGAAAGCTACGAAACCACCATGCGTGAGAACATTTACTGTGGCGGCGATTCAAGTGGGCGAGCCATTCCGCTCGGTGCTATTCTCGGGGCAAGTTACTACGACACGCCAATGTCGATTCCAAATCATTGGATGGATCAAACCGCGCTACCCCGTCGTTTACTGCAGTGCTTATAACCCTCTTGAACCAGCGAAAAGAACAGAAACCATACTCTGGTCTTTTCGTTGGTGATGATTTGAATCTCGCCTGACAGAAATAATCCTCGAAATCTTTACGCTATCCACCTACATTGAAGATAAAGCAAATCAAAGAGATAGCCTATGGACCTTAACTTGTTAAAAACGTTTGATGCGGTCATGAAATCAAAAAGCGTCAACGATGCCGCTACCGCATTAAACATCACTGCGCCCGCCGTGAGTCACGCACTCAACAAGTTAAGAGATCAATACCAAGATCCCCTCTTTGTTCGTCAAGGCAGAGGTATCGTCCCGACGAATTTCGCGATTGAGCTACACGCAGAAATCAAAGAGCCTTTAAGTCTATTGATTAACGGTTCGAAATCTCGTCAAGAATTCACGCCAGAAACCAGCCAACGCACGTTTCGAATCTCTAGCCATAAAGATATCGATTTAATGCTCGTACCAGCCTTGGCAAAATACAAATCTCAGCATGCGCCATTGGTGTCTATTGAAGCGGATGTGGAACACTTAAACGAACAAGACCGCCAAGACGATTTAAGACGCCGACGCGTGGACGTGATTCTTGCTACCGTGCCTTTGACGGATCATGGTTATCACAATGAATTGTTATTTGAACAGGAACTTATGGTGACAGTAAGCCAAGATCACCCTCGTATTCAGGACGCACTCACGTACGACGACTTCATGCGTGAATCTCATGTGACTTGGCGAACTCAGCGACTCAATACCAATGCTTTAGACTCTTTGATCATTGAAGATACGCTGCCACCAAGGCAAGTGGCATATTCGACAGGTTCGAGCATGACAGCGCTTCAATTAGTGTCTCAAACCGATTGGATATGCGTCACCTCGCGTTGGTTCTCTGACAACTTGGCAAGCAAGCTCGGATTGAACGCTTTCCCGTTGCCCTTTGAAGCCAATAAGGTGCCTATTTACATGACTTGGCACCAATCACAAAAGAGCGACAAAGGGCATGAATGGCTGAGGAATGCAATTAAACAGGCGGTCGCTCAATCCATTGACTAACAGACAAATAATCACAGAACATCCATAGAAAAAGGGCGAAGCCTGCTGCTTCGCCCTTGTTGCTATTAGCCTTCGAATAACCAGTTTTGCCAACTCTGCATTCTCAAAATTACTTTACGTACAATGCTGAACATTTCCCATTTCGGTGAGTACACCGCAACATGTGCATCTGTGCCGGATGGCAATGGCATGTCTTTTACCAAGTCTGGATTATCCAGTTCCACTTTCACTAAGATTCGACCACCAGCAGGAATTTGTTCTGGGTACTTCATATTGCCTGATGGTGATACCGCGCCTTGAGCAAAAATGTCATTCACTTGTGTCACATGCGCCTTGTAAGCATGACCGGGAATGGTATTGAAGGTCACTTCCGCCGGATAACCGACTTTTACGTATCGTGCTGGCGCTTGTTTAAATGCAGCAAACAGTTGTTTGTCTTCTTTGTGGACGAAGGTCAGGTTTCCTTGAAACGGCACAATGCGACTCTTCATCCCCGGACGCAGCGCCACTTGCGTGACATAGCCATCCGTTGGTGCGGTGACGGTGGTTTTACTCAGATTAAACTGTGCAACCTCGAGCTCTGATTGGTATTTGCTTTGATTGGCCTTTTGTTCCAGCAATTGGTTCTCAATATCGTCCACTTTCTCTTGAGAAGAATACCCCTTACGCCCTAACTTTTGGTATCTCTCCAGCTCCGCCTGATAGAAATCAATCGCTGATTCGGTACGTTTGATATCACCTTGAATACGGCTCACTTTATCTTTGAACGGTGTATCGTCAATTTGATAGAGAGGGTCACCCGCTTTCACTTGTTGGTTTCCTTGCACATACACTTGAGTAATTATACCTTCTACCTGAGAAGTGATTGGTGTCGTCACACTGTACAAACGCGCCATGCGAGAAACGGGTTGATACATTGCCATATAGAGAAAAATCCATCCCACGATGAACATGCCAATAACGGATGCCGTGGTGAGTGTCCACTTGGTTTTAGGTACACGAAATACTCGAAATACGATAACGCACAGCGCTACGTAACTTAGGATGATAAGAGTTTCCATTATTCGCCCCCTCTCACTTGCTCAAGTTGATTGATACGAACCAGTAGTTGCTCATAATCTTGTTGAGATACCGAAGGCTTAGCACCTAACCAGTTTTGCTTCTCTCCGTCGTACATGGCTGCCCATATCCAAAGAAACGGCCAAATCACATGAAGAAAGAACAAGCTCACCCAACCGGCAATATGAATCGCATCGGCATGGGGATGGTTGCGCTTTTTTGCAATTTCGTAGGGGATATCATGTAAGGCTATCAATCCAAAAATCAGAATCAATAGCACCACAAATAAGATCGCCAGAGAGGCGTAGTCCAACATTAAATTCATTGTGGAAGCTCCTAGTTTAAGACGCTCTAGACGTTTAAGACGATCTAAACAATGCTAAAACGTAACTGAGTGATGACTTTCCTTAAGCTTGTCGCTCCGTCGCAATGAAGAAATTGTAGGATGAGGCTTACATCAGGACTATTGATTCCTATTTAAATGACAGTTTAGTGATATTTAATTGTCCATAAAATCATCAAGTTAGACCTCTATACCCATTCAAATCCTGAATAATTTCAGAATAAGCAGAACAGAATCGAATCTAGCTTTCTACAGGCAGAAAAAAAGCGATACCAATATTGATATCGCTTTGGATAAGGTTGCAAGACCAGTAAATAATCCGAAAAAATCGATTGGACCCCTCCATCTCTCTAAACGGGTATTAATAACCCAGCACAAGCAACAAACCTAAATCACTTTTTCATCTGGTTATTGACCCAAACAAGTGTCACCCATACGTGCAGGCGCAATCTGGTCCAGGACTTTGTTTAACGCTTTCCAATCACTCGCCATCTTATTTGCTTGTTCCTGTGTTAGTACTGCTCCATTTGCAGCAATACGGTCATGCTCTACTTTGGTGTAGTGGAAGATTGTCATATCTACTGCTTTGTCATCTTTGTAGGCATTCTTCATATTGACGACGTTCTTCTCACTGTCATCAACAAACACAACGTCCCTAAAGCTTTGATCTGTCTTATCTAAAATGTACTCAAGCATGGTGCCTTTGTTCATACCTGTGGTCATCATAATGCCATTGATGTAGCTCAGCGGGCGCTTGGGATTATCGATATAGATAGGCAGTGCGTCTGAACCTTTCTCTTTAAGCGCAGTGCGTGTCATATCAAATTGATTACGCATCATTTCACGCTCTGTGGCGTAACGATAATTTGGAGAACGAGACGTTAGAGCCATCACCGTTAGACCATCATCTTGCCAGCCGCGCAACATCGCAGGCACGCCATTTTCGATGGTTTTCATCGGTACTAGCTCGTACAGCATGCCGATAGAGTCTTGAAAAAGACAATCGACTTTATCGCCATCTTTCGGCTTCACATCCAATTTACCGCGTTGCCATTGGTACCAAATATCGCCCCCAATATCGGAAGTCGAAGTCAGCAAAGTATTGTCGATATCAACCACGATCAGTGGATTTTTCCCTGCTTCTTTCAGCTGAGTTACTTTAGCCGCAACATCGTTAAAGTTGTTGGTATCTTTGACCTCCACATCTGCCATTGCGTTAGTTGCGAATGCCAGTGCGCAAAATAGAGCCACTTTTTTTAGCGTCATAGTATTTCCTTAAGTTGATTCTTTCCGAATAACTCGAGCTTTTCAATATTAATTACGTTATAACATAACAAAAATATCGTAACTTTTTGTTACATTCCAACTATATAATTGATATCCATCACATAAATGAGAGCACGGTTTCGTTTTAACGCTCTTCTCGTCGGAGTTCTGTGTACGCAAACCATTATTCAACATCATTTGTAATCGTCGTAAAGTAAGAGACAAAAAAGAGCAGAGACGAATCTCTGCTCTTTTGCCTCCGCTTAATGGATAGTGTGATAGTAAACGCTTCTTCCCGACAAATTAGCGCTGTATTCACTTCTGTATGCGTTATTTCTTCGCGTGGAACATCGCTTGCCCACTCTTATCTTTGTTCGACCAAAAATTGATGTTGAACTGAGCATCATCGCTCATCTCAATTCGGTGCCAATATTGCGAAGGACTGGTAGCAAACTGGCCTGCATTAATCACCACCACCAATTCTGCTTCTGTGGCATTTTCATCAGCAAAGCCGTAGTAAGTCACTTGCCCTTCCATGACACACAGCTGCCCAAACACACCCTCAGCGGTATTATGATGAGTCAGTAGCGCTGGTGGCACATTGTCTTTAGTGAAGAAAGGCGTTGAACGTTGAACAGTCCAGTCTTTAGGAATTCGTAAGTGCGACATAATGATACCCTCTCTAATTACAATTCTTTTCGTTTAAATCGGTTAAGCCTGACCGGCTTGAGACAACTCTCGAAGTAATGGAAATGCTTGGCTGACTTGTTCGCCCGTCACGACGAAGCCCTTGAGTCGGCTATTTTCATCTTCAGCCTTTGCGGCAATGCCTGTTTGAGAAATCTGCACGCTCCAATTCGTCACCGAACTAAAATCGCCCGCTAATTGAATTGGGTAGCTCGGCGTTTTCACCTTTACCATCATAGGCGGTAGTTTCAACTCTGCTTCTTGCCCTAGTAGCTGTTTGCCCAAAGCATTGGCACTTAGCACGATCGGTTGGAGATAAGGCATCATTCGACCTTGGATTTCAGCACAATCGCCTAATGCGAACACATTGGCTGCTGATGTCTGTAATCGGGCATTCACCTTGATACCTTTATTGACGCACACCCCACAAGCCTTCGCTAACCAAGTGTTAGCACGTAAACCCGCCGCTGAAATCACTACATCAGCTTCAATTGCTTTACCTTGGCTCAAGCTTGCCACCAGCGAATCATCTGAGTGATTAATCGCAGCAACTCCAGTCTCCAAGGCTAGTTGAATACCTTGCTGCTTAAGTTGGTTTTCGAGCGGTAATGCGACGAATTCAGGAATCAAGTTAGCGAGCAAACGGGGATTTGGCTCAACCACCGTAACCGCTTTACCACTGGTTGCGAGATCCATGGCGATCTCGACGCCGATCAAACCACCACCCATTACTAGAATTCGTTTCGCACGACTGATTTGCTCTTCCGCTAATTGATATTCTTGTAGCGAGTTCAGCGTTGTCACCTCAGGTGCTGCATCACCAGATATTGGCGGCACAAAGGCTTTCGCGCCTGTCGCAAACACCAGTTTGGAGTAAGAATAGGTTTGGCCGTTGGCGACCACTTGCTGGGCTTGCACGTCGACATGCTCAATCATGGTATGGGCAAATAACTCAATGTTGTGTTCCTGTGCAAACGCCTCACCACTTTTAACCACTAAGTCTTGGGCCGTTTGTTTGTTACTGAATACATGACTCAAATCGGGCTTGTTGTATTCCGCGCCATCATCAGCAGTAAACACTTGCAGCGGAATATGTGCGTCCATTCGACGCACTGTTTTCACCAATTGGTAAGCCGCAAAGCCGCTACCAATAATCACAATAGGTGCTTGCATATTCGCCCCCTTACCCGTTGTATTCGACAAAGACGTCTTTACCCAAGTGACATTCTGGGCACAAGAAGTAATCTGGCACTTCAGACCATGCTGTACCCGGTTCAACGCCTTGATTAGGCTCGCCTTTAGCTGGGTCGTATACCCAATTACAAACGGTGCAAACCATGCATTGACAATCTGCAGGATGCGCCTCAGTACTAGGGTTGCTAGAAGCAGCATCTACTGCCGCTTGTGTTGCTACTTGTGCAGCGGGTTGTGATTGAACTTGTGGTGCAGACGCAGCAATCGCCGGAGAAATAACAGGACTTGTCAGGTCATGCTTCGCCCACAACTTCGCGATGTTCTGACCATGTTCGCGACATTCACGCATCGCTTTACCATCTGGTCGCCATTTGGTTTTCAAACTCACTGCGGTTTCAAAGCCTGCGTCGGTCAATCGAGCATGGATACGATCCACCGCACCACCGTTCCAACCGTAGCTACCGAACGCAGCAGCTTTCTTCGCTTTAAAGCGCAGACCGGTAATTTCTTCTAGCATGCCAGCGATCTTCGGCATCATGACGTTATTCATGGTAGACGAACCAACCAAGATGCCTTTTGAGCGGAATACATTGGCGAGAATTTCATTCTTATCATGCTTAGAGACATTAAAGACTTTGACCGCCACGCCAGGGTCGACATCGTGAATGCCTTGCGCGATTGCATCGGCCATCATTCGGGTGTTGTTTGACATAGAATCGTAGAAAATCGTAATGCGATCTTCTTGATAATTGTCTGCCCATGCTAAGTATTGCTCGATGATTTGAACTGGATTATCGCGCCATACAATACCGTGTGACGTAGCGATCATGTCGACAGGCAAATTAAAGCTCAGCACTTCTTTGATTTTGGCGGTTACCAAACTGCTGAACGGCGTTAGGATGTTTGAGTAGTAACGCAAACACTGTTCCATCAACTCATTTTGATCCACTTCATCATTGAACAGGCGTTCATCGCAGTAGTGCTGACCAAATGCGTCGTTACTGAATAGCACCGCATCGCCCGTTAGGTAGGTCATCATGCTGTCTGGCCAATGCAGCATCGGCGCTTCCACGAACACTAGTTGCTTGCCATTACCGATATCGATGCTGTCGCCCGTTTTTACGGTTTTAAAGTTCCACTCGGGATGGTGGTGATGACCAACGATGGAGTCAATCGCCGCTTCTGTACAGTAAATTGGCGTATTCGGAATCTTCTCCATTAATGCCGACAATGCGCCTGAGTGATCTTCTTCAGCATGGTTTACCACGATAAAGTCGATAGACTTAAGGTCGATTTCCATCTCTAAATTTTGGATGAATTGTTGACTGAATCGATGATCGACCGTATCAATCAATACGGTTTTCTCTTCACGAATTAGATAACTGTTGTAGCTGGTACCTTTTGTCATTTTGTATTCTGTACCGTGGAAGTCTTGAACTTCCCAATCGCGTTGACCTACCCAGTGGATGTTGTTTTTTACGTGAATTGTCATAATTACTACCTTGAATGACGAAATAAATAAGAAGAACTGACTTTTATACTGCATCGGGCATGCCAACTTTTTAACTTCTTTATTTTCAACAAGTTAAAACAAAATCAACAATAATAACTGTCATTAAGACACAGTTGAAAATTGTCATTAAGACACTACAATAGTCATATTGACACAATTGGCATTGGTTATGACTTCTTTAATCGCGCAGTGGCTACACATCACACAAGACCTTAACTCAGCACTCACTCAGCAAGCTCGTTTTGATACGTTGTTAACCACGATTCGAGAGGTATTAAAGTGTGACTCTTCTGCCCTTCTTTTGTATGAAGATCAGCACTTTAAGCCATTAGCGATCAATGGTTTGGCAGAAGAAGTGCTGGGACGCCGTTTCTCCATTGAGCAGCACCCAAGGTTAGAAGCCATTGCCCGAGCTGGCGACATCGTGCGCTTTCCCTCTGACAGCGACTTACCTGATCCTTACGACGGCTTGATTCCAAACCACGATGACAAACTACATGTCCATTCCTGCATTGGTTTACCTTTGCTGATCGACGATCAGCTCATTGGTGCTATTACGATTGACGCCTTCGACCCCAACCAATTTGATGGGTTGCGTAACCAAGAATTACGTTTTGTTAGTGCATTAGCCGCAGGTGGCTTACATACAGCTCTACTGTTAGAGCAACTAGAAACTCAAGCGAGCCTGCCACGTGATTCTTACGCCGAGAAACGCACCTTGAGCAACGAAATCATTGGCAACTCTCAGGGGATGAAGAATCTTCAAGAACAAATAGATGCAGTCGCCGATACCGAGTTGTCTGTACTGATCATGGGTGAGACTGGCGTGGGTAAAGAGTTGGTCGCCAGTGCTATTCACCATCGCTCCAATCGTTCCAGCAATACCTTGGTTTACCTCAACTGTGCGGCACTGCCGGAGTCCGTAGCAGAGAGCGAACTGTTTGGGCACATCAAAGGCGCATTTACGGGCGCAATCAGTAATCGTAAGGGTAAATTCGAACAAGCAGATGGCGGCACACTGTTTTTGGATGAAGTTGGTGAACTGTCATTAGAGCTACAAGCCAAGTTACTTCGAGCCCTACAATACGGCGACATCCAACGAGTGGGTGACGACCGTCATATCCGAGTCAATACACGCATTGTCGCCGCCACCAACCGTATTTTGCATGAAGAAGTCACCGCTGGGCGTTTTCGAGCCGACTTATATCACCGCCTAAGCGTCTTCCCACTTCATGTGCCACCTCTTCGCGAACGCGAGGATGATGTTGTGTTGCTGGCGGGCTTCTTTGCTGAACACTTGAGAAGTAAGCTCGGATTGAACAGCATTCGCTTGTCCCCTACGCTCGTTCACGCGCTTAAGGATTATTCGTGGCCAGGCAACGTTCGAGAACTCGAACATGTCATCAAACGGGCTGGAGTTTTGGCAAAAGCACGCACCCATTCCATGGATATTGAGTTAGTCGAACAAGATTTTGATATTCGAACGCCGAATCAGAACATCAAGAACGTTGAAGAAACGAAACAAAACTCTCGCTTAGAGCTGCCAGAAGGCGGATTAAAACCAGCCACAGACGCATTCCAAAAAGCGATGATTGTTCGAGCACTGGAAGAGAACCAAGGTAACTGGGCAGCAACGGCACGTCAACTTGAGCTGGATAACGGTAATTTGCACCGTTTAGCAAAACGCTTAGGAATAAAATAAGGATTGAGTAAAAAGCATGTGAGATGGTGGAATTCCACAAGAAAATCGTTTTCGCTTATGTCAAAATGCGCCATCTCAATCGACAAGTCATAACGTAATGAATTTTCAAGCTGCTATTTTTGACATGGATGGTTTACTCCTCGATACGGAACGTGTGTGCATGCGCATTTTCCAAGAAGCGTGTGAAGCACAAAACCTCCCATTCTATAAAGACGTTTACCTTTCAATCATTGGTCGCAATGCAGCCGGCATTGAAGTGATTTTCCGCAAAGCTTATGGGGATGATCTTGACCGCTTACACAAAGAGTGGCGCGACCGATACGATGCGGTAGTTAAACACCAAGCCATTCCGGTCAAAGAAGGAGTGATTGAGCTACTTGAATGGTTGAAAGAGCAAGGGTTACCCGTTGCTGTTGCGACTTCTACAGCAAAAGAAGTGGCGAAAAAGAAGTTGGAATTGGCAGGTTTAAGCCAGTATTTCGACAACTTAACTACCGGTTGTGAAGTTTCACACGGTAAACCCGATCCAGAAATTTATTTGCTTGCGGCAAGTCGTTTAGACATAGAACCAACCAAATGTCTCGCCTTTGAAGATTCAAATAATGGCGTTCGTGCTGCTGTTGCTGCCAACATGGTAACTTTCCAAATCCCAGACCTCGTTGAACCTTGTGAGGAAGTGCGTGGATTTGGTCATGCGATCGTTCCTTCACTGCACCACGCTCTCGCTGAGTTAAAACAAGACTAAGCAATTTTTGCTCATTGAAATGACTCAAAACGCTCCAACTTTCGGAGCGTTTTTTGTGAACAAAATTTACCCAACTTTACACTGTCATGTGTAGTTCTATTCACAACATTAATGGATAATCGTTCGCATAACCACAAAGAAAAAGAGGATTATCTTATGCTCAACAAAACGCCTTTAACTTGGCAAACTATCGCTTTGCACTGGGTAACTGGACTCGCTTTTATAGGTGTGTTCGCACTTGGTTTATACATGGTGGATTTACCACGCAGCCCAGTAAAATTCGAATGGTACGGGATTCATAAATCGCTAGGCGCTATCCTTTTAGTTATCGCTCTTGCTCGTCTAGTGTGGCGCTTAAAAGAAGGCGCTCTACCACCAGCTTCTAAGATGCCAGCATGGCAAGACAAAGCAGCCAAGGCAGTCCACGGTATTCTACTGTTAGCCACCTTAGCAATGCCTATCTCTGGTATTGCTATGAGTGCTGGCGGTGGTCGAGCTGTTGATATTTTCGGGTGGGTGATCATCGCAGAAGGCGCAGAAACACCTTGGCTGCAAGAGCTTGGCTCAACGATTCATCACTCTGCGGTAGAAGTGCTCATCTTAGTGTTTGTTTTGCACGTTGCTGGCGCTATCAAACACCAAGTGATCGATAAGGATGGCACCATCTCACGTATGCTTGGTCGCAGCTAATCTTCTTAATTTTATAAGAAAAAACGCCACTTAATGCGAATTAAGTGGCGTTTCCATTGAATATTATTCAGGCTACTTTTGCTGTTCTGCCAGTTCAAGCTCCCAATAAGGCGGTTGACCGTAATACTCCGCGAAATAGTCAATAAACGCTCGAACTTTAGGGGCGATCAGGCGAGAGCTCGGGTAGACCGCCCAGATACTCGCATTCATCACTAATGGATAGTCTTGTAATATTTCGACTAACTCACCTTTTTGTAGCTGTTTGTATACGCTCCAAATCGAGTTAATTGAAACCCCAAGCCCATCAATGCAAGCATCACGCATTGCATCACCATTATCGGTTCTAAAGCTGCCAGAAGCGCGCATCGAGTACTGTCCTTCTGGGGTTTCAAATACCCAGTTCTCCAAACCAGCCAAAGTCACACATTCATGATTTACAAGCTCTTCTGGCGATTGAGGTGCGCCATGCTGCGCCAAATACTCCGGTGACGCGACAACAATACGACGATCTGGAGCAAGTTTGCGTGCCACCAGAGACGAGTCTTTGAGCTCGGCAAGGCGAACAGCAACATCGAAGCCACCTTCCACCATGTCGATAATCGAATCGGAGAAGCGAAAATCAATGGTCAGCTCTGGGTACTTTGCCATAAACCCTTTAAGTGCTGGCACTAAATGCAAGCGCCCAAAAGATGCAGATGCGGTGACTCGTAACGTCCCTGTTGGCGCCTTGTGACCAACACCTACAGCACCTCGTGCCGCTTCAACCGTTGCCAACACTTCTTCAGCATGAGGTAAGAATGCCTGCCCCTCTTCTGTTAACGAGACCTTGCGCGTGGTTCGATGTACGAGGCGCACACCCAAACCTTCTTCCAATTTATTAATATGGGCACTAGCAACCGCAGGAGATAATCCCAGCTCTTGTCCCGCCATACTGATATTGTGGGTCGATGCTAAACGAACGAAAAGTTTTAGATGTTCTATGTTCATTTCATTTTCAACTTATTCTATAAAGTCTGAGGTTATTAATGACTATTTTCTTCCCACACAATAGTAAAGCAATCAATTTGAAGCAAAGACTTTTAGAAGAAACTGATAGGTAAATAGAAATCTAACTCGAAGACTTCTTCGTGATTAAGAAAATGGTTTTTATGATAGTGCACATAAGCAGGTGTCGAACGTTGCTTAAAACCAGAGTTAGGTAACCACTTTTCCAATACCATGCTGATTTGCGGCAAAAGCTCACCATAGACGCCTGTTAATCGGAACACCGCGTGTAAGCCACCTGGAATGGTCATTTGATTCACCACACCACGGTATTTAAGCGGTTTATCAATCGCCATGCACGCGACATAGCGACACTTATCCAGCTCTACCCAAGCAGGGTTGGAATGGTGCAAACCATATTGAGTAGAGAAATCACGCTGCTCAGAGTTCGCCCACGCTTTCAGCACCAGCCACGCATTACGAATCGAACGGTTGTAACCTTCATGGCGAACGTACGCAGCAAAGCGTTGTGGAACTTCAATAATCTTTGGCTCTGGTAGAGTGCGCTTTGCGACTCGATGATACCCTGCTGCCACTTCCGGATCCTTCAAATACGGCTTTTCTGCCACATGAAGGTCATGCTTACGCCATGCTCCTGGAGACAATTCAAACGTCGCTTTAAAAGCACGACTAAAAGACGACACTGAGCTGAAACCACACTTATTAGCAATTTCCAATACTGACGATTTAGTATCAAACATCAACTGATTTGCTGCGTATTCCATTCGCGTACGACGTATGTATTGATGAATAGACTCACCTACTACATCTTTAAATATACGGTGGAAGTGCTGTTCAGAATACGCCGCTACATCAGCTAGCTCTTTGGCGGATAATTCTCTACTGATGTCTTGATGAATATAGAACAGCACGTCATTGATTCTGGAAACCTGTTGCTGGCTCATAACTTATCGCTTTACTGAAATAGCATAAATGGACATGTTTAACAGCATAAATGGACACACCTTAGTTAGCAAATCCCATGTACTATCTTTCACATAAAATTAAAAAATACGAGAAACACAACACATGGAAATCGCACAATCACTGCAACAAGTAAAGTCATCGTACATTCGAGAGATCCTCGCTGCCGCTAGCGATAAAAACGTCATCTCACTTGCTGGTGGTTTGCCAGATGAAAAAACCTTTCCTATCGAGCTGATGAAGCCAACATTAGAGAACTTGGCAAACATGCCTGAAGTTTTCCAATACGGTTCAACGGCAGGCTATGGACCACTACTAAACTTCCTAAACGGTTACTTCAAACTGCCTGAAACACACACTGCGATGATCACTACTGGCTCCCAACAAGGTTTGGATTTGATCGCACGTGCTTACGTGAATCCAGGTGACAAAGTCGTGATGGAAGCGCCAAGTTACTTGGGTGCCATGCAGGTGTTTGGTTTAGTTCAAGCAAACATCGTTACCGTTTCTCAAACAGAATTTGGTCCAAACCTTGATGAGCTGGAGCAATGCTTCGCTAAGCAACAACCGAAGATGTTCTACGCCGTGCCAGATTTCCATAACCCAACAGGTGTTTGCTGGGCACTGGAAACACGCCAAAAGGTTGCGGAGCTTTGTATTCAATACAACGTGGCTTTCATTGAAGATGCACCATACCGCGAGTTACGCTTCTCTGGTGAAGCTCTGCCCTTGGTATCTGACTTCTGCCCACAAAACTCTATCGTGTTGCGTTCTTTCTCTAAGATCGCTTCTCCGGGTTTACGAATCGGTGTTGTAACGGGTAAAACCAGCTACCTAGAGCCACTGATTAAAATCAAACAGGGTGCAGACCTGCATTCTAGCGTGCCTATGCAAGCCCTGTTGCACGGTCTATTGCAACACGATAACTTTGCAACCCACATCTCTACTATTTGTGAGCTATACAAATCGCGCTACGACGTGATGTATGCAGAATTAGAAAAACAGCTTCCGACAAGTTGTGTATTGAAACCGGTTGATGGCGGTATGTTCGTATGGGTGGAGATTCCAGAGTGCGATACGTTTGAGCTAGCGAAGTCATTGCTTGCGAACGGTGTAGCTGTCGTACCGAGCCCAGTGTTCTACCCAGAAGGTTCAGAAGTAAAAGCAGCGCTTCGCTTGAACTTCACCAACGCAACACCTGATGAACTCAGAGTTGCCGTAACCCGTTTAGCTGATGTACTGAAGGCGCTGTAATCCGAATTCCCCTTTAGAATCCAATCACCTGCCTTTGGGATGCGAATTAAGTCCCAAAGGCAGCAGTATAAAAAGTTCCCTAAAAAATTTATTTTTTTCTCTCAAAATCAACTCTCTAGCTTAAGTGTCTGTTTTCGCTTGATCCTCGCACTATCGCAAAAAATAGATCTCGATCACGTATTTGAAGCTTGGAAAAGTTACGTCTATCTTTCAGAAAAAAGACATCGCCCTTGCAGCATCATCTGCGAATTCAAACACTTTTGATCGTGATGGCTTATCACCATCGAAAGTCGAGCTGACACCATCAGCAATGTCGTCTTGTGAAGATGAAGATGAACGTGGTGAGGACGCAATTACAACCATTCTGAATGTCGCTATACCAATCCGCGATTGGTCTTATACACGTCGGCTTAGCGCATCATATTACAGAGGGGTTTATCAGGATGAACAATCGACCATCGAAAGGACTCGTCTTCACGGGCTTGTCCGCCATGCTTTCTCTCGCAGCCATACAAACAGCGCATGCGGGCAATTCACCAAACTGTAGCGACGTACTAGCGGGTAACAAGACCGCCGCTTCTCAGAAAATGACGATATTGCTGGGTGAAGACATCACCAAATCAAATCTAATCACTACTGTTGTCCCAGCAAAAAATAATCCGTTTGTGACCGAAGAGCTTGTCTCTGTCTCTAACAATGTTTCACCAAATGGACCGTTATCCAAGCAGTCATTAGAAGAAATCAAGCAAGTACGAGAAAACATCGAAAAAGCAGGCGTAGAAGTGAGTAAGCTTCAAGGGACTTTTGAAGTAGCGTTTGTGAGCCTTATTGACGGGCACTGCCAGTTCTCAACCAACCAACTCACTACGCATGCAAAAATCGATTTTGACCATTTAGAGGGGTTAACTGCATTTTCAATACCAGCTCTGCTAACAATGGTCGATAAGTCTTATTCGATGGCAGAAAAACGTATTGCTGAAGAAGAAGCGAAACTCGCAGAAGAAAAGGCGCGCCAAGAAGAAGTAGAACGTGAGAAAGAAAGACAACAAGAGTTAGCGGCAGCCGCAGCAGCAGCTCGCTATCAAGACCCAAATGTTTTGGTTAAAGTTGAAAAGTTCGATGGCTCCAATGTGACCTTCTCTGTGACTAACCTATCCGCTGATGGTGAACTACAACCAAACTTCAATACGTTTAGAGCATACCAAACAGACAAAGGTGAACTTATCTACAAATCAGAATCCTTATTGAGCTTAGTAGACAGCGAGGGAAATGGTCTAACAACCGTGGGAATCGCTGAACTCGGTCCAGAAAGTGGAACTGATCTGGTGATTGCTCCGGGAGAAACACGCACTTTCATTACCAGTATCGAGTCGGAAGTCGCATCCGAAATGAAGCTTAGCCTAGAATTTCCTGCGAAAGTGTTGAATACCGACGAAGCATTCTCGGTGTCATTTACTGATGCGGTCGCCATGGCAACGGCGGGCTTGAATTAGATAGCAAAATTGACGATTACACAAAAACAAAAGCAGACCTCAGGTCTGCGTTTATTAGTTCTGGCATTTATACGCGTTAGCGAACATTGTCACTGAGCTCGAAAAACCAAGCGGTTGGTACAAATAAAGAGTGTCACCCCCCAGTTCAGCAGCTTTGATACGCATTTGGTTCAGCGTTCCCCAAACCATATCTTTGTCCGCATGCAACCAGTAGTCATAGAAGTGACCTTCTGAACCGATCACTGTACCTAAATGTTGGCAGTTCGCGATTGCGTTTGCGTCATCCCAAATCACTTTTACTTGTTCAGATTCTTGTGTTGGGAACGTCACACAGCCAGTTAATAACGCTGCTAATGCTGCACCAGTCATTAACTTTTTCATAATTTCATCGCCTTAGAATTAAATCGTCTGCGGATTCTATTTATCGTTTAGGCAATGACCAACAAATTATTTTTATGCTTTACATAACCGCTCGTTTAGGAGCTTTCTTAGGCTTCTTTAATGCACGCGCATCGCGAATTTTCAGCGTCATCAATGTTAGGTTCGTGAAACCAGCAAGCAACTCAACCAACTGAACAATATAGAAGGTCGTATCAAACTGATTACTTGCGGCTAAATGCTGCAAATAAATCGCCGCCGGAACCAAAATCAAGATGCCGTTCATCGCAACGAAAGGCATACGCTTTTTCTTTGCCGCTAGAGGTCCTTTTTTCACATTCGGAGCCATCTTTGATCCGGTTATGCCAGCTGCTGCCATAAGAGGGACAACTGCCCAAATCGCGTACGAGATATAAGTTTTAACCGCCAAAATTGTGTGATGATCACCAAACAACTCAACCGCGACTGTACTGGTGAAAAAGCTCATGATGAGCAGGTATGCACTAATAGAGGTGATTCGATGAGCAAAGCTGAGTGTCTTTTTCATAGCGATATTCTCTTTTCATGTTGTTGGGACTCACGGTACAAAAAAAGATTACACAACAACCATTGCATACGCAACACTTGCACCTGAAATAAAATCATTAAAATTTAGCTTAATTAAATGGATTTTTATTAAGTTTATGTTTTAGTTAGTAATTTAATAGAAAACATAAATAACTAGGCGATTTGCTTTTTGACCAAATTAGAGTAAAACAGAGGAGTAAGCGGCAAGAGGGACTGAATTTGACTTCGAAAAACAAACTGATCCGTTACCAATCTAAAGAAGTAGCGGACGTATTCAGCAAAGAAGACGAGTTAATCAAGCTTGTTCAATCTGGTCAACTTTCTCAAGTATTACTGTTGTGGCAAGTCAAAAGCCCTACGCTAGTGCTTCCAGCAGGTAAGAAGTGGACAATTTCAGAGCAACTAGAACAAGGTCTAGCAGACTCAGGTTGGAGGCTGTTTTCACGTAAAACCGGCGGTGCACCAGTTCCACAGGTTCCGGGGATCATAAACCTCTCTCATATCTACCACTGGCCTGAAGGTCAACCTTACGACATTAAAAAAGCGTATCTCGACTTATGTTCCGTACTCGCCGTGTTTTTTAAACAGTTAGGTGTCAAAGTTGATGTGCACGCTACGCCAAACTCCTATTGTGATGGCGAATACAACTTAAATATTGATGGGAAAAAAGTGGTTGGGACAGCACAACGTGTCTTACTGAAAAAAGGCGGAGGACAAGTAGTGCTCTCTCAAGCCTGTATTCTCATAGATGCTGACGTAGAAAAAATCGTTGAACCAGTAAAGCTATGTAATCACCTTTGCGGGCATAACGATGATATTCGTGGCGACGTTCATACTCCCCTATTCGACCATATAGAACAAAAACTAAGTGTTGATACGTTGTTTCAAACGCTGACTCAAGCGTTTTTGGATCACGCGAAGCGTTGAGTCTATTCGCGATATTCATCAAAAAAGGGAGCGTTTGCTCCCTTTTATCATTTATTAAACTCATTAAGTTAAAAACGAACTTCCACTTCAACGCCCTCAATCCATCTCGTTTGCTCTACTGGTTCGTCAAAAGATAATGTGACTTTCAGGTACGCTGGTTGACCCTCAAACGGGCTTTGCAGCTCTTGGGGTAGCTTGTTAACCACTTCAACCGGTCTTGAAACTGTCGCAGATAACTTTTTACCGTCAGGAAAGATGACCTTCGCTTTGGTTCCTTTTTGGCTGTAATCCAGATACTTAGGATTTAAAAATGCGGTAATGTCCGGTGTTACGTTCTGAGCTACCGTCAATAATGGTGCATTCTCTGTAACGCGCTGACCTTCATGAACATGAATATCCAAAACTCGACCACTAAACGGGGCTCTAAACGTCAAGCTCTCTTGTTGGGCACGCTTTACGACAAGCTCTTGCATTAACGCTCGATACTGCTGTGCAACCGGTCCCGCCAATGCCAATTGCTCTCTATCACGTTTGGCATTGATGTAAGCTATTTCTTGGTCGCTCAATTGGCTATCAATGGCATTGCTCACGTTAACTACCGCAGCGTAATCCACTTCTGACACCTGACCTTTCTTTCTAAATTGGTCGTACTTTTGCTGAATTTGTTGCACCTTAGCGAGGCTTGTTTTGGTACTGGCTATCGCTTGCTGGTACAACTCATCTGTACTTTGAACCTTGTTATTGGACAACGAAACCAACTCTTTTTGTAAAAACTCGACTTCTTTGTTTAACGCACTATCTGCCAATAGAATTAAAGACTGCCCCTTGCCTACCTCGTCTCCAACATTCGCCGGAATCGGTCCAACAATTGCGGCTTGAGTCGCCGTTATCGTTAATGGATAAGAGGTCACGATACCGGGCGCAGTCACTAGAATCTGCGTCTTAAACAAGTAATAAGCCATAAATAACAGTGGGCTAATGACAATTGCCAAAATCAGATACCAACGAAGTCGATAACCACCACGCTTCGCCTGACCGTAGGCGACTTTCATGCCACTCTCAGATTGTGGCTTGTTCTTTTTATCTAAGTGAAAGTTAACTTTCATACTAAAACTTTTTGCCTCGTTTCAATACCCACCAAGGTGCCATGCTAGATTCTTCGTGACTGCGTCTTACTACCTCATTCACCATCGAAAACGCCGTTATTAGACGCATGAAAAACTGATAAACGGGGTATAGAAATAGCCATTTCGTAAATTTTAAGTCTTCTTTTCTTCTCTCAGACACCAGCCCGATATAAACAATAAATATGATTAGAGAGAGAAATAAATACGTTAAGTACAGCAACAGCATTAACGCTAAAACAAATTTAAGCGGATACGCTATAAGCATATACACCGTAAAAATAACAACTAACAAAGGTAATAAGACGTTTTGAACCACACCATAAGCGAGAGTAAATAGAAAATTACCCCACCCCAAAAGAGATGGTGATAATCCTTCATTGTGCTTACGCAAAAATAGGAAAAGCAAATCGCCATCCCACCTTAAACGCTGCATAACTAGCCCTTTTAAGGTATCTGGAACATCGGTATGCCCAATCGCATGTGTGGCAAAAGCTAATTTATTGTTTGGATAGCGTCGCTTATATTGTTTTAAACGCATGGTTAGATCCAAATCTTCTGCAGTATGCGTATCCCAGCCACCCACTTGTTTGAGTAAGTTTTTTCTAAAAGCCCCAAACGCACCTGAAATATTATTTAATACGCCCCATTTTGCCATCCCAGTTTTGCCTGCTTGCATGGACAACATGTATTCTAAGGACTGCATTTTTGTCAGAATATTGGCGTCATGATTTCTAACCCGTAACGCGCCTCCGCTTGCAATCACATCTTTCGATGTAAATTGTTTCATCATGGTAAACACCATGTCGTTATCAAAGGAGGTATCACCATCGACGTTAATCACAATCTCGCCCTGAGCAACAGATAAACCAGCATTAAGAGTCGACACTCGACCGCCACGTTGCCACTTTGGAATAACCCGTACTTTGCGATTGCGGACGCCAGCGTGACGTAGTTCTCCGTTCAACGCCGCTTGGTAAGTATCTTGGTTCTGTACCGCGCCATCTACGACGGCGAGAATTTCTATGTGACCCGGATACACTTGTTCAACTAAAGTGTCGATGGTGATTCCAATCGCATCCCCTTCGCCATAACAAGTGATGACAAAACTGATCGATGGAAACTGCGTCAACTCAACGTCTTCCTGATCATACGACCATCGAAAAATGCCCGTTAATACCAACAGGTACAAGGGCAGTTCGATAATAATCATGACCGGGAATAGCAGTAGCCACAGCTCTTCATTGTGCAGCAGCATCCCGCGAAGATAATCAAGCAGAACAAGACTATCTTGCAGCATAAATATCACCAACCAGTGTTTCTAACCATACCGCTACGCCATCTTCAATACTTGCTTGAGGAAGTGCCCATGAGAAGACATTGAGTTCAAACTCTTCATCTTCAATTTGGCTTCCCAGTACCGAGAGTTTGTTCTGCAATACCGATAAGCTAGACGTTTCGGTATTCGGCATGAGCACCAGCAACACATCTTGCTTAAATTGGCAGCAGATATCCGTATCTCTGAATATCTCACTAAGACGCTTAGTCAGTTGATCCATCAAGGAGAAAAGCTTGGCGTCACCGTGCTGCTTTCCGTACTCATCTAAAGATGGAAGGTGTAACCCCAAAAGTAGGTGATGCTCTTTGTGGCGCATAGCGACTTTATTTAGCCACGCGAGTAAGTTCTGGAAGAAACTGTTCTCAACCTTGCCTTTGATTGAGAGCTCAGGAGCTTGAGAGGACTTTCCGTGCTGGAATATGTATTCTCCTGCTTCACCTAAACGGTATTGGTAAAGCTTGCGCACAACGAGATCATCAACCTTCATCTTCTCATCACAACTCAAGCATTGGCTCATCGTTGCTGCTTCAACAAAAAGATTAGAGCACTGATTACAAACGTGATTCTCTAGAGGGCGGTCGTAGTCCACACCAATGTGTCTTAGTTGCGTTAAACACTTTGGGCATTCCAACTTACCGCGGCGTTGAAATGACTGCTGCTCACCAACGTGACCACAAGTAAAGCAGTGGAGCGAACTCTGAGACTCAATGTCGATACTGCTGCATTGAGGGCAAACTTCAACGTAATTCAAGTGACCGCTGTTGCAATGCGTACAGACACGAATACGATCCATCAGTTGTTCACTTTCTAAAATATCTCTTGCTTTCTCGGACAACACGTAGCGATAGGTTGAGTAAATGTCAGGGTAAAACGCTTCTATCAGTGGATACGTATAAATTGAAGAAGATTCAAGGCTTTTCATCGCCGTTAATCTGCGGTTTCTATTTATGCCAAGCCAGCCAATCAGCGGATCTAAGGACGTCACCTGAGGTACCGATTCGAGGCGGCTTCGCGAACTTTGCCATGCTTTATAGGACGTCGTTAAATCAAAAGTGCCATCAGTAACACATCGAGAATATGGTGTTTCAATCGTGGTGTAGACAGCCCAACTCCATCGCTCTTGCTGTTGGTAAAAAGCTTTAAGTATTCCTTCAAGTTGCTTTGGTTCCGAAGCGTTTACACAAAACATACCTCCCATACCAACAGGCAGTGCCTCTACCTCATTGATATACTCAACATTTTCCAGTTCGTATTCCGTTGGTTTATCCCCGAGCCAATAGAACTTTTCATTCTCAATTAACATGATTATTACTCACACAAATATTAGAACGACCTACTAATTAAAAATATAGAACCTTTACAGATCTTTTTTGAATAATTTAATCGACAGGAACGCAAAAAATGCCTTGAACCCGAACCGCTAAATGACGTGGTCAGGTAAACAGCAGTGAATTTATATAATTTTCAAATCAGGGCGTTACAGAGCGGTACTTTCACGCTGGCACGCCGAAGCAGTCAATTAATTGACAGAAAGAATAACGTTGAACTTATAATAAATAAATGAGGATATATATTTTAAATTAATACGAAGAAACGAGAACATTAAGGAACCTTTATTAAGCAAGCTGAATATCATTTATCTATGTGGTTTATGATCGCTCTTATTACCACTATATCTATTTATTTTAATAGCCGTTTCGGCGTTCAGCATTTAAGCACAGCAATTGGTCTCATTGTTAAGACGATTATTTCTATTTTTTCATCTTCACTTTACACACATAAAATAAATTAGATTAATTCTTAATTTTCAATTACAAAGCGTCGTTTTATTGTTTGCTATATTTTTGCTTTATAAATAGAAAGAAAATTTAATTTGCATAACCAAATATTATAAAATAAAAAAGACACCTTTAAATTAATAAGCAACAATTACATTTAGCAACAGTATTCATATCTATGAAATGTGTTGTTAAGCCTACCTCCTCTATCATCACGACCAAAAATGCCAAAGGTATGAGAGCTCTTCTTCAACGCTCAAATCGCTTGATTAGCTCACTCAATTTCGAAATGAGATCTACCTCAAACATTTATCCATGACGGAAATAGTTGAAGCTAACGCCCAAAAGCCTCAGAATGTCGCACTTTTCGCGTCGCGCATAAAATCGACGCCTTGTTATCAAACTCGACAATTGAGAATCATACATATGGGTTTTACCTCGTTAGGTCTATCTGCTCCAATCCTTAAGGCTATTCAGGAAAAAGGCTACGACACCCCTTCGCCGATTCAGGCTCAAGCAATTCCTGCTGTTTTGGAAGGGAAAGACGTAATGGCAGCAGCACAGACTGGTACAGGTAAAACGGCGGGCTTTACGCTGCCAATTCTTGAACGTCTGTCAAACGGTCCACGCGTACGCGGCAACCACATCCGCGCATTGGTGCTGACACCAACTCGTGAGCTTGCGGCCCAGGTACAAGAAAACGTATTCATGTACAGCCGTCACCTACCTCTAACGAGTGCAGTGGTATTTGGTGGTGTGAAGATCAACCCACAAATGCTTCGCCTGCGTAAAGGTGCAGACGTATTGGTTGCAACACCAGGTCGCCTAATGGACCTATACAACCAAAATGCAGTGAAGTTCGACCAACTAGAAATGCTAGTACTGGACGAAGCAGACCGCATGCTTGACATGGGTTTCATTCGCGACATTCGCAAGATTCTTGAATTGCTACCGAAGCAACGTCAAAACCTATTGTTCTCTGCGACATTCTCAAACGAAATCCGTGAGCTTGCGAAAGGTCTGGTCAACAACCCTGTTGAGATTTCAGTTAACCCAGCAAACTCGACAGCACGCACCGTAGAACAATGCATCTACCCATCAGACGTGAAGAAGAAAGCACCAATGCTGGTCAAGCTGATCAAAGATGGCGATTGGAAACAAGTATTGGTATTTACCAAAACCAAGCATGGCGCGAACCGCTTAGCCAAGTTCCTAATCGACCAAAAGATTACAGCAGCTGCAATTCACGGCAATAAGAGCCAAGGCGCACGTACTAAAGCTCTAGCTGACTTTAAATCTGGCGAAGTTCGCGTATTAGTCGCAACAGACATCGCTGCGCGCGGTATCGACATTCCTCAGCTTCCTCAAGTGGTTAACTTTGAGCTGCCAAAAGTAGCTGAAGACTACGTTCACCGTATCGGTCGTACCGGTCGTGCTGGTGAAGTGGGTAAAGCGATTTCTTTAGTATGCGCACTTGAAGCATCCGAGTTGTTTGCGATTGAACGTTTAATTCAACAACTGCTGCCTCGTAAAGAACTGGAAGGCTACGCACCAACTAACGTATTGCCAGAGTCGAAGCTTGATACTCGCCCTATCAAGCCAAAGAAACCGAAAAAGCCTAAGAAGCCAAAAGCAGAAGGTGAAAACGGTCAAACAGCTGAGAAGAAAAACAACGGCGGTAACAACAAACCAAAGCGTCGTTTCAACAGCGACAACAAAAATGGCAAGGGCGAAAACAAATCAGGCAAAGGCGGCGCTGGTAAGCCAAAAGGCAACCGTGATGGTCAAGGTCGCACAAACGACAAGCCAAGCGGTAACAAACCGAATACCAAACAGCCTAATACGAACAAATCAGGCGCAAATAAAAATGGTAACGGTGGTAAACCATCAGGAAACCGCAAGCCTAACAGCGGTAAACCTGCGGGTGCAAAACCTTCAAACGGCAAACCGTCAGGCAACAAGCCATCAGGACAACGTCGCAAGCCACGTCCACAAGCAGCAAAATAATAAAAAACAGCCCCTCACAATTAGGGGCTGTTTTTTTGGGCAGTATGGCGAATAGCAAGCTTAGATTAATGCCACTCCATTTCACCACTTAGCACTTTCGCGCCCAGTTCAAGATCACCTTCTGTCGCAGCAAACTGTGGGTACTTAGCCTTCATCGCTGCCGAAATCTCGCTTGATGATGGCTTGCTTGACTTTTCTAACGTCTGCTCAATGTCTGCGATGTAGTTTATAGTGAATTGAACACCTTCCACACCTTTCGGCATATCACCAAGGTAGTGTCCCGGAATCACGGTTTTTGGTTTCAGTGCTTTCATACGCTCCAACGATTGAGACCATTGAGCTCGCTCTTGTTTCGACTGAGTGTCCGCCATCCAAACATGAACACCACTGTAAACCGATACACCACCAAATACAGTTTTCTCCGCAGGCACCCAAAGGTAAGCATCATGAGTATTGATTTCTTTTACTTCAATGCGCTTACCTTCAAGCGTCAGGGTGGTGTCATTGAGCACAGTAGGCACAACAATTTTTGATGGTGCCCCCTCTTCCAAAATAGGTCCCCAGTACGCCAGTTTCGCGTCTTTTGTTCGTTCGATATGTTTAACAACCGCTTCGCTCGCAACCACTTTTACATCAGGGAATGCAGCAACAATAGGCTCTAAGCCAAAATAATAGTCTGGGTCACCGCTGCTGATGTAAATCATCGACAGCTCTTTGCCAGTGTTTTTAATCTGTTCCACCAATTTTTTTCCGTCTTTGACGCTAAATTGTGCGTCAAACAACATCAGCTCTTTTTCACCAGAAACAAGCACAGAGCTTGCAGGAAAGATCGCATTTTTACCGGGGTTGTAGTGGGTAATCGTTAAGTCCGCAGCCGACACATAGTTCGATGCCGCTAGTGCTGTGATCAGTAGAGTAATTGAACGCTTATTCATCATCTTATTCCGTATTAGAGAACCAACTCATGCGGCTCGTTTAGTGTTGAGGTCATCTTATTTGATTGGTTTTAGATGAAATAGACAGCAAATCAACTTTCACTATTGCGAAATCCGGACATATACTGTGACGGCGATTTTCTTAAGGTGAAGCAACAGAATGGACAGACTTGAGGCAATGAACGTCTTTGTCACGATCGTAGAGCGAGGAAGCTTAAGTGCTGCCGCTGAGCATCTCGATCTTTCGCGAACTAAAGTGACACGTTATCTAGGTGAGCTCGAAAAGTGGATGGATACTCGTTTACTCCACCGCACAACTCGAAGCCTCAGCTTAACCAGTGCAGGGAAAGAGACGCTTGAGATTGCACGAGAGCTACTTGCACTTGAAGAGTCCCTAAGCGGAATCCGAAACCAAAATCGAGTGAATCTAAAAGGTCAATTGCGTATTACCGCAAGCTATTCCATTGTGAGTAGCTTCCTCATTGATGCAATCACAAGCTTTGTTGAACAATGGCCTGATGTGGCGATTGATATTGTGTCGACAGATGAAACCGTAAACCTCGTGGAATCACGCATTGATCTTGCCATACGCATCACCAATGAGTTGCCTGCTAATGTCGTAGCAAAGCAATTAGGTGAATGCCGCTCGGTGATATGTGCGTCCCCCAAATATATCGAACAAAAAGGGGCACCGTTAAACGCCCAAGACCTAGGACACCACAATTGTCTTTCCTTTAGCTATTTTGGTCGTTCCGAGTGGATATTCTCTGGACCAAACGGTGATGAATCAGTCTCCATCAAAGGCAATATCAGCGCGAATACCCCGGAAGTACTGCTTGCTGCCGCTTTAAATGGTAACGGAATCAGCTTACAGCCTTTCCCAACCGTGAAGGATTTGCTCACTGAGGGTAAGTTGATTCAGCTGTTACCAGAATGGCACCCAAAAACGTTAGGCGTTCATGCCATCTATGGCACACGTAAACAAGTCACACCGTTATTAAGAGCCTTTATCGACCATCTCTCCATTAGCATGTCGGAATCCAAGCGCTGGTGAGCACTTTTCCGCAAACGTCCTAACCTTACTCTCAACCTGTGTTAGTCTAGCGAAATCCGTGACTAAGATAGGTTGAGACGTCATCATGACATACGATGAATTTAATCAATTCTGTGGCTCATTCGCTGCTACTTCTCATGTTGTTCAATGGGGTGATGCGCACGTTTGGAAAGTCGGTGGAAAGGTATTTGCTATTGGTGGCTGGAGCAAAGACAAGCAGCCTGCATTTACGTTTAAAGCTTCCCCTTTAAACTTCGATTTTTTAAGTGATTATGAGGGTTATATTCCTGCCCCTTATTTCGCAAACCGTGGTATGAAGTGGATTCAACAAACGGAAACCTCCGGACGCCTAGACGAAGAGCTAAAGTACTATTTATCAGAATCTTATCGATTAGTTGCACTTGGCTTGAGTAAGCGAAAACGCGATGAATTGGGCATTGAGCTGCCACCAGCCAAATCTTAAGGGTGAACATGGAAGATCTTGTTCAATTATTGCTCGCCGACCCTGAGCGTATGAAAGCAATGGAATGTGCTCGCTCACTGGCTTTACCAGATTGCTACATTGCTGCAGGCTTCGTACGAAATCTAGTTTGGGACCATCTTCATCACAAACCGCAGCCTACCCCACTCAATGACCTTGATATTGTCTACTTCGACCCAAATGAAATAGATAACAAGGCGGCGTTGATTTATGAAGCCCAGTTAACTGCAATGATGCCAGAGTTCAACTGGCAAGTACGTAATCAAGCAAACATGCACCTAAAAAATGGTGATAAGCCATACCAAAGTACCTTGGATGCGATGAGTTACTGGCCAGAAAAAGAGACGGCGGTTGCTGCCAGATTGAACGAAAAGAACCAGATAGAGTGCATTTCAGCGTTCGGATTTGAGTCTTTGTTTAGAGGTTACCTGACTTGGAATCCAGAACGACCATTAGTTTTATTTCGACAGCGATTAACTCAGAAAAATTGGCTAACCATTTGGCCAAACCTAAAACTTGTACTCAAGTAACCTCAAGGTTCTCGGATATATAAACTAAATAAAAAGGACTTTATCTTTATGATCACTTGCTATGTTCGTTATGTCATTGATGCAAAAAAAACCAAAGAGTTTGAAGAGTACGCAAAAATGTGGATTCCGTTAGTAGAGAAATTTGGCGGACAACACAACGGCTACTATCTTCCATCTGAAGGTGCTAACAATATTGCACTGGCATTATTTACATTCCCAAGCCTCGCGGCGTATGAGGAATACCGAGAAAAGTCGCTCAACGATGAAGAGTGCATCCAAGCCTTTAAGTTCGCGGAAGAGACCGACTGTGTATTGAGTTACGAACGCAGCTTCTTCAGACCTGTTTTTAACTAACTCAGCCACACCGCACTTGATGCCAATATTCTTAAAAGCGCTGTGTTACTAATCTCTAACCTCAGTATGATGTAGCCTTTCCATGCGACACATCGAAACGTTCGCCTCATTAAAATTGAGTGTGAAAACGCTCAATCAAGAAATCCAAAAACAAACGAAGTCGCTTGGGTTGATACTGGCGGCTCAGGTAAATCACGTTCAAATCCGCGCCTGCAGAAGAGGTCGATGCGTTGAAGTTCTTCATATAGCCATTTAACACCGTCACTAAACGCTGCTGTTTGATGTCCTCTTGTACATCAAGAATCGATTTCAACGCAATACCCGCGCCATCTAACACCCACTGACGAATCACTTCGCCATCATCAGAAAAACGCTTCGGTACGACAGTAACAACATTGTGCTGCTCTTCATCTTGAAAGTGCCATGTTTTCAACTCTTCATTGCTGCGAACCATGGCTAAACAATCGTGATGTGCTAAATCTTGTGGCGTGATCGGCGTACCTTTCTTTGCCAAATACTGAGGAGAAGCACAAAGCACTCTACGACTGGACGCCAGTTTGCGAGAGATAAGGTTGCTGTCGGCTAGCTCCCCATATCGGATAACGATGTCCAAACCGGACTCAGCTAAGTTGGATAAGTTATCGTTCAAATACAGATAAGGGATCACATCGGGATAGAGCTGACTAAATTCCGACAGTATTGGCGAAATGTATTGCTTTCCAATATCACGAGGAGCCGAGATTTTAAGTGTGCCGCGCACTTCTTTGGTGCCAGTTTGGAGTAAGTTCTCCGTCTCTTTGACGCTGTCGATGATTTCCAAGCATGCCTGATGGTACATAGCGCCAGAGTCCGTCAGTGAGATATGCCTTGTACTGCGATTAAGTAATTTCACCCCATAGCGATCTTCCAGCGACTGCAATCTTGCCGTTACTGTTGCTGGCGATAAGCCGAGCTCTCTGCCAGCCGCCGCCAACCCTTGGTTCTTCACTATGCTGACAAACAGCGTCATATCCGAAAACTTGTCCACATTCCCTCCTTAAACTTCATTATTCATCTTAGCTGAATAATCAATTCAAATATTACTCAATTATCAAATTTATTCCAATCAATATACTGACTCCATCGAAACGAGATTGGAGAAACAAATCATGACAACAGAAAAAACCATTTATGTCGTACTGGGTGGCACATCAGGTATTGGCGCTGAACTTAGCCAACAACTTGCGAGCGACAATGCGGTTGTCCACGTAGCAAGCCGCAAAACAGGGTTAGACATCAGCGATGAACAGTCGGTTTACCACTACTTCGAAACTATTGGTGCTTTTGACCACCTGATCGTCACAGCAGGTTCTTATGCTCCAGCAGGCAAAGTGGTGGATGTAGAAGTTTCCCAAGCAAAATACGCGTTCGATACCAAATTTTGGGGCGCCATCAACGCAGCGAAACATGGAGCACGCTACATCAAGAAAGGCGGATCAATCACGCTAACGTCCGGCATGTTATCGCGCAAAGTTGTTGCTAACACCTACGTAAAAACCGCGATTAACGCTGCCATTGAAGCAACCACAAAGGTACTGGCGAAAGAACTGGCTCCGATCAGAGTGAATGCAGTCAGCCCAGGTTTGACCAAAACTGAGGCGTATCAAGGCATGAACGAAGACGACAGAAATGCCATGTACAAACGCACACAAAATAGCTTACCAGTGGGCAAAGTTGGCGAAGCCAGTGACGTTGCAAAAGCTTACCTACTTCTGATTGAAAACACCTATATGACCGGTGCCGTGATTGATGTCGATGGTGGCGCACTGCTTGGCTAACAACACGCGTTTGGATAACAACAAATAAAAACAAGGTGCCAGAGCAAGAAAAAAGCATGGCACCAATGGGTTAAAACTAATTAAAAAAAGAGACTCCCCCATGAATAAAGAAAAAATGCCGCTGCAGGTATGGATCTTAACACTTGCAGCTTTTGCTATCGGTACCGCAGAATTTGTTATTGCAGGAATCCTTCCTCAAGTCGCCAACTCTTTGTCCATCACGGAAGGACAAGCCGGTTACCTAATCAGTGCCTACGCACTTGCCATTGTATTTGGCGGTCCGCTACTTACGATTTACTTAGCACGCTTTAACAAGAAAGCCGTACTGGCTGGGCTAATGGTGCTGTTTATTCTCGGCAACGTGCTGTCCGCTTTCGCGCCGAACTACTTTGTATTGATGGTCAGCCGAGTGATCACAGGTTTAGTTCAAGGTCCTTTCTACGGCATCGGTGCCGTGGTCGCGACCAATTTGGTTTCAGAAAAAATGGCAGGTCGTGCGGTCGGACAAATGTTCGCGGGCTTAACGCTGGCTAACGTTTTAGGTGTGCCTGGCGGTACCTGGATTGGCTTGCAATTCGGCTGGCACACCACTTTCTTGACCGTTGCAGCTTTTGGTTTAGTCGCTCTGTTCTTTATCACTTCAGTGATCAAATCCACCGGTCATGGCGAAGCAAAAGATGTCAAAGCACAATTAGCTGCGTTCAAAAACCCAATGCTACTTATCAGCCTTGCGATCACCGTATTTGCTTGGTCGGGATTCATGACTCTGTATGGCTACATCGCCCCTATCGCCATGCACATCACTGGCTTTGGTGAAAGTGCCGTAACTTGGATTCTGGTTATCGTTGGTGTCGGTCTGATTGTTGGTAACACCATGGGTGGTCGTTCATCGGATAAAAACCTACAAAAAGCATCTATGTTCTGGGCTATCGCGATGATTGTGTCACTCGTACTGGTCGGAATCACTGTAGACAGCAAAGTGCTGTTCATTGCCACCGCCTTTGTATTTGGTATTGCGTCATTCGCCAACGTACCAGCAATGCAGCTTCGAGTAATGAACCACGGTGGTGAAGGTCAGGAATTAGCAGCGACGGCAAACATCTCGGCGTTCAACTTAGCTAATGCCTTTGGCGGTTTCTTAGGCGGCATGGTGCTCGATAGCCAAATGGGCGCAAGCATGATCCCTTACGCAGCCATCATTGTTCCACTGATTGGTTTGCTATTCATCGCCAAGGCAAACCGCAAAGAAAGCAAACAGGCTGAGTTAGCTCCGAGCTTCAACAACTAATGTCATCCCTACAGGTAGCCCTGACTTAACGCTTCTCGAGCAAGCGGGGCTACCCAATACGAATCACCAGGAAAATACTATGAAACTCTACATTTACGAACATTGCCCATTCAGTGCTCGCGTCCGCTACGTTGCTGGCATGCTGAATATCCAACTCGACGTCATCAATATTGCTTATGACGACGATAAAACCACAACAGACCTGATTGGAACCAAGCAAGTGCCACTTCTTATCAAAGACAATGGTGAAGCGATGGCAGAAAGTCTCGATATCATCGCTTACTTCCTTGAACTGGCAACATCAAGTGAAACAAGCCAACCGTCGCAAGCGGTGTTGGATTGGCAAAAAATCGCGTTCCTTCCATTACAAAAAGTGGGTTACCCACGTTGGTCAAACATGGATTTGCCAGAGTTTGCCACTCAGTCTGCACAACAAGCTTGGCGCGCAAAAAAGGAAACGGATGCACTCAACTTTGATGCACTTCTGCAAGACACACCAAACATTGCCAAAGAGGTCGAAGCGCTCATTGAACGTGCGAAAAGCGTGTTGAATCTCGACTCTTATCAGCATGTGACTTTGGTAGACGAAGCGATCCTATTTTCTATTTTGCGCGGGTTCTTCAGCGCCGCAGAAATCCAATGGGACAACGCTGTGAAAGATTGGATGGAATCTGTAAGCAACAAGACCCAAGTACCACTACTTAAGTAAGGAATCGATCATGAGCAAACTATTTGAACCAACACAGCTGAAACAACTAACTCTGCAAAACCGCGTAGCCATGGCTCCAATGACCCGAGCGCGCACTAGCCAACCGGGAAACATTCCAAACCAAATGATGGCGACTTACTACAAGCAGCGCGCTACCGCAGGGTTAATCATCTCTGAAGCCACCCAGATTTCAGACGATTCGCAGGGTTACTCATTCACACCAGGCGTCTACACTGATGAACAAGTGGCAGGCTGGAAAACCGTCACTCAAGCAGCAAAAGAGCAAGGCGCAGCTATGTTTTGTCAGTTGTGGCATGTCGGTCGTGTATCACACCCAACATTCCAAAAAGGTGAACAGCCTATTGCCCCATCAGCACTAAAACCCGTAGAAACCCAAGTGTGGATTGCCGACGAGCAAGGCAACGGCAACATGGTCGATTGTGTAGAGCCACGGGCGATGACTCAAGCCGATATTGACCGTGTGGTAAGTGATTTTGCCCATGCAGCGAAACGTGCGATTGAAGCAGGCTTCGATGGCGTCGAAATCCACGGCGGTAATGGTTACCTGATTGACCAATTCCTACGTACCAATTCAAACCACAGAACCGACAACTACGGCGGTACTCGCGAAAACCGACTTCGCTTTTTATTAGAAGTGGTCGATGCGGTGAGCGAAGCCATTGGTGCCAACAAAGTGGGAGTACGACTCGCACCTTTCATCACTTTCAAGGACATGAACTGCCCGGACATTGTGCCAACCATCCTCGATGCATCGAAACAACTTCAAGCTCGTGATATTGCGTACTTACACCTGTCTGAAGCGGATTGGGACGACGCACCAGTGATTCCAGAAAGCTTCCGCATCGAACTGCGCGAATACTTCACCAATACGATTATCGTCGCGGGCAGTTACACCCAAGAGCGTGCTGACGAGGTACTTGAGAAAGGTTATGCGGATTTAGTCGCGTTTGGACGCCCGTTTGTGTCTAACCCAGACTTGGTGGCGCGCTTACAGCACCAACAACCTCTGGCAGAACTGGATGGCTCCACACTCTTTGGTGGTAATGAACACGGCTATACAGATTATCCGGCGCTTAGTTGAGAGGCTTTACCCGCTTCTGATAACGATTCATAGCGTGCCGTATTTCTCAGATTAATCAGTTGCTATCCCATAAAAAGAAAAGCGCAACACAGCTCAACGTTTTCTTAAGTTTGAGTGTAATAAACTGGCTGCATATTCAGAATGCAAATTTAGGAGAACGCTCGTGTCTGATGAAAAAACAAAACAGGAAGTGACGGTTGTTGATATTAAAATGCCATTTATGTCGATGGTGATCTTTATGGTCAAGTTCGCTATCGCTTCAATTCCTGCAATGATCATCCTAGGTATTATTTTCAGTATCTTAGGGGCGCTTTTTGGTGGGATGTTCCACGGTATGGGTCACATGTAACCGACTAATCCACAAATAAAAACACTCTCCACGTTTTACTCATGGAGAGTGTTTCTTTTTAATCCACCAGCACTAAAGAATCTAAGATGCCTTTGCCGCTGTGGATGCCACCTTCGTTTTCACTGGCTGGTTTACTGCGAATCAAATAGCCCGCGTAGCCATCCAATTGCGTTACAGGTTCACCTTGATAGTGCGCCGTGAATAAGCCAATTTCACTCACAAGATCCGTCACCACGCTCTGCTTTGCATCACGCACCGCAATCGTCGGAGTTTCTCTTTCATGCGGATACAAACGCTGCATCAAAGCCCAAGCGCTGTATTGCTCTTGCGGAAGTCGACTCAGCTGTTTCGCAATATCGTCACCAAAGATACAGTGACCACCGCCCTCACCTTGGTTTTTCAATACCCATTCGTCTTTGTTACCAGAAGCAGCAAACCATTTGATCGTATCAGTGTTAATTGGCTTCATCTCTGCCAATACGCTTTTGACCAACTCGGCTTCTTCAAGATTGAGTCCCCAGCGCTGATACTCACTTGCCGGCATCATGGTTAACAACATTTGCATTGATTTGCTGGTCGCCAACTGTTGACTGATGGTCGCATTCATCGCCACGTAGTGCTTTTCCATGAACAAACGAGTCTGGCTCAAGGTGTGGCAACAGATTGGTTCATTTAGCTCTGGCGAGAAGTAGTCCATATATTGATAACCTGCGCGCAAGTACACAACGTCAAGACCGCCAATGTTTTCTAACAAGAGGCGTTGATTGTCACCACTCGATAGCTGTGAACTTAGCTGCTCAAAGGTACGTCTTACCGTGCGAACGCCAAGCTTCTGCAATTCCACTTCGAGTAAGTGTTGGTCATACACATTGTCTTCGTTTTTCTGCACCACCATCAAAAACGTCGGTGCGCCTTCTTCATTAAAATGCGCTTTGACTTTTCTCGCGGCAGTGGCAATGCCAAGCGCAAGTTGCTGCATGCCTTGGTTATCAGCTGGCGTTGCCGTTTTATCTTCTAACCATTGTTGGTAAACGCTGCCCCACTGAGAGCTCAAAAATTGATGCAGCTCTGTGGCACGCTGACCAAAAGGCGCCATCCCAGCCGCAATGCCATTAAACTCGATGACTTTCGCGCCGTGTTGACGATCATCCATAAAGTCGGTTCGTATTAACAACAGGGGTTGGCGTGCTGCTTCATGGTGAACCTCTTTATGCAGTTCCAACAAACGCTCAAAGAAAGTATCGGCTTTGCCTAGCTCGGCTAAGGAGGTTTGCAGGAATTCATAATCCTCAGACACATGACTGATCAGCTTGGCGATCAACGGCGTCACTTTCTTCAAATGTGCGAATACATCACGCTCTATCGTCATTGGCGCAAAGCTAAAAGGACAGTGTCTTGCGGTGTTATCTGCTTGACGAAATGCCACGCCGTGCATGATTGCCCACTCACAAGCTTCTTCAATCACTTGTTGCGGGATGGTTTGTTTGTCTGAGGTACTCATGTTTTTGCTTCAAAATTTTTCGCCTAATGTACTTAAGACGCTGGAAGTTGCAATAAGACGCACACTTTCTCGATTTATTTTTCGTTTTTTTGCTCAACAAAGCGCCGAGTCATATCCCGCCGTATGTTTAACCCTCTTTCTTTGCGGCGGATGACTGGTTAAAATGCACAAAATTGCGCACTAACTGGATAGATCATGGCAAAACTTACCCTTCAAGAGCAGATGCTAAAAGCAGGCTTGGTTAACGAGAAAAAACTGAAAAAAGCGAAAAAAGGCTCTAAAAAATCACGTGTTCAAGCTCGCGAAGTAAAAGCGGCGGTTGAAGAGAACAAACGTCAGCAGTTAGAGCGTGACAAGCAATTGAGCGAGCAACAAAACGCTGAGCGCTTGAACAAAGAAATCAAAGCGCAAATCAACCAACTGATTGAAATGAACAAGGTTGATTTGAAAGATGGCGACATCAAGTACAACTTCACACACGGCACGCTAGTGAAATCTCTGTACGTTGAGTCAGAGATCCGCGAACAGCTTATCAAAGGCATCTTGGCAATCGCGATTGTTGGTGAAAGCTACGTTGTCATCCCACGTGGTGTAGCAAACAAGATTGCTCAACGCGATGAATCAGTGATCATCGAACAGAAAGAACCAGAAGCAGACATCCCTGCAGAAGATGACCCGTACGCAGATTTCGTCGTACCAGACGATCTGATGTGGTAATGCTCCGCTGCGTGGAACCCAAATTGAAAAAGCCGCGATCATCGCGGCTTTTTTGTGTTTACTATTCGCTCTCTTGATGGCGTTGTCGAATGTAATCGACGATGTGTTTTATCTGGCTCTGCGCGTGTCTTCGTCCTAGATAGTACGCGTACATAACACGCTTACGAGGCTCCCAGTTTTCAATTTGTAACGTCACGATGTTTTCATCCTTCACCATAGACGCTGGCAACATACCCATATATTTGCCTGACTGGATCGCGTGATACGCCAAACCAAGATCATCCACCGTCAAACCTTGTTGTGGCGATACAGCGACTTCTTCAAATTGCTTGTTCACAAACATCCAGTTCATTGCAGGACGAGTTATCACTCCCGGCAGTGATTCCAACTGTTCGATGGAAAGAGTGAGTTCACTCAATTGATGGTTTTCAACGTAATCACGATGGGCACAAACGACGTATGGAATATCCCATAAATGCAATGCGATTGCAGATGAATCGACAAGTGGACCGACTCGGAATGCTAAATCGATGTCATCTTTAATCAGATGCTTATTGTCGTTCGACAGAGAAACATCAAGCTGAAGATCGGGGTGCTGTGCTGCAAAGTCGATAAGCCACGCCCCAAGAAAATCAATGCCAGCACGAACGGGCATCGACACATTCAACTTCCCCTTAAAGGCAACTTCAGAATCCACCGCAAAATCTATCGACTGGCGGATCGTTCCAAGCAGAGCCGAGCAGTTTTGATAAAGCTCTTCACCGCGAGTAGATACTTTGACTTCACGGGTGGTGCGATGAAGCAGCACTAAACCCAAGTTGTTTTCTAGCGCTTCAATACGTCGACTCACCGTACTGTGAGGAATTTCTAATCGCTCAGAAGCGCGCTTTAAACTGCCCTCTTCGACGACGGTGCAGAATACCTGCAAATCATCCAACACTCGTTTCACCCAGAACTCCTTTTAGCGAGTATGAATTTCTATTATCCCATTTTTGGAATAGTGATATTCAATATCGCCAATTTTTTCTCTCAGCGCAAGCGTCTAGTATTTGATTCACAGACACGGCAAATGCCCATTAATCGAATCACGAGGATGACATCATGAAAGCAGTATTACTGACTCAAACAGGCGGCAGCGACAAACTGGTCTACCAAGACGTAGCACAACCAACATTGAAAGAAGGACAAGTTTTGGTTCGCATTCACGCCGCACCAGTGAACTTCATTGATACCATCATCCGTGAAGGCAATATGCCTCCGGGTATGATGCCAGAGTTGCCATACATCTCTGGTGTAGAAGGCAGTGGCGTGGTTGCCGATTCAAACAACACAAGCTTAAAAGAAGGCACGAAAGTCGCGTTTCTTGGTCCAATTGGCGCATCAACTTACGCAGAGTTTACTGCTGTCGATGCAGATAAATTAGTAGTGCTACCAGAATCGGTCGACCTTCAAGAAGCCGCTGTTCTACCTGTTAACTACTTTACGGCTTACCACATGCTACATAACGTTGCTCGAGTTGAAGAAGGCAAAACAGCGCTGGTTTACGCAGCGTCCGGTGGCGTGGGTACGGCATTGATTCAATTGGCTAAGCTAGCAGGTCTAAACGTTATTGCTTTAGAGCGACAAGCCCACAAAGCAGAAAACGCATTGAAGATGGGTGCGGACCATGCATTTACCTCTGATAGCGATTGGGTAGAGTCAGCTAAAGAAGTTACCGAAGGTCGCGGAGTGAACTACATCTTTAACCCAGTAGCTGGCGATACCATAGTGCAAGACTTGGAAGTACTAGCACCACTTGGTCACGTTGTTGTGTTTGGTTTCTTAGCGGGTATGGGTGAGACAAACTTACAAGCCGAGGCGATTAAGCACTTTAGCAAAGCGCCAACTATTACTTACTCAGAAATCTACGCGACTTACTTCAACGACTACCCATTGGTGAAATCATCCATGGAAGCGCTTTACGAACTCCTAGAGCAAGGCAAAATTAAACCTGTGTTTACCACACTGCCGCTGTCCGAAGCAGCGCAAGCACACGATAAAATCGAAAGTGGTTCAGTGATGGGCAAAATGTTGTTGCTACCGTAAATCTATAGATTCCTCACCATGAAAAAGGTCGCTGTAATCGCGACCTTTTATCTTCTTGGACTTCGTTATTCTGCAAGTAACTTCGGCCAGTTTTTATCCCCGCTCGCAATGTTACCCGGAATGTCTTGTTGCCAAGAGGCTTGAACGGATTTGCTGTAGTTTAGGTAGAGCTTTCCATCGTGAATATTCCACGCATTGGGGTCTATCTTGGCGGTATAGCCTTTGCTCACTGCCCAAGCACAGTAGCCGCCATATTGCGGTGCAAATTTCTCAGGATTTTTCGCAAATGCATCTCGATTTTCAGCCGATGAAAAGTACCATTTGGCATCATTCCAACGGTAAGTGAAATCGCTGTCACCTTTTACCGGTTTCGATTGAGTGAAGTATGCGACAGGGTCATAACCACGAATCGCTTTACCGAGAAAGTCGCTATAAACAGGATCAAGCGCGAAAGCAGGAAGCGTCAAACTCCCCCAAATGAAGAATACGCTCAAAAGTTTCGATATCAGCTTCATAACTTCCTCTCTCATCTTATCCAATGTCGATAATCAGTCGCTTACCAGTATAGACAGGAAAAATCAGAAGAAACTTTCAGGTTTAAAGCATCTCAGCCTCGAAACGCGCCGTTCGAGCTTGGGCGATAGTACAGTTGGTTTCTGACATTAGCTCCGCCAAAGTAATGTTTGGATTCTCCAAGACCAATCGAATCAGCTTGGTTTCCAAAGGTTCAAGCTTATCGCTGTGTTTAGCCAGACCAACTTCCATTTTGTTTATCACGAACCGCATCGGCTCAGATTCTTCTGCCTTGATATGATCGAGGAACACTTTTAAATCCAACGCATCACCAGCAATTTGCCAATTACGAGAGCGTCGAATGCGCTTCATTTCGCACTTCTTCTCAGCCGCAATTGCTTTAGCTCGCTTAGCATGATCGCCACCAATTCGGTGAATCAAAGATGGTAGAGGGATGGAGATAGTCTTGTCAGTCATCACAATAGTGGCATGGTTAATTTCGTCGCCTATGATAAACAGCTCGCCTCATTTTTTCATCGAGAAAACCTAATCGTTTTCAAAGCGTGGTGATTTTGGTCGAAAATACAAGGTTTATGCTTGCCCGCTCAATAGACTTTAAAGATTCTGGCACCTTTCATTCTTGGACAAGGTGATATAAGAAATGGAGCGCATTTTAAGCCCTTATATTTCTGGCTATTTGCATTTAAATGGCAAGCCCGTCGAGGGCATCAATATAGAAAGGACGATTGTTTTCAACGGTGTTGCTTCTGACTCGACGCAATCTGACGCCGAAGGGCACTTTGTTTTTGAAGCTGTGCTATTAGATTCCAAACACCAACAACATTCTTTGCAAGATATTCGAGTGAAGCTGGATCTGAGTACCGAGTTTCAAGGTGATGAAGTGACGATATGGCAATCAAAAGTACACTCATTTCACCCGTCTCCCCTTCTGCTCATTTCTCTTGAAAGCTTAGCTTGTAATTTGAACTCCCCACTCAAAGTGTTCACTTACCCTACAACACAAACGGAACCAGTCACCAATGAAATCTATAGTGTTTGCGACCTAAATGCGCTTACTTTCGAAGAGCTTTATTAGGTATTACCCCACCACAGACACATTATCAGCCACCCATTTAAGAAGCTGTTTTGCGGCTTTGGACAGCACTTGGTTTTGGCGCACTATGTAGCCAAAATCTGTGTTGGGGAAACTAGGTAATGGCGTGACTTCTCGCGAGAGTTTCAACCTTGGGTCGAGGGAGAAGTCAGGTACAATCGCAGTTCCAAATCCGGCTTCAGCCCAATCTATTTGAGCTTCAACACTGCCGACTTCCATGACCCTATGCCTAGGAAGATTTAGCTCTGGTAGAGACGCGTCAATCAACTCGCGCGTTCGGGTGTCGTGACCGAGCAAGATCAATGTTTGGTTCTCTTCACTGTTTTCTCGCCAATCAAAGATGTTATCGCCGAAAGCACACCAATGAATTTGAGTAAGTGACGTAAAGTGCAATGGTTGGCTCTCTTTCTGCGCAATAACAAAGCCGATGTCTGCACGAGCACTTTTTACCAAATCTACCGCTTGTGATGATGTAGTGTTGAACAGCGCCAAATCAATTCCAGGATATTCACTTTTAAACTGTTGAAAAGGCTTGATAAGTAATAGGCGCGAGACAATATCACTCGCTGCAATCGAGAGCGTTCCTTGCGTTAAGTCATTGATGGCATTGAGGTCGGATTGGCAGATTTGCAACTCATTCAGCATGTGCTCGGCAGTGTCTAACAAACGCTTTCCGGCTTGGGTCAATTGCACAGGGTTGCGTTCAATCAACTTAGTGCGAGTGGCTTGTTCTAGCTGTTTGATATGAAGACTCACATTTGGCTGCGTCATGTGCAGTTCAATCGCTGTTTTTCCGAAATGTTTCACTTCTGCCAAGGTGACAAACGTGCGTAACCAGTTCAAATCCAACATAGAAAATTACCCGATATGAGTTTCTTATCAAGTTAATGAGTATAATTAATTTCTCTTATTCATGCGAGCATCCTAAGATTTTCCGGTCTGTTTTTGGAGAATGAATTATGTCGTCTATCGTTGTTGTGGGTGCAAACTGGGGTGATGAAGGCAAAGGCCGCATCGTTGACTTTTTGGCAGAGCAAGCTTCTGCAAGCATTCGTTTCCAAGGTGGTAACAACGCGGGTCATACCGTAGTTAACGACCTAGGTACGTTTAAGCTACACCAGCTACCAAGTGGCGTTTTCAACCCTGACTGTTTAGCAGTATTAGGTCCGGGTATGGTAATCAGCCCAGCGTCGCTGTCTCAGGAGATTGCGGAAGTTGAAGAAGCGGGCGTTAAAGTGAACATGTGCATCTCTGATCGCGCAACACTGTGTCTACCTCTACACGCACTAGAAGATACGCTAGAAGAACAACGCTTAGGCGACAAAGCATACGGTTCAACTCGTCAAGGTATTGCACCTGCATACGGCGACCGTGTGATGAAAAAAGGCATCCTAGTTGGTTGGTTGAAGCAGCCAGAAGTCCTAGTAGAGCGCATCAAATTCTGGATGGAGTGGAAACTTCCTCAACTACGTGCGCTTTACCCAACGTTCGAGTTTGAACAAACCGCTGAAGAGATGGCGAGCTGGTTGTTAGAAGTATCTGCACCTTGGCGTGACGCTATCTGCAACGTAACGCTGCCGCTAAAAGAACTGCAAGCAAAAGACCAAACTCTACTGTTCGAAGCGCAGCTAGGTGCAGGTCGTGACCTTGTTTACGGTGAGTACCCATGGACAACATCTTCAAACGTTGTGTCTATGTATGCTGGTATCGGTAGTGGTCTTCCTGCTCTTCGTCCAGAGCGTGTTATTGCGGTAGCAAAAGCGTTCAGCTCATCGGTAGGTACCGGCACACTAATTACTGCAATGGAAGAGCAAGATGCATTCCGTGAACTAGCGGGTGAGTTCGGTGCAACAACAGGTCGTCCACGTGACATGGGTTACTTCGATGCAGTAGCAACGAAGAACGGTGTTGAGCTTCAAGCAGCGACTGAAATCGCACTGACAAAAGTGGACTGTCTGACTGGTCTTAAAGATCTAAAAATCTGTGTTGGTTACGAAGGCGAGCACAGCGAAAACCCAATTTGGCCTCAAACGGCTGCACTAGCACCAATCTACGAGAAGATGGAAAGCTGGAGCGAAGACATTACTGGTTGTCGTAAATTCGAAGAGCTACCAGTCGCGGCACAAAAATACGTTCTACGTATTGAAGAGCTGATGGGTGTACCTGTGAAGATGGTATCGGTTGGTCCTGGTCGTGAACAAATGATTATGCGCTAAGACGTGAATTAACACGTCTATTGGCAAGCGGCTTTTATCTTTTCCGGGGTAAAGCCGCTTTTTTTTAGTTCTAGCCCGTCATTGTGCGCTTCCAGCACAGTATGCTGTCATTCAGTCATCATCGACAAACTATCCGCCCACACAAAGTTACAAATAAAGCTCAAAAGAGAAATAAAAGCTCAGCAAAAAACACCAAAAACACTCGTATTCATGACTATCTCATCATCAAAAACCTGCATTTTCATCGTTCATAAATCCAGTATTTAATCTCAAAAACTTCACTCCCAGAAACAAATAAAATCACATCAAAATCACCCTAAGATAATGCAAAAAAATCGTCTTTATCTCAGCCAATTTCTACTCGAACAGGCACGACCAGTTGCCTAAATAGCAACTAAAATTGAATAAACTCGCTTTATGGTCGCCTTATATTTAGATAAGGAAACCCATACTTTTTATTTTAAAATAGTAGTTTATAGATAATTTATAAGATCTAACTCACACATTTGAAATGTTCAATTCCTAAAAATGAGACACTTGTTATAGTTTTACGCAATTACTTGCTGGTAGCACCGATAACTGTGAACAATAAATTCTTTAAAAATCCGTCCAAGAGTTGGAGTGACAACATTGCATTGATAGTTGTTGGTGTACTCTCTTTTAGCATCACTATGCTGGCTTTTATCCCTTTTGCACACCAATATCATAAAAAGCTCACAGAAGAAGCTATCTTGACGATTGAGTCTGAATTTCACGATAACGTGGAGCAGTTAACACACCTGTTAGACGATAACTTTTTTCTTAAGTCGTGCGACGACCTTATCCATGATCTCAGGACAAGCATTTTTGGTTTGGGCATGGCAAAAGACATTGCCACCTTCGATCAAAACGGAAAAGTGTTGTGCACGAGTAGCGAACGCCACCCGTCTTTCAGTATCTATTCGTCAATATTGACGCGTCTTGGTGACAGTGATGTGCATGCAACATTGGCTTTTACTAAGCGAGCGCTCACCAACAACCAAGCTCTGATTCTCTTTTTCACCAAACAACAAGGACGAGGAATCAGTGTTGTTTTCCCGAAAGAGGTTTTGGAAGTTCTCGTTAGCGATATATTTCGTTTTGGTGATATGGATTACCGAATCGACATCACAGACAAAACCGCTATAGATTCTATTGCACTCAACCCACTTAGAATGGAACAAGCCAGTTCCGAGATTTTGCCTTTTACCGTCTACTCTGCAATCAGCTATCCATTCTATTTTCAGTTCTTAGGTAGCAAGCTTTGGATTGGGTTATTGGGAATGGCATGTGCGTTGATTGTTCACCTATTTTTCTCTTCCAAGAAGTTCGCCAAAAATAGCTTAGAATTCTCTCTTGCTCTTGCCATTAAAGGGCGTAACTTAACCGTTCATTATCAACCCATTGTCGATCAACGTGATGGCAGCGTTATTGGTGGAGAGTCACTTGTTCGCTGGAACGATCCAGTACAAGGGTTTATTTCACCAAGTATCTTTATCCCTCTGGCAGAAAAGGTGGGGTTGATCGATCAGATCACTTACCTTGTGCTAGATAAAGTGATCAGCATGATAAGCAGTAACAAGCTTGCGTTCCATGACCGCTACATTAGCGTCAACGTGAGCCGCTCATTGATCCTCAGAGAAGACTTTATTCAAGAGGTTGAATCGCGTCTTAAATATCATTATTTCATTAGTGAGCGTTTGGTGTTTGAAATCACCGAAGAAGCCATCTTCAGCGCGAGTGAACTGGCTATACTTCGAAAGCACTTGGACCGATTAACCGCACTTGGTATCCGAATTGCGGTGGATGATTTTGGTACCGGATATTCGGGTTTAGATTTTATCGGTCAATATTCATTCGACATCATCAAAATCGACCGCGTATTCGTTAACAACCTTGGTAATGGCCAGACGATCCAACCTTTGTTGGAAGCAATCCACACCCTGACAAGAAACCTAAGCATGTCAGTGATTGTCGAAGGAGTAGAAGAGCGAGCGCAATTGCAAGTCTTGCACGATCTCGGTTTTTACAACATTCAAGGGTTCTACTTTTCAAAACCACTACCTAAACCTCTCTTTCTCGATTATTTAGAAGTAAAGCCAACCGTCGCTTTTCAAAAGTTCGCACCTGCCGTCAGTTAAGCAGCGATCATCAACCACCAGTTGAACAAGCAGATTGGAGCTCGTATGGCTAACCAAAGGTAACTCAAGTGAACTGTCACTCCGAGTTCTCTCGCAGGGTCTTTACTTACAAATCAATTAATCAAATGTTGTCCAGATTACCGGAACATCTCACTTGTTAATGAAGCACGCCAATTAGGTTAAACACTTGATTTAATGTTCTTTAAGTGATTAGTTGATCACGATTTTCATCTGTAAATTGGTGAAGTTGTACTCAAAAAATCTACTGTTCTGTTTTTAGGATAGATAACGTTTCCCCCAACATCTAACCCAAAAACAGGTGATTCCTATGACCAAAAAGTTTCTCCGCCTCAGTTCGATCACGCTTGGTTTGTGCATGAGCTCATTTGCTTTTGCCAATGCCGATTTACCAAACATCAAAATTCTGGCGACTGGCGGCACTATCGCTGGCGCAGGTCAATCTGCGACAGAATCAAATTACACCGCAGGAAAAGTCGGTGTTGATTCGTTGATCGCCGCCGTACCCAGCATGACGAAGATCGCCGACATTTCTGGCGAGCAAGTGGTCAGCATCGGCTCTCAAGATATGAATGACGAGGTGTGGCTTAAGTTGGCTAAACGAGTGAATGAGTTACTCGCCCAAGATGACGTGGATGGCATTGTGATTACTCATGGCACTGATACATTAGAAGAGACAGCCTACTTCCTCGATTTAACGGTAAAAAGCGATAAACCAGTGGTTATCGTTGGTGCAATGCGCCCTTCTACGGCAATGAGTGCTGACGGTCCGGTTAATCTCTACAATGCGGTGGTCACAGCAACAGACGAAGATTCTCAAGGTCGTGGTGTACTGGTTGCGATGAATGACACCATATTTGATGCGCGTGACGTAACAAAAACTAACACAACGTCAGTCAGCACTTTCCAATCTCCTAACTTTGGTCCGCTAGGTTATATCCACAACAGTGATGCGAAATATCAAAGAAGCCCGGAACGTAAACACACTACTGAAACAACCTTCGATGTTTCCAAGCTCGATAAGTTGCCACAAGTCGGAATCGTTTATAACTATGCAAATGCGTCGAGCTTACCTGTTAAAGCATTCGTCGATGCGAAGTTTGATGGCATCGTCAGCGCAGGTGTCGGCAATGGTAACTTGTACCACACGGTATTTGATGAGTTAGAAAAAGCAAGCAAAGACGGCATTCTGGTTGTTCGTAGTTCTCGTACGCCTACCGGCTCAACCACTTTAGATGCAGAGGTTGATGATGATAAGTACGGTTTCGTAGCATCAGGTACACTAAACCCACAAAAAGCACGTATTTTGCTGATGCTATCACTGACACAAACCAAAAATTACCAAGACATTCAGAAGATGTTTCAGCATTACTAGGGTCTATTGACCTTTTGAGGTTAAATTTAAGAGGAGGCACAAGTGCCTCCTCTTTTTTTGACTTATTACAGGAAACTTAGCCGAACAAGCGGCGCTTCATCCCTGCTCTTTCAAGAATCCGCGTAGTGATCTCTTCTACAGACAAAGAAGACGTATTGATATACGGAATTGCTTCTCTTCTAAACAACGCTTCTACCGTATCTAGTTCCAGTTTGCATTGTTCCGTACTCGCGTATTCGCTGCCTGATAAGCGGTTCTCGCGAATCTCATTCAAACGTTCTGGATTGATGGTTAGACCAAACAGTTTGTGCCGATGAATTTCGAACTCCGGCAACAAACGCATCATCTTGACGTCTTCAGCGATAAACGGGTAGTTCACCACACGTAAACCAAACTGCATCGCCATGTAAAGACTGGTTGGGGTTTTGCCACTGCGTGAGACGCCAAGCAGAATAATGTCAGCCTCCTCCAAGCCTTTGAGCGTAATACCATCATCATGAGCAAGTGTGTACTCAATCGCCGCGATACGGTCAAAGTAAGTATCGGAATCTTTGCTCACGCTTCTTGAACGCTGCATCTTAGGCTGAGGAGCCATCTGAATGTCGTCTTGTACCTTTTGCACAATGCTTTCTAGCACGTCATAGCTGTAAGCGGGAGCTTTGAGCAACACTTCACGAATTTCTGGCACAACAATCGAAAAGAAAACCAGCGGTTTCACGCCATCACGTTGGTAGGAAATCTCGATTTCTTTGATGACATCGGCAACTTTGTCTTCACTTTCAACAAAAGGAAAGGTTTTTTCATTAGGAATAAAGGGAAACTGACCCAAAACAACATGTCCTAATGTCTCACATGTTATGGCCGTTCCGTCAGAAACATAGAATACATCACGACTTTGGTTATTTATTTGCATTTTAGTTTAATTTTTCAAATTCATTTGAGTAGGATGGTTTACATAATATTAATAAATGAGTTTGGCTTGCAATTACGTTCCCCACAGCTTTGAAAATTCTTCGGAGTTTTTTTCAGCAAATACGTAATCGTTTGCCTTTCATATCAACCAAGAAAAGTGTTGATACATGTTTGCGTCGGAAAATTCGTTTAAGCCCTAGTTGGGAAGTTGTAGTTAACGCCCCTTATCTACAATGGCTGCTATCAGCCCGAAACTGTGTCTTCAATGACATTGACCTGCAAGGATGCATAACCACTGTTCGAGGTTGGTATTAATCCCTACAAAGCTGCAATGTTTCTGGAGAAAGACATGCAAAAGAACACCCTCTGGTTCAATGGACTATCCATGGATGATGTCGACAAAGTCGGCGGTAAAAATGCTTCACTTGGCGAGATGGTTTCTAACCTAGCCAATGTTGGTGTATCGGTACCAAACGGTTTTGCGACAACCTCGTATGCGTTTAACCAATTCCTTGACCACGAAGGTTTGGATGAGCGTATTCACCAACTACTTGATGAACTGGACGTTGAGGATGTAGAAGCCCTGCGCAAGACAGGTGCCACCATTCGTCAATGGGTATTAGAAGCCCCGTTCCCAGCGGATCTTGAACAAGACATCCGCGATAACTACAAAGAACTGACAGATAATCACCCTGAGATTTCTGTTGCTGTTCGCTCTTCTGCAACTGCAGAGGATCTGCCGGACGCGTCATTTGCTGGTCAGCAGGAGACGTTCCTAAACGTAAAAGGCATTGATGCAGTCTTAGAAGCGACTAAGCACGTTTACGCTTCTCTGTTCAATGACCGTGCAATTTCATACCGCGTACACCAAGGCTTTAACCACCGAGGCATCTCGCTATCGGCAGGCATTCAACGCATGGTGCGCTCGGACAAAGCCTCTTCTGGCGTTATGTTTACCCTAGATACAGAATCTGGCTTCGATCAGGTCGTATTCATCACCTCTTCTTGGGGCTTGGGTGAAATGGTGGTTCAGGGTGCAGTTAACCCTGATGAATTCTACGTTCACAAGCCAATGCTAGAAGCGGATCAATACCCTATCGTTAAGAAGACGTTTGGCTCTAAGCAGATCAAGATGATCTACTCAAGTAGCCAAGAGATCGGTAAGCAAGTTGAGATCATCGATACCTCTGTAGAAGAGCGCAATGCCTTCTCTCTGAACGATGAAGAGATCAAAGAGCTGGCAAAACAGGCAATGATCATCGAGAAGCACTACCAGCGTCCTATGGATATTGAGTGGGCAAAAGATGGTATCGACGGCAAACTTTACATCGTTCAAGCACGCCCTGAAACCGTATGTTCTCAAAGCGAGCAAAACGTAATTGAACGTTACGAGCTAAGCAACAAAGCGGACGTTTTGGTTGAAGGTCGTGCAATTGGTCAACGTATCGGTAAAGGTCCAGTACGTTTGGTTGACTCTCTAGACCAAATGTCATTAGTCCAAGACGGTGATGTACTGGTTACAGACATGACTGATCCAGATTGGGAACCAGTGATGAAGAAAGCCTCTGCGATTGTTACAAACCGTGGCGGTCGTACTTGTCACGCTGCCATCATCGCACGTGAACTTGGTATTCCGGCTATCGTTGGTTGTGGTGACGCCACCAGCAAACTGACTGACGGTGAGACCGTAACAGTATCTTGTGCTGAAGGCGAAACGGGTTACGTTTACCAAGGCGAGTTGGACTTCGAAGTGAAACGCTCTGCGGTTGATGAACTTCCACTGCTACCAACCAAAGTCATGATGAATGTGGGTAACCCAGACCGTGCATTCGACTTCGCTCAGATTCCAAACGAAGGTGTCGGTCTTGCGCGTCTTGAATTCATCATCAACAAGATGATTGGTATTCACCCGAAAGCGCTGCTGAACTTCGACGCACAAAGCGATGAGCTAAAAGCTGAAATCACTGAACGTATCCGTGGTTACAAAGATCCAATCGACTTCTACGTTAGTAAGCTAACAGAAGGCATTGCGACCATCGCGTCAGCATTCTGGCCAAAGCGCGTCATCGTACGTATGTCTGACTTCAAATCCAACGAGTACAGCAACTTGGTTGGCGGTAAAGGTTACGAACCACATGAAGAAAACCCTATGCTGGGCTTCCGTGGTGCATCTCGCTACATTTCTCCAGTGTTTGAAGACTGCTTTGAGCTAGAAACTCAGGCAATCAAGCGCGTTCGTAACGAGATGGGTCTGAAAAACGTTGAAATCATGATCCCGTTCGTTCGTACACCGAGCGAAGCGGCATCGGTTATCGACTTACTTGCTAAGTTCGACCTACGCCGTGGCGACCAAGGTCTAAAAGTCATCATGATGTGTGAACTGCCATCAAATGCGGTACTTGCTGACGAATTTTTGAAGTACTTCGATGGCTTCTCTATCGGTTCAAACGACATGACTCAGCTTACACTTGGTCTTGACCGTGACTCTGGCGATGTTGCACACCTATTCGATGAGCGTAACCCAGCGGTGAAAGCCATGCTACAAATGGCGATCGATGCGGCCACTAAAGCAGGCAAATACGTTGGTATCTGTGGTCAAGGTCCATCAGACCACGATGACCTTGCAGAATGGTTAATGGAACAAGGCATCAGCTCTGTGTCATTGAACCCAGATACGGTTATCGATACCTGGTTGAAGCTAGGTAAAGTGAGCAAATAAGCCACTCTACTCTGTCGATAATATAGCCCTCAAGCTCCTGAGTTTGAGGGCTTTTTACTGTGTCTTAATTATGTCAAACCTACGTGAGTTCGTGACAGCAATCCCAACCCAATAAGCTGATCAATTCTCCCTGTTAAAATTTTCACCTAGAATAAAAGGATATGATTTCATAAAAGAACGGACCTATGAAAAAGCCTCTTGCTCTCATCACCGCATTAACGCTTCTTGCTTCTCCCGCTTATGCAGACTGGGATGACATTTCCAACAGCCTTTCAGACCTAGGAGATGCCGTCTCTGACACCGCGAAAGAAACTTGGGACAGCACCAAAGCCTTCTCCAAACAAGCTTGGGAGGACTTCACCAATTGGTCAGAAGATGCGATTAACACCGCTGGCGAGTGGACCGACGCAAGCATTGAAACCAGTAAAGGTTGGATCGATGAAGCGGACAAGAAGATCACCGAACTGATGGAAGGCGATACACCTGAAGAAGCACGCCAAGCGATTGATCTTATGGCGGATAGCACACTTCTCAAACTGTTCAATGAAGAGCCTAAAGCCAAAGCACTGTACGACAAGGCATACGGCTACGCGGTTTTTGATTCACGCAAACTATCGCTGATGTTCCATACCAACTCAGGCTCTGGGGTTGCGGTCAACAAGTCCACAGATCAACGTACTTATATGAATATGTTTGGTGCGGGTGTCGCCCTTGGTGTTGGTGGTAAGTTCTACCAGCAAGTCGTTCTGTTTGAAAAAGAAAAAGACTTTAACACCTTTGTCGAAGAAGGTTGGGAAGCATCAAGCGAAGCTTCTTTAGTCGCTGGTGAGGACGGCGAAGAAATGACAGCGCAATTCAACAGCGGCGTAGCAGTATATCAGCTAAACACCACAGGGTTATTAGTTGATGCCAATGTTTCTGGCTCAAAATACTGGGTGAATAAAGAGCTAACCGATTCACAGTAACCTCTTAGTGACAATGATTTATTGATGGGGAGCACAACGCTCCCCTTTCTGATCACTTTGGGATATCAGCATGTTGCGTTATGCTTACCCCAACCTTTATCGAACTCCCGAATCACCATGCCCAGCGACGCATTCAACACTCAGCTTGCAGAAACAATATCTGCCCTTAACTCACCAAGCTTTACGCCTAAACTCATGCGCGTGATAGCTTCACTACTGAGTTTTGATTGCGCAGTGATCCTCGGCTACCGCGAAGGCAAACACCCTATCTACCTGTATGATTCGATTGAAAATGAACGCGAGCTACTGTTCCAGCGTTATCTCACGACTTCTTTTCAAAATGACCCATTTTATCAAAAACTTAACGCTAACAAAGAACAAGGTATCTTTACGCTCAAAGACGTGGTGAGAAAAGATGTCGCGCGCAACGATCTCGATTATCAAGCCTACTGCGAGCAGTTCTACCATCAAACTGGCTGGAAAGATGAACTCAGCATGTTGGTCGAAATCGAACCGACACGTTGGGTGATGTTCTACTTCGGTTTTATGCAGGACGATAAGCGCTTCACCAAGCCTCAAGTAGCCACGCTCAAATCTTACTTTGCCATTATTCAGTCTTTGTGCCGACAGCACTGGAAACAAACCGAGTTTACACTCGCCGAGCCAGTTTTCAGTCCTACCACCTACTCGGGACAAATGCGTACTGCAATTGAATCCGCTCTGGCATCTTTTGGCGAAACTGTCCTCACTAATCGAGAACAAGAAATTGCCGCATTAATCGCGCAAGGCTATGACAGCAAAGAGATTGCAACGCAGCTAGATGTCGTAGAAGGCACAGTCAAGAATCACCGTAAACGCATCTACGCACAACTGAATGTGGCGTCTTTAAGCGAGTTCTTTCAGTTGTTTCTCAACCACCTGATCACTCAATCAAGATAACAAACTGTCCCTTTAGGGATATATCTCGATTCCGCATCGCCTTTTAATCTGAATACAACCGAACCAGATAAAGATAAGACGATGACACTGATTGAAGATTTACAAACTCGCGGCTTGATTGCCCAAGCGAGTGATTTAGACCAAGTTCAACAACTGCTTTCTGAGCCACAAACCTTGTACTGCGGCTTCGATCCAACCGCAGGTAGCTTGCACATCGGTCACCTTGTTCCACTTATTATGCTCAAACGCTTTCAAGATGCAGGACACCAAGCCATCGCCCTGATTGGTGGGGCAACGGGTATGATCGGCGATCCAAGTTTTAAAGCAACAGAGCGCAGCTTAAACTCAGAAGAAACCGTAACAGGCTGGGTAAAAGATCTGTCGAACCAAATTCAACAATTGATGAATAACCAAGTCAGCAAGCCAATGCTCATGGTAAACAACGCAGATTGGGTGAAGCAAATTAACGTGATCGACTTCTTCCGCGATGTGGGTAAACACTTCTCCGTGAATACCATGATCAGCCGAGAGTCGGTTAAGCAACGCTTACAACGCCCAGACCAAGGGATTTCATTCACCGAGTTCAGTTACGCACTGCTGCAATCTTACGACTTTGCAGAATTAAACCGTCAGTACGGCTGTCGCTTACAAATCGGTGGTAACGACCAGTGGGGCAACATTGTTAGCGGCATTGACCTTACTCGCCGTCAAAATGGTGAACAAGTATTTGGCTTAACCTTACCTTTGATCACCAAATCCGATGGCACTAAATTTGGTAAAACCGAAGGAGGTGCAGTGTGGCTGGATCCAAGTAAAACCTCGCCTTACGCCTTCTACCAATTCTGGTTATCCGCGGAAGATGCCGATGTTTACCACTTCCTACGCTACTACACCTTCTTGAGTTGCGATGAGATTGCAGCAATTGAAACACAAGACAAAGAGAGTAAAGGCAAACCGCAAGCACAGCGTATCTTAGCGGAACAAATGACAAGCTTTGTTCATGGCGAAAAAGGATTAGCAAGTGCAGAACGAATCACTCAAGCGCTATTTAGCGGTGATGTGCAGCAATTGAGCTTGAGCGAGCTAAAACAGTTGGAACTCGATGGCTTACCGAGCATGCAAAGTGCTGAGCAAGACTTGGTTGAGCTTCTGGTTGAATCCGGTCTAGCCAGCTCAAAACGCGTTGCTCGTGAGCTAATTGGCAACAACGCCATCAGTGTGAACGGCGAAAAAATCGATACAGAAAAACCAAGCTTGAACTTCCCACTGTTCGACCAGTACTGGTTGCTTCAACGCGGTAAAAAGCACTTCTGCTTGGTGAAGCGTCTCGAAGGTTAATCGCTCACACTAACTACCGATAATCTAGCTAACTTAACTAAAGCACGAGCCACTGTGCTCGCGTTTTAGTTTTCCTATTTTGTGAAGCTAAGAGCTAACTTGAGCGCAGATGCCCGCTATAGTGTTGTTCTTCAAAAACAACAACATGACCAAAACCATGATCAGACACATTCTACTCATCAAATTTAAAGCTTCTGCCACCAGCGAAAAAATTCAGCAATTACGAGAGCTATTCGAAACCATGCCAACGAAAGTAGAAGGCGTAACCGACGTTGAGTGGGGCTTAAACAACAGCCCAGAAGGAAAGAACAAAGACTACACGCACGCCGTGATAATGACATTTTCTGATGAAGCAGGTCGTCAGAATTATCTGCCTCACCCTGAGCACGACGCCTTGAAAGAAGTATTTAGACCTCTGCTTGAAGACATCATCGTATTCGATTACGAGATTTAGTATCGGCTATTCATTCCAAATCGGTGGGACATATCATCATCCATACGTCCTCCCTTCCAGCCGCCAGAGCCCAATAAATTCAACACATCTTGCGCGTTGTAGTCACCACCTTCGAAAAAATCATTGGCGACATCAGTGCGCAGAGACTGAATTTCAGTAGCTTCTTCTGAGTTAAGCGCTTCAGGGTTAGCATAAAGCGCTAAAGCAATGTGTTGTTGGCGCTTACTTAACTCAGTTGTACTGCTCTGAACTTGACCAATAGAAAAGTAGTCACGACTGCCATAGCCCTTTATTAGCCTTGCAGACAGTAATTTAATGACCTTTTTGATTCGACGGCGTTGGATAACTCTCAGCACATTAATTCCCTATTTCTATTTGATGACAAGTGACGGTTATCAAAAGTCGCGTTATGTTTTGTGCATAACCTCGTGATGCTTTAGAGTATCACGGTTTAATACAGTGTTCAATAAGCATGGAGCGCCAGAGTGAAAATTGACGATCTCAAACTGTTCATTAAGGTGGTGGATTTAGGTAGCTTTACCGCCGCAGCCAATGCGCTGGACTTACCACGTGCGAATGTAAGCCGGCGAATTGGAGAGTTAGAACAATCTCTTGGAGCACAGCTATTCCATCGAACAACACGCAGTTTATCGCTCACCAACAACGGCGAGGCGTATTACGAGAATCTGCAAAAAGCACTCACTATGCTCGACTCTGCAAATGAGCAAGTCAGCAACGATACCAATGAGGTTCGCGGTCGAATCAAGCTCGGTTTATTACCTGAAACCGATGAACTAGTGCGCCCTATTCTGTTCGACTTTCACGATCAATACCCTCATGTTGAGTTAGATATTCGTAATATCAACAACGGCTTTCATGATATGTTCCAACAAGGCTTGGATATTGCGTTTCACGGTGGTGCATTATTCGATTCTGATATTGTGGCACGCAAACTGCTGACGCTCGACCGATGCTTGGTCGCCTCCCCGAGCTACCTACAAACCCATGGAACGCCGGAAACACTAGAGCAATTAAAAACGCATCAATGCGTGTGCTTCCGTTGGCCAAATGGCGACATTGATAATGTCTGGCATTTTCAAGAACAAAGCGTACAACTCAGTCCCAAGCTTATCTCGAATAACATCGGTTTTATTAAAAACGCCACCATCTTAGATCGCGGCATTACTTTTATGCCCAAACTACTCGTAAAACGTGAATTAGAATCGGGCACTTTGGTCCAGTTATTGTCACAGTATTCGGTAACAGAAGAGTCTGGCTGGCTACTCTACCCTCAACCTAAAACCCTAAGCCAAGCGAGTCGATTACTTATTGAGCATCTAATTAAAGAAATCCCCAAATTGGTTTAGATACATTATTGTCTCATTTTTTGAGACAGTGAGTCTCAGAGTCGAGTAATTATCTGAACAGCGTTCGATTGTATGATGGCACCAAAATTAGGGAGCCATCTTATGAACCGTCTATTCAAAACCACAGCGTTAAGTGCAGCGACACTCGCGCTGCTTGGTTGTAACCAAAACCAAACCACATTCGCCGAACCTGAATCTCCTCGACCAATACAAGTCGTCGAAGTAAAGGACAGCAACTCCGCCTCAAGCAAATCATTTAGCGGCATTGTTCACGCCAAAGAAAGTGCTTCTCTTTCTTTTCGTGTACCAGGCACGGTAGAAAGCGTTTTGGTGAAGAAAGGCGATCATGTCGAGAAAGGGCAAGTCATTGCTACGCTTGACCCACACGATTATCAAGTCTCATTAGAAGAGCTACAAGCTCGTATGCTGGAGGCAAAGTCCGCACATAAACTGGCGAAAGCGGAGCTTAAGCGCGTTAAGCAAGCAACTGACGATAATGCCATTGCTAGCGTTAATTTAGACCGTGCCATCAGCGGTTATGAACGCAGTCTATCCGCTGTCAAAGTGGTAGAAAAAAACATCCAGCGAGCGGAAGACGCACTGACTTACACCACATTACGCGCACCATTTTCTGGCAACATTGGTGAAGTCCGTATTGATGCTTTCGAACAAACCCTGCCTGGCGTGAGCGTGGCTACGATTCAGCAAGATGGGCAATGGGAAGTGGATATCGATGTGCCAGAAAATATGGTTCGACAGTTTAACCTTGGTCAATCTGCAGCACTTTCTTGGTATGGTGCTGAGCAAACCTACAGTGCAAAAGTCGCCGAGATTGCTCCGAAGAAGCATTTAATCAAGCAAACTTATCCTGTCACGCTAGCGATCGATTCTATTTCTAAAAACTTGTTCAATGGTAAAGCGGTTACGGTAACGACTTCGTTCCAGCCGAATCAATCAAGCCACTGCTTCCCATACTCTGCCATTTTGGGCGAAAAAAAGACCCTACACGTCAACGTGGTGCGAGATGCTGTCGTACACAGTGAACCCGTTAACTTGCAATCCATCGATTCTCATCAAGCTTGTGTTTCCGGCGATTTCCAACAAGGTGACTATGTCGTTATCAGCGGAACTCACTATCTCAAACCAGGCGATAACACACCAAACCTAACCATCAAAACGCTATAGGTTCAAACCATGATCAATTTAGCCGAATTCGCGATAAGACAGCGTACTTTCGTGTTGTTCTTCATCGCCTTAAGTGTGGTGGCGGGTATTTACTCCTACTTCGACCTAGGGAAATTAGAAGACCCAAGCTTTACCGTTAAAACCGCTGTCGTGGTGACCTTGTATCCGGGAGCATCGGCTCAAGAAGTCGAACAGCAAGTGACCGATACTATTGAGACTAAGCTGCAGGAAATGGCAGAACTGAACCGATTACGTTCATTGTCTCGTCCTGGAATGTCGATGGTATTTGTCGATTTGAAAGAGAGTCTCAATTCAAAAGCGTTGCCTCAGCAATGGGACTTACTGCGACGTAAAGTGAACGACGTGAAGCTACAACTGCCTTCTACGGCACAAATCAGCATAGTTCAAGATGAGTTTTCTGAAGTGTACGGCATGCTTTTCTCTATCCACAGTGAAGACGCAGCACCAGAAGAATTACGTCGTTATGCAGAAGAGCTTCAGCGCCAAATTAAGGCAGTAAAAGGCATCAAAAAGATCGAACTTCACGGCGTACAGCCACGTGTCGTGCACATCGATATGCCTGATGAACGTTTAGCACAATACGGCTTATCTGTTGCGCAAGTGTGGAACCAGCTCAGCACACAAAACATGACCTTTGAAGCGGGGAAATTCGATGCAGGAACCGAGCGTATTCGCATCACGCAAACCAGCGAGTTTCAATCACTAGACGATATTCGCAACTTGGTAATCAAAGGTGGCGTAAGTGAACTAGGCACAGGTCTAATTCGCTTAGGTGACATCGCCGAAGTGAGTATGGGATACCAAACTCCCGCGCTGACAGAAAGTCGATTTAATGGTCAACCTGCCGTGACTTTGGCGGTGAGTCCTGTTGAAGGCATTAACGTTGTGTCATTGGGCGATACCATTCGTGACATTATCCATAACTACGAGCAAACATTGCCGCTCGGCGTCGATATTTCTACCGTCGCTTATCAGCCAGAGGAAGTACAAAAAGCCATTGATGACTTCGTGGGCAACCTACTGGAAAGTGTCGGTATCGTATTCGTGGTGCTGCTGGTCTTCATGGGCTTTAAAAGCGCAACGATTGTTGGCTCAAGCTTGTTGCTAACAATCTTGCTCACGTTGATTTACATGAACATCGCGGGAATTGATTTGCATCGTGTCTCGCTAGGTACCTTCATCCTTGCGCTAGGCATGTTGGTAGATAATGCCATCGTGATCACTGACATGATGATCGTGAAGCTGAGCAAAGGCATTGAGCGCACTCGTGCTGCTATTGATTCAGTCAAGGAAACGGCGGTACCACTACTTGGTGCCACCATCATCGCCATCATGGGTGCAAGCCCAGTATTGTTTTCGAAAACTGACTCGGCTGAATTTGCTGGTTCAGTATTCTACATTGTTGCTTCATCGCTGCTACTGTCTTGGCTGGTAGCCATGACCTTCACCGTATTGATGTGTTGGATGTTCATCAAACCAACACCCGCGGATGAAGATGCCAAACCAAGCCGATACAAGCAATTAGTGTTTTGGACAGTCGACAATCCGATGAAAGCACTGACAGCATTGATTCCGCTGATTTTAGTGACTGCATTTGCCGTGCCCAATGTAGCGGTAAACTTCATCCCACAATCGGATCGCCCTATCGTGTTCCTAGATTACTGGCTACCAAATGGCGCCAAGATTGAGCAAACCTCAGCAGACATGCGCAAAGTCGAACAGTGGCTGCTCAAGCAACCTGAAGTAGAAAGTATTTCTAGCTACATGGGCGCAAGTGCACCTCGATTCTCTGTGACTGTAGAACCCGAACCGTTTGATCCCGCATATGGTCAGATTTTAATTAATACCAAGGATTACGCAGGCATCAGCCAACTTGTTGAACGTGGTGATAAATGGCTGCAGAACACATTCCCGGACGCAGAGCCCCGCTTTAGAGCGCTGAAGCTCGCAACCTCGGACAAATACGCAGTCGAAGCTCGCTTCTCTGGTCCAGATGAAGTAGTACTGCATCAGCTAGCGGATCAAGCAAAAGCCATTTTTGCTACTCATCCTGATGCAAAATACGTTCGTGATGACTGGCGCCAAGAGAGCAAGGTTCTCAAACCCATCATCAATCAAGACAAAATGCGTCAAGCTGGTATCAACCGTGCGGACATCGCCTTTGCTTTAAAACGCGCTTCTGACGGCATGCCTTTGGGACAGATGAATCTCAATGATGAGCTCATTCCAATTCAACTGCGTGGCACTTCTCAAAACATGGCGTCACTGGAAACATTACCTGTACGTTCACTACTGGGCATGCACAGCGTACCTCTTGGTCAGGTGGTTGATGGCTTTGAGTTAGTACCAGAAGAGAGCATGATTTGGCGTCGTAACCGAGTAAAAACCATCACTGCGCAAGCGGGTGTCGCACGTCACTCGACACCTGCGACAGTAAGAAATGCAGTGAAAGATCAGATTGAAGCCATTCACCTTCCTGCGGGCTACAGCTTGGAATGGGGTGGAGAGTTCTACGACGAACACAAAGCTGTTACGGATATCTTCAAGCAATTACCGAAAGCGATGTTAATTATGGTGATCATTTTGGTCGCGATGTTTAACGGCTTTAAACAACCAATCATCATTTTTGCGACTTTGCCATTGGCCGCAACGGGCGCAACCTTTGCTTTGCTTGGTTTTGATAAACCATTCGGTTTTATGGCATTGATTGGTGCGGTAACGCTGACTGGGATGATCATTAAAAATGGCATTGTATTGATGGATCAAATCGAACTAGAGCGAGCAAATGGACGCGCATTAGTCGATGCCATTAAGGAGGCTACCGTCAACCGAACGATGGCGATTTCTATGGGGGCATTAACAACAGCCCTTGGAATGATTCCGCTGCTGTCAGACCTATTGTTCGACCAAATGGCAGCAACCATTATCGGTGGCTTGGCCGCAGCGACAGTATTGTCATTGTTCATCATGCCGGCACTGTATCGCTTGGCATACAAAGAAAAGCCACAAACAACCCACACTGACGCCAAACTGAAGGAGGCGTAATCATGAAAAAGTTCGTTCTTGCGCCACTTGTATTGGCAATGAGTTTATCCGGTTGCGCTGTTGGTCCCGACTACCAAGCGCCAACCACAAGTATGGCTGAAACCTATCTTCATGCTGAGCAAAGCAACGTCAGCCAGGTTAGCGAAAAAGAAGCCTTTTGGTGGACGGAATTTAATGATCCGACGCTGAACGATTTAGTCCTTGATATGCAAAGCCAAAACATCCCGTTACGAGTGGCAGCAGAACGCATAAAGATGGCTGAGAACTACAAAACCGTTGTAGAGTCATTCAAAGTACCAACCGTCAATATTGGCGCGGGTTACTTCAACTACCAACTGAGCAAAAATGATTCTCTGCTGGGTCCTGCACTCAATCCGATTGGTGATTCAGCAGCAGGTTTACCGCCACAGATTGGCAACACGACACTATTAGATAATCAACATGATGGCGTTTTTGCTGGTGCAAGCATCGCATGGGAAGTGGACTTATTTGGGCGTCTTGAGCGTCAATCTAATGCGGCAAAGATTCGTGTAGAACAAGCTGAAATCTATCAGAGTGGGCTCACCACATTGCTCACCGCTGATTTGATCCACAACTACTTACAATATCAAGGTGCAACAGAACGTCTCGCGTTGGCAACATCCAACCTAGAGGACCAACAAAAAACCATGGATTTGGTCGAAAAGGTGGTTCGCAGTGGTTACGGTTCCGAGCTCGATTTAGCCCAAGCTAAAGCAACATTGGCAGCAATGGAATCCTTCATCCCTCAATTGGAAATCGCACAACAAGTGCACAAGCATCGCATTGCGGTACTACTTGGTGAGCCTTTATCGAAAGTCGAGATACGACTCGCTCAGACACAAACAGTACCTACCATGCAAAATGTGGTACCGATTGGGCTGCCTTCTGACCTGTTGCAGCGTCGACCAGATATCCGCATTGCGGAACGTGAAATGGCTGCCATCAATGAAGAACTCGCAGCCAGTGTGGCCAATCAATATCCGAAGTTCTTCCTAACAGGGGCGCCAGGTGTTTCAGCGTCTAGCTTTGATGACTTATTCAGTAGTGATTCATTTGGCTGGGTAGGCTCAGCAGGTATCAGTTGGAATGTATTTGACGGAGGTCGTGGTGAAGCGTTAGAGAAAATCAACCAAGCTCGTTTTGAATCCGCCACCTTGGCTTACCAACACGCCGTTGATTCCGCATTTACAGAAGTAGACTCGACCCTATTTGCTTACGGAAGAAGCCAAGAGAACCAACGCCGAATTAAAGAAGCGCTGGAGGCAACGGACAACGCGGTCAGCAAAGCGAAATCACTCTATCGCGCAGGTTTAATCGATCACTTATCCGTCCTTGATGCACAGCGACAAAAACGCATGATGCAAGACCGTCAGCTTGCTGCCAAATTGCAAACGGCACAAGTTACCGTCGCACTCTATAAATCATTAGGCGGTGACTGGGCGTTGGAACAACCACCAAAACAAGACGGTAAGTAACGCGTTTTTGTAAAAACGGTTTTGGGGAGAGGATCAGATTCATCTGGGACCTCGAATCTGCCCTCTCCTCTTTTTTATATAAAGTCGCGCATTGATACGCATTTCCTATAGTTAAAAGGATTGAAATCAGAGAGTAAGGAAGGAACTCCCTCATGATGACACTAATTTTTGTACTATTGTTAATCGCGATGCTCAGTGCATTTTTAGGCAAGAAAGCGATGGGTTATGCCTTCTTTGCTTCCTCCGTGATCATTGGGCTGTATTGGTTCAACCATCATGCAACCGACCCTCTAGCTATTTTGTTGTAGGGGGCGTTGATATGAATCGCAACTATTTGGCTTTACTCAATACCCTCGGATTACTCGGCATGACCGCCGTGTTGTTAATTGGTTTTGTTCTGCAATTTGTACTCAATGAACTGCCTTGCCCATTGTGTCTGTTACAACGCATTGGCTTTGTCATGATCATGTTCGGCTTTCTATTGAATGTGGTTTACGGTCCGCACGCTCGACATTATGGCGTGGTTCTAATTGGCGCACTTTATGGAGTAGCCACATCGCTAAGACAAGTCTCACTGCATGTCATTCCGGGAACGCCTGGTTATGGTAGCCCTATCTTAGGTATGCATTATTACACTTGGGCGTTTGTCTTGTTCGTCGCGACTATATTTGCGGTGGCGGTCATCCTTATGCTCACCAGTAAAGAAGAGTCACCGGAACCTTACCAAATGAGCAACCTTGGTCGAATTGCTTGCCTGTTGGCTATCTCCGTTGTCGCACTTAATGCCATCGGTACATTTGCCGAGTGTGGTCCATACCAATGCCCTGATAACCCAGAAAGCTACTGGCTATTTAATTAGGGGCTTTTTGAGCTGATTCGACGAGGAGTCATGCATAGGTTAACGCAACCTTGTATCACTCCTCTTTTCTATCTGTCATGGGAATACCATACTCAGAGTAATCCGACTTGGTTCAAATTCATTAGTATGCAACTGGATGTCATTCAAACATGTCAGTATGTTTAGAGGTAAACGTGCCGATTAATTCTCTCATCATGTTTTATTAGAACAGGAGTGGTTATGAACTTTGTCGACGGTGTATTACAAGTCGAATCCTTTCTCGCGGTGACTCTTGGAATCATCGTTTTATTCTTAGGTAGGCGATTAACGCAAGCGAGTACTTTCCTCAAAGAGTTCAGTATTCCAGAACCGGTTTCTGGCGGTATTTTGGTGTCCGTACTGTTTGCGGTGATTCATTACGTTACCCAAATTGATGTCCAATTCGATCTCGCGACTCGTGACCTACTCTTAGTGTATTTCTTTACCACCATCGGCATTAACGCAAGCTTGCAAGATCTGTTTAAAGGGGGAAAGCCTTTATTAATTCTGCTTTCGGTCACCATCGGCTATATGTTGATTCAAAACCTTACTGGTATCGGAATCGCCACCATGCTCGGTCAACCAGAAGCGGTTGGCTTGCTAAGTGGCACAGTCTCATTAATTGGTGGGCATGGCACTGCTATCGCTTGGTCACCAAGAATTGCTGAAATTTTTGACCTAAATACCGCCATGGAAATCGGTATCGCTAGTGCGACATTCGGTTTGATCTTAGCAAGCTTGATGGGAGGACCTATTGCTAAGTACCTGATCAACAAACACAACCTCAAACCCACGAAAGTTGAAGAGATGGATGTCGGTACCGCGCAAGATGAGCCTCAACCCTCGATCAATGCCTATGACTTTTTAGACGCGATGTTAGCGATTCATGTATGTATTATCTTAGGTGCAATCTTGAATGAAGGCGTCAGCAGTTTAGGGTTAGAGCTGCCATTGTTCGTAACTTGTCTGTTTGCTGGTATTCTGATTTCTAACCTGATACCTGCTTCTTACCCGCGCCTAACAGGAACGCGCTGGCCGGCTAGAAAACCCGCGGTTGCATTGATCGCAGATATGGCGTTAGGAGCATTTTTGGCGATGTCACTGATGAGTATGCAACTATGGGCTTTGGTGGATTTGGCAGGACCGATTTTCATCATTCTTGGCGCACAGTTTCTTGTCGCTATTTGTATCGCGATTTTTGTCGTTTTCCCTTTGATGGGAAAAAACTACGATGCGGCGGTGGTTTGTTCTGGTTTTGGTGGAATTTCTCTTGGTTCCACTCCAACGGCGATGGCAAATATGTCGGCAGTCGCACAGAAGTACGGTAACTCTCACCAAGCGTTTATCATCGTGCCTTTAGTCTGTGCGTTTTTTATCGACTTAGCCAACGCACTGATCATTCCATACTTCATCAATTGGATTGGATAATTAAAACGCCATCTGGTTAAAAAGAGGACACTTCGGTGTTCTCTTGCTTTATTCAAGCAAATATTGCTACCACTTCCCCCCTCACTAAGTTGTATAATGTTGACCTTGAAATATTTTGTTACGAACTCTGTAACTCTTGAGATGAACATGAACAGCAGCAGATGGGTTGGCCTTTCAATTGGCACCCTCTTTTTAATCGGAACCCTTATTCTTTTTGGTTCGACCGTACACGCCTCTTGGTACAAGATCCCAATGGAAGCCGTTAATGGCATTGCTTTTACCCTGTCATTCGGCTTAGGGCTGAATCACCTGTTTGCCTACATTTCTGCGTTTATTACCCTTGCAGCCTTATTCTATCTTGGTTATGCAATAGGTTACCGTATCCACCAAAAACTCAAGTAGACATCTCAAACTTAAGACTCATTTTAATCACCCCGCATAGTACTTAAGTACTAGTTTTTCCTCAATAATTTACCGGTTAACGCACTTTTTACGCGGACATATTGAGATCGGAGCATTTTCCCGAAAACCGTATAGTTTTATGCAACCCCGCCTCATAGAATAGTTTATAAAAACGGCAGTAGGTATCGAGCAACTATATGAAATGCAGTGTCGCTTGCAGACGAGAAAAACGCCCGAAAAAGCATATGCGCCTCGCATTTCCTTATTTATGCGGGGCTGGTTCTATGTTTCTCTCGTCCTCCATCCACACTCAACCCATACAGAATCCTCTCTCTGACTGCCCATTATTTGCTGTTCCTTTGAGACATAACTATGGACAGAACGCAGTTCACCAAAATTTTTACGCGCTACTATATGCGCTCCACAAGTCTTGGGATTCTTATCACCTTAGTCGCTTGTGCAATCAGAGGGGTTGATTATGTTGTATACCTTCCTTATATATTTTCCGCGATGGTCTGTTTTGCCTACCTTTGGGTGGGCAAATCATTTGCACTCGAGCAAAAGCATCAGTCTGTTGTCATCGCTCTGATCCTCGGCTATACCCTCACTTTTTACCTGTATTACTTCTTAGGCGGGCACTTTCTCTTCTCTTCGTTAGTCACCGTGAATCTCCTTTTAACCCTGATTGAGTTTGGCGTATTTTGGTCGGCACTCACATATGTCTTATCAATGGCAATCTGCTTTAACATTGATTTGATAACCGCAGGTAATTACCTGTTTAAACTACAGGGTTTAAGTGAGTTCTCCATTCGGAGCACGTTTCTTTACTTGTTCAATCTCTTTATTTACCAAGGCTTGCGCTCCATCGAGTGCTATTGGTTTAGCGCCTGGCAAACGCAATATGAACAAGTTGAAAAACTAGAAAGACTGCTCGAGATTGACGAGCTAACAGGGTGTTATTCCCGATTCAAAGGCAATCAGTTGATCGAACAACAGATACAACGAGCTCAACCGTTTACTCTGTTATATATCGACTTAGATGGCTTTAAATCGGTGAATGACGAATTCGGTCATGACGCCGGAGATAAAGTACTACAAATCACCGCCCAGCGTATTTTAAACCTACTCAGTGGTGGTCAGTTCGCAACAAGGATAGGTGGTGATGAGTTTATTGTTTGCCTCCCTGAGCTAGAAAGTACAAAGGACTTAGAACAATTTCAGTCTTCGCTGCACCAAGCGTGTAGCGCACCTATTTTTATCCATTTTCAAAACGTTCACATCGGTTTGAGTGTTGGTATTGCACGTTTCCCTTATGAGGGCAATAGCAGCGATTCCTTAATCCAGCACGCAGACCAAATGATGTATCTCACTAAAAGATCAAGAACATAGATTTGCGACTCATACCGAGTCGTTTCAAGCAATCAAAAATATAATGAGTTCAGGACGTAGATATATGGTTAGCAAGTTAGAATTTTCGCATGCTGTTGCAACAATTCGAAAGGAGAGAGGTTTAACTCAAGGTCAGTTGGCAGACGAGTTAGCACGGAGTTACAGTGCTTTTGAAAGCTTAAATCAACCTACATTAAGTCAATGGGAAAGCGGAAAAGTCACACCGAGTTTATTAAAAAGGCTCGCCTTCTCTCATTATATTGGTGAGCAATATCAATATACCTCAAGCGAGTATAAGCGCGTTAAAGCCTCGCAAAGTAAAAACATTTATTTAAGCTTTAAAGACATTGTTTATGAGTATCAAGTCACCGATGTAAAGAGTTGCTCACTCAATCAAATAAGCGCGTCGGAGTATCAACAAATTGATGCAGTCCACAAGCAGTTAATCACCCCAGGCGGTATGGCAGATACGCTCAATCAATTTGATGAATCTTCAAGTAAGGTACGCCTGTATTACTGTAAAGGCATGTTAGTCGGACACCTTATTTATCAAGAGCTGAGGTCTGAATTTAGGATTCTAAGCTTATGGCATTTGGGGCGCTCTATCCTGAAGTTTTTAGTCACCGATATCATCCAAGTCATGGGGAATGCGGTTGTCCACTTTCCGGTTCATGAACCCGTGGTAAAGCAACTTTTATTCGACATTTTTATACGGGATTTCTATCACCATCGGCGAGTCACGTACTTCAAAGCACCCGCCACTCAAATATTTGAAAACCCAATGGTTAAACACTGCTTCGATGGATTCTTAGATCTTGTTTTGTATCGCTTCCATCAAGTAGGAAATGAATTTATGCAGTCTCGACAGGAGGCCCACTAATGATGAATAACAATCCAACCACCAACACCATCTTATTATTCACTTGCAACAACATTCAAGGAAGAGGCTTACAGACGACAATCGAACAACAGCTTGGTCAACCAGTCCTCTTGGCGAAAGGAGCAAGTACTGATCTTCCTGTTTATCGCGATGAACACTATGTTGCTATTGTCGACAGTTCACTGCCAGATCTCTCTGGGGTTAAAGTCGTGCTCAACGAGCTCGATCACGTTGATGCGACCGTTTTGGTTAATGCCGAACCTAATTTGGGCATAGAGAGTCTGCTCTCTTGGTCGAACTTAAAAGGTCTGTTTTACTTCGATGAAGATTTTGACAAGGTGATTCGAGGATTAAAAGGTGTTGTGAATGGTGAAAACTGGCTCTCACGCGACATACTCAATCGTTTAGTGAGCTATCTTGTAAACTTAAATCACTCGGTTTCTGAGCTCGACACGAAACTCGAAATTGAGCTAACTCGACGTGAAATGCAAGTACTTACAGCGCTTTGCCAAGGAGGTTCTAACCTCGATATCGCCGACTCGTTGTTTGTAAGTGAGCACACTGTGAAGTCACACCTCTACAGTATCTTTCGCAAACTTGAAGTGAAGAATCGAATGCAGGCGATCACTTGGGCAAAACGAAACCTGTTCTAAATCAAGCCGTTCTCAGGCTGAGAAATCAAAAGGGAGCACGGAAGCCCCCTTTCAAAAGTGCTTTCCGTTATTGCATTAAGTGGTAAACACGCAGAGACTCTGCCATTGCCGCCCAATCGTCACCCAAGAATGTTAACGTAACGGGCTGGTTTGCCAATAAAGTGATGCTTGAATCTTCAAAGCGCCCAGCCGTATCACACTCCAAATGAACAAAAAACGCCGCTTTATTTGCCCGTAGGGTCACTTGGTTTGCTTCAATCGTTACTTCAATATTTGCTTTAACCATAGGCAGCGTCTTAAGTTCATGAGTGCTAAACCAGGTATTGTTGATTCGTTCATCACCCACCTGCGCTTCCACATACAAGAACCCTGATTTCAGGTCGCCCAAACCAACTAGGTCAACCTGCTCATCTAAAGACCAAATGACAGTATTGCTATCATTCGTCACCGTTTTCTCTATCTGCCAAGTTTTCTCAATTTCGCCTTGCCAATTAACCCAATGAAGTTGAATATCCGCACTAACTGGTATTTTGGCATCGTTGAGCAGATGCAGGCTCAAGTTGCCTGTGTGTTCCGAGAACACGAAATACTGAGGTGCAAAAAAGCGTTTCGCATGGTAATGCAACTGCTTCCAACGACCACTGTATTCGATGCTAGACCATGAACTCACAGGCCAGTTGTCATTAAGTTGCCAATACAACATGCCACGACATATCGGTGCGATGGCTCGCCAATGGTCACACGCAGTTTTGATAGCCATCGCTTGCTGCACTTGGCTAAGGTACAACATTTGCTCAAAGCCGCTAGGAAAACGGAAATATCGGGTGAACATCTCAGTAATGATGCTGTTACCACGTGGGTTCTTTTGGTGCTGCTCAAAGGTAGGTGACGTAACGTTCCAGTCTTGTTCCGGTACAAACTGTTTTGCTTCCGCAAACGAAGGCCAAGATTGGAAACCAAATTCTGAGCAAAAGCGAGGATTAATGTTTAGGTAGGCATTAAATGATTTTCCTGAATGCCAAACGTCCCAAAAATGCATGTCGCCTTTACTGTCATCATGCCAAGCATCTCCGAAGTCCAGTTCACCATTACAAGGAGAGCTCGGCCAAAAACGACGAGAATCGTCCAACTGTCCGATCACCTGCTCTATCATGCGATTGAGACGGTCATAGTTCACCGTATATTTCACTTTGTTATGCTTGGATTCGTCATACCAGCCAATAGCTCCAATAACTTCATTGTCGCCACACCATAACGCAATAGATGGGTGTTCTTTTAAGCGTGGAATTTGGAAACGCAGTTCTTGTTCAACTTCTTTTAAGAAGTCATCGCTAGAAGGGTAAAGCGAACAAGCAAACATCATGTCTTGCCAAACTAACAGCCCCAGTTCATCACACAAGTCATAGAAGGTTTCACTCTCATACTGCCCACCACCCCAGACACGAATCATGTTCATGTTGGCATCAACGGCACTTTGTAAAAGCGTTCGGTAGCGGGTTTCGCACTCACGCCCCGGCATGGCATCGATCGGAATCCAGTTCGCCCCCTTAGCATTAATCGGAGTGCCATTAATGATGAATTCCATCGCCGATCCATGTTCATCAGCTTGATTGTTTAAGCTCAACTCTCGTAAACCAATCTTACGGACTAGAGTTTGTTCACCAGAAGTGACTGAAATGGAATAGAGGTGCGCTTCACCATAACCAGCCGGCCACCAAAGCTTAGGCTCGCTCACAAGGAATTCACAGTGGTAGTGACCACTTCCTTCGGTTTGGAGCACTTGTCGTTCACCATTAAAATTAACAATGATTTCATGACATTGATTACCAGTCTCTACCTCTATAAGAACGTCAACCAATACACTTCCATCTGTCTGCCATTGCTGGTTTGTGGAGAAGCTTTTTAACCACACGTCCTCGACAAAATCGATTTGAATCGGGTCATAGATACCCGAGACCATTAAACAAATGCCCCAGTCCCATCCCGAATGACATTGAGTTTTGCGGAGCAAATTCATGTGTGGAATTTGGTTGTTGCCCATTGCAGAAGGAATAGGAAACGGCAGTTTCTTTGCTCGCTCTGCGCCTTCTAAGTCTACGCGAGCAAACTCAACTCGAATCGTGTTAGTGCCTTGTTTTAAGTAAGGTTTAATATCAAGACGTTGTTGGGCAAACATGTTGCTGCAAGTTAGTACTTGCTCACCATTAATGTAAAACGTCGCTAAAGTATCAACACGAGTAAGTGTCATCCAAACTTGTTTGGCAAAGAGCACTGCGTCATCCACATCAAACTGACGTGAAATATGCCAATCACACGTTTCAATCCAACGAACTTTCGCTTCGTTATCCGCAAAATAAGGATTAGGGATGAGCTCTGCTTGTAACAACGCAGAAACGTTGTCTCCGGGCAAAGTCATTGGAATATCGATATCTGGGTGCTGTGGTGAAGTTAACTGCCACATTCCATTGAGTTCAACATGAGCCATAGGATAAGACCTTTAATTTTTATTAGAACAGGTTGGCTCAATGTAATCCTGAGATGTCCTTGCAAGAATAAGGGAAATGTCATTTACGTATGAAATGCGGCGCACTTCACGCAAAAAATCTCTACCCCAAAATCAGTAATTTGCTTCAGATTTCCATAATTAATCTGGCTCTACGGTTATATTGGTGTGCTCAACGTGCTAGTATCAGCGGCTTTTTGATCATCCTCACACTTTTCGAGCTATTCGTGTGAGGGAAATGCACGGCTTCCGAGCCCTAAAAAGCGAAGTAATTATGTCAAATATGACGAACGCCGCCTCTCATGCTCCTATTCAGGAGGCAGACTATTCTGCGATTCATCCTCCTTCCCTTCTCAAGCGTCTTGAACTCACTAACCCTGTTTTCTGGTTAAGTGGTAGCTTCCTCACTGTGTTTGTTTTGCTAGCTCTAACGAATACAAACTCTCTGACCGCAATGGTTAATGCAGGCTTTGGCTTTGCAACTCAATACTTCGGTGCCTTCTGGCAAGTATTACTCCTTCTGAATTTCCTTATTGGTTTGGCTATTGCGCTAGGTCGTACGGGTTACGTACGCTTAGGTGGTTTAGCGAGACCAGATATCGATACCTTTAAATGGCTATCAATCGTACTTTGCACCCTACTTGCTGGTGGCGGTGTATTCTGGGCTGCAGCTGAGCCTATTGCTCACTTTGTTTCTGCACCACCTTTATATGGTGAAGCCTCACCAAAAGCCTCTGCAATCAATGCGCTTTCTCAGTCTTTCATGCATTGGGGCTTCCTTGCTTGGGCTATCTTAGGTTGTCTTTCTTCTGTGGTGTTAATGCACCTTCACTACGACAAAGGTTTACCGCTTAAACCACGCACTTTGATGTACCCTGTGTTTGGCGACAAAGCGATTCACGGTCGAATTGGTGATGTCGCAGACGCGTGCAGCATCATTGCTGTAGCCGCTGGTACTATTGGTCCAATCGGCTTCTTAGGTCTACAAATCAGCTACGCATTGAACTCTCTGTTTGGTTTGCCAGATACCTTCATTACTCAAAGCCTGGTGATTGTCGCTGCGATTCTCATGTACACTTTGTCAGCGCTAAGCGGCGTGAGCAAGGGCATTCAACTTGTTAGCCGTTACAACATTGTGTTGTCTGTAGCATTGATTGGTTACATTCTGTTCTTCGGACCAACTAGCTTTATTGTGGATGGTTACGTACAAGGCATTGGTCGCATGGTTGATAACTTCTTCCCAATGGCGCTTTATCGCGGTGACACAGAATGGTTAAGTTGGTGGACGGTTTTCTTCTGGGGTTGGTTTATTGGTTACGGACCAATGATGGCGATTTTCATTGCTCGTATTTCACGAGGCAGAACCATTCGTCAGTTGATCCTCTCTATCAGCATCGCTGCGCCTTTGATCACCTGCTTCTGGTTCAGCATTGTTGGCGGCAGCGGCTTGGCCTTCGAGCTAGAAAACCCAGGTTTGATTTCATCAGCATTCGAAGGCTTTAACCTTCCCGCCGTTCTACTTGCCATTACCTCTGAATTGCCATTCCCAATGGTGATTTCAGTATTGTTTTTGATCCTGACTACGACTTTTATCGTAACGACTGGTGATTCAATGACTTACACCATTAGTGTCGTGATGACGGGTTCTACCGAGCCAAATGCCGTTATTCGTTCATTTTGGGGCTTGATGATGGGTGTGGTGGCAATCGCACTTATTTCTATGGGCTCAGGTGGTATCTCTGCACTGCAGTCTTTCATCGTCATTACGGCAGTACCCGTGTCTTTTATTCTGCTGCCAAGCATTTGGAAAGCACCAAGCATCGCGAACCACATGGCGAAAGAGCAAGGTTTGATTTAGTACGTTACTGAGTACGCAGCCTTAACTAAATGAAAATCGGCCCCGATAGATAACCTGTGTCGGGGCCGAATATTATGGTTTGGATTCAAAAAGTTTCACTACTTACAGATGAAGTTTACGCAGTTCTTTCTTATCCACTTTACCAACGCTGGTCTTAGCAATCTCGTCCACTATCTTCACTTTAAGTAGTAATGCTTCTCTAGCAAGAATCCCTTTATTGATGAAGTCTTTCGCAAAACCTAACAGTTCCTTTTCTGTGACTTGAGCGTCTTCTTTCAATGTCACCAAAGCTAACGGCACTTCACCCCACTTGTTGTGCGGCATACCAATCACCGCAACTTCGGAAACGCTCTGATGCTGGTGGAGAATGTCTTCAAGCTCTAAAGAGCTTACCCACTCACCAGATATCTTAATCATATCTTTTACGCGGTCAGTGATTTTGATAAAGCCTTCATCATCAATATGCGCCACATCACCTGTGTGCAGATAACCGCCACGCCATAGTGCTTTAGAGTTTTTGTTGTCTTTGTAGTAGTTAGGCGTTAACCAAGGTGCACGAACAACAATTTCACCAGCGGTTTCGCCATCATGAGGCAGTTTGTTCATATCCTCATCCACAATATACGCTTCTACAAGCGCAACTTTCTTACCTGTCTTCGAGCGATATTCCGCTTGTTGGTCGACATCTAACTCTAATTGCTCAGGCGTCAATTGGACGATAGAAAGAATAGGTCCAGTCTCACTCATGCCGTAACCAGCAAATACGTCGATATCACGTTCTAGAGCTGATTTACATAATGCTTTTGGTAGCGCAGCACCACCAATGACGACTTTCCACCCAGAAAAGTCCATCGCCTTCGACTTTGGAGAGCTCAGAAGTAGATGCAAAATAGTCGGCACACAGTGTGAGAACGTCACCTTCTCTTGCTCAATCAGGTTAAGCAAAACATCTGGAACATACTTACCCGGGTAGACTTGCTTAACACCAAGCATGGTTGCCATATATGGAAGCCCCCAAGCATGGACATGAAACATCGGCGTAATCGGCATGTAGATGTCACCTTGATGCAATCGACCTTGTGAAGCATTGGTACCGATTGTGCTTAGTATGCCCATAGTATGAAGAACAAGTTGACGATGCGTGAAGAAAACGCCTTTTGGAAATCCTGTAGTACCCGTGGTGTAGAAAGTTGTCGCCACCGTGTTTTCATCGAAATCAGGGAAATTGTATTCCGTGCTTTCCTGTTCAAGAAGGCGTTCATACTCACACTTTTCATCATCACGTAACACAACGTAGCGAGTGACCGTATCAATGCGACCTTTGATCTGGTCTAAAATTGGTAGAAACTCTTCATGAATAAGAATGATGTCATCTTCGGCATGATCAATGGTGTAAAGGATCTGTTCTGGAGACAAACGAACGTTAATCATGTGCAGCTTGGCACCAATCATTGGGATAGCAAAGTAACACTCAAGGTAACGGTGGGAGTCGTAATCCATCACAGCAACCGTATCGCCTTTTTTCACGCCCATTTTGGTAAGCGCGTTGGCAAACTGTCTTACACGGTCATGAAACGTTTTGTAGCTATGACGGCGGTGGTTAGCGTAGACGATTTCTTGCTCTGGGTTGAAAGCAACTGGGGAAAACAGCAAGTTTTTAATTAGTAACTGATAATTGGATGGATCATTTACATACTGGTTCATATCGGGGGTTCTTTTTGTATTTTTCTTAACGTTCGCTTTGCGAGTGACTCTATTATCGCTCAAAAGCGTGACTGTATTCAGTACACAAGAATAAGATTAGATTCGAAAGTTCTATTGTAGCTCTCTAACGCCAACTCAGAAATGCTTCATCCCTAATCATTGAAACTAAGTTTTGTGATAGTCCGGAGAAAGTGCAACGAAACCGTCACAGTTTGTCGTTAGCATACCTCACACACTCATAAGCCTCGCTCTGTACTGAGCGAGAAGTTACATCGTCCTCAACCCAACTAGTGAGAACCGAACTATGTCCAAACCTTTGTATGTATTTGATATGGATGAGACCTTAATCAACGCTGATTGTGCAATGATTTGGAATGAGTTTTTGGTGGAGAAAGGCATCGCAACTGAGCCTAACTTTATTGAGGAAGATCTTCGCCTAATGGGCTTGTACGCAGAAGGGAAAATGGAGATGGAAGATTACCTAGCGTTTTCCATGAAGCCAATAGAAAACATGTCGATTAAAGAAGTCAACGCCTTGGTTGAAGAATGCGTTGAAAAGCATATTCTGGCTAGACAGTACCCTCAAGCCAAAACGCTCATTGAACAACTGTCTCGTGATGGTATTGATATGGTCATCATCTCAGCAAGTGTCACTTTTTTAGTGACAGCTGTTGGACGACATCTGGGTATTCCGACTGCTCTTGGAATTGACTTGGTGGTGTCTGATAACCGCTATACCGCAGAAATCGATGGAATCCCAAGTTACCGAGAAGGCAAAGTTACCCGATTAAAACAGTGGTGGGCGACGCAGGCAAAGTCCTATTCGGAAATCCACTTCTATACTGATTCAATCAACGACTTGCCACTGTGTGAATACGCAAATTACGTCTACCTTGTGAATCCATGCCCTCGCTTAAAAGTGCACGCTGATAGACCGAATTGGACCTTGTTGAATTGGGGTTAGTGACGCTTTCTAATTAGCTAGAATATTACACCACTATGCTGGTGATCCTCAGCAAGACCTAAAGGCAACAGTTTCTATTCCTAAAACCAGCCAAAATATATACCCAAGCGACTGCAAGATGCAGGATTCTGAGCAAACTGCCTTGGGTATATAGATGAAACCAACTTAAAAAGTCATATTAGGTCTAGCTTATTAACTACTTTCTAGCTAAATCTATTTTGATTTTATGCTGCGCTATCTTGATATTTATTTATTAAAAATCTATAGGTTGGCTCTGGAACAATCTTTCTAATTCCTTCAAAGTCACCTGATTTTAATAATGCTCGCACTCTAGAAGCACTGATTACCTCATTATTACTAGAAATTCGTTCGATAATTTCAACCTCAATACCGTACTTTGGAAGCAATTCTTGCATCTTCTGGTTATATTGATTTGTAATCATACATTTCGGCTCATCACCTAAGAATATCTTCGTAATATTCAATTTTGGTGCAATATATTCGCAAAAGAACCAAGCTTCCATTGAAGCGTCAGCTTTTGCTTCATTTGTCTCTTTGTCGAAGTAATCTGGATACGTCAATTCAGTGCAAATGAACTTGCCTCCTCTTAAAACAGTTACATTTTTCAAGTGGCTTGTACTCTCTGTAACTAGTCGTAGACGGTCCTCAAAACTAAAAAACGACTTATCTTCCTCGATAACAAAAATAAATAACTTGTCGACATTTTTAGCTGCATACTCAAGTAGATGTAAGTGTCCTTTTGTTATTGGATTACAATTAACAGCAACACTACCTATTTTTAGGTCTAAGTCTTGAGCATGCTGTTCAAGTAAAGACAAGTAGTTTTTCATTTCGCAAGATTCTAATGATTGTGCTGTTTTTCTAAATAAAACATATTTAATGTTTTCTAATACTTGAAAGAATTTGCCACAAAGAATTATGTTAGAATTTTTAGTTACATCTTTATCTATTATTGGCAACAACATCTCTTTTGCTATTGATTCTCCCAAAACTCGATTTCCACGTGGTGAAAAATGACAGTGGTTTTTTGCTAAGTCTAAAAAGAAATCATCTCCACGGTCAAATTTATTAAGATCTAAATTATAAATTGAGTCATCCTGACATCGACTAAATTCGTCATAGTCAAAGAGCACAACAATATCACCTTCCTTAATATCTGTCTGCACCAGATTATTGATTGCAAGTAGTAGATTCAGACCTTGTACACCATGGTTTTCAACTCTAATGTTATCTTTATATTTATTAATCTCTTTTTGAACTTGACTAACGATTGTATCTTCATTGCATGTACCAACAGAATATGTCGTCGACGTTCCAAAAAACAATATACGTTTATCATGAACATCAGGCTGATATATTGTTGTTCTGATACCATTTTTAACAGAGACATATGGATTCTCCATATCTCTTAGTAGAACTTTCGTTGCTTTAATTATTGGTGGCTTAGAATTAAAAAGAGCATTAAAGTCTACACCTTGATAGTCTCCATATATTTTTTTAATGTAATCTGGCGCATTATTTTCCCTACTCCACCTTGGACGCTCTTTATTGTATAAGTCTATATCTGAAAGTAGCATTCTTTCTGTTTTATTTTTATTTTTTAATTTTTCACCTTTACCAGAAAGGAATATTAAAATTGGCTTAGCGCCTTTACTTTCTACATAATCTTTAACGAACTTAACTTTATCATAATCACAAACGGTCTCATTAATACCATCAATAATTTTTATAACATCATCTAGTATTTCAGATTTATCATTAACGGTTGTTATTTCAGATTTATCGACTTTTGAACTTAATACATATAAATTTTTTAGAATATGATAGTTATCGGCTCCTGAGACAGATGCATATATAGATTCTGCATACTTAACTGCATTTTTATAATCACCAACTCGACAATAAAGTTTTTTTAACTTTCTGTTTTTTTCTATATTAGTTTTGTTTGATGTTATAAAATTTTCCATTAGATATTTTGCTATTCTCAATCTAACTGATAATTTTCTAAAGTCCATGCCTGCAACCTAAATTCACAAAATAAATACAAAAACAATCTGACATAAGTCAAACCTATGAAGATTATCACATGTCAGACCACTGAATTGTAATGAAATGTAATGATTGGTAATGGCAATGTGAGCTAACAATAGTTAGTTTAGATACCCAAACTTATTAACAACAAGGTCAATTAAGAAGATCGAACAAGTAGAAGGCAAATGCAGGACGTAAAACATACTATTTGATGTTTTTGTGACTTGAAGTTAAGCACTTCGAGACATAATTGAAGCAGCTAAGTTTAACTAACTTCAATCGGTTTGTTTCAAGACTTAATAACACATCCAAAAAATTGACAATACTAACAATAAAGAAGTCTAATTGCTCTATCCCATCATTACTCATATGTTCACGCAACCTCTCGAAACGGTTGCCTTCTAACGTTATATTTGAGCTTACGGAAATTAGAGTCAATGAGAATATTAGGAAGTCATACTTTTAGCGGATAGCATACAACCTTGACTTACTTTAGAAAGACGAGTATTGAAAGAATAATTCTACGAGATGTATATATCAATATTAATCTGAATAAATAGTAGCTTATTGGCTTTTCTTACTTTTTCCTATCCTGAATTTATTTTACGAGATAGGGAAGTAATTATAAAAATGACACCAAACTTGTAATTAAAAAATAGTATTAACCATATAAAACATCGCAAAAAAGATAATTAAAAAATCTCATATCAATTGATATTTTGTGTAATTATATCTACTTTTTTTTCTAGCTTAGAGTCAATACAGTTTGACATTTCCAATCGTTCTAACACTTCTTTTTCAAATGTCTCGTCAGCTCTTTCAATCCATTTCAAAAACTTTTTTTGGGGATAGCCATATTGAGTTGCGTACCAAAACTCAATACTTAGGCAAAATCCATCTTTGATAATTAAATTATATACTCGACTAAACTCCCCTTTATACTTTAAACTTCCTTCCAAATACTTAGAAAACGTATATTTGCCTATTTTTACGTTTTCACACTTTATTGGTGGATAGCTATAGTAAAAACTATCGATAAGATATTTTTCTTTTTCCAATATCATTTCTTCAGATTCCGGGAATTCTCCCCATTGACGATTTGCTCTTTCAATAAAGTCTCTCATTGACTCCGTATGCTCTCCACGAGTAGAGTCTGAACTTGGATTCGGATCATGATAATATTCAAAATATTCTTTTTCTAAGTAGCTTGAGAGTTGATCATTTGTTTTTATACTTCCGTCTATCGACTTTATTTTTATTTTAATAAAAAGGTCACCTTGTTTATTCACTGGCGCAATAGGATTAAAAAACACTCGAAAAAAAGAAAAATTCACAGAAGCCAAATCAATTACAGTTTCGTGTTCTTCATTAGATGAACTAATGTCAAAATTTCCAAGATCAATGTCATCTTCATATAAATAACTTTCAAGAATGTTATTTGGACACTCAAATGAAATAACATATTCGTCAATTTTAAACATGTAATTAAAAAAACTAGAAAAATCTGGTTTACCACGAAAACCATCTTTATACACCTCGAAGAAATCCACACATTAATCCTTATTCTTTAATAAAAGAGAATCTACATCTCTAACACGTTTCAAAGCTCTTTTACTCCCAGACATTATTAGCTGTTGTCTATAAGATACAAGGCCAAAGTATGGTAATGTGTGAGGGCTCTCAGTCACATCTCCATTTATTACCAATCCAATAAACTTACAGCATCTTACGAGGCTGCTAGGAGATAATGGTGTTTGCCTTGCAGCAATATTAGGGACGAGGTCAAATGGATTGGTTCTAGTTTTATTCGAATTGAACTTCATTCCAATTCTGTTTGCATTCATCTCAATCTTTTCTGTACTTACACCGCCAGCATGGACCGCAACTTCCTGATTAGTTAGCTTCAAGGTTGGATATCTTCTCTTCACCCATATAAGCGCGGTATTGAAAATGATGGCTCCTTGACTGTGGACTGTCCATTTAACCTTTTTCCTCTGCTCAGCGCATTGTTTCATTACAGTAGCTAAGTGCTGGGCATTATGTGAGGTAAGTTTGAATTTATCAAAACCACATTCAATAATATCAAAGTGCCATCCATCTGAGGGGTTATGGAACAACGTATACTCCCTTGGTTGGTCTTCATTATATGCAACTTGAGTATGTAGACCCATTAAGGTTGCTGCTTTTTGATAGCCGTTTAACATCCCATTTACTGAAGCGTGTATGGTGTTTACTTTATGAGTCTGCTTAGCTCTATTGTGTCTCCACTCTGACAACAAAGCCGTCGCGGCAATATTGCCTTGCGACCCATCATACTCACCATCTTTACCCTGCTCTCTTTTGACATGATACATTTGTGTCCTTTGATAAGAGTTAGTGCTAATTCGACGACCATGTAGTTTCTCGTCAAAAGCAATATCATGGATAACAACCATACCATCCTTAAGGATACAGGTTATCAAGTAATGGTAGTTTTTAAACGGGTAAGTAGAGCGAAAGATTCTTACTAATGGATTACGTTTATGCCTTACTACAGACTTGGCGCTTGGGTTTGCCGACACAAAATACATCTCTTTGACTACCTGTTTTTGGTCATACTCGTTTAGAGAAGCAAGCATCAATAGAGCTTGCCTAGAAATATTTATCTTTTTTGCGCTAAAAAGAGAAGTAGGAATAGTGATTTTGCGACTGAGAAACTGATCCAGTTCAACCGCAGATCTATTATTTACAGTTATGTAGTCAAATGCATCTTTTCTTCCAATAAATTCCCAAGTCATTTCGCCGTCCTTCAAATCGTATTAACTCAGAATGGTAATTGAAAACAGATTCAGTTCGAGATGGTTATGAAGAGGAAATACTGATTTTTCGATTGACTAGAGAATTATATCTTATTGAGAAACATATCGTTTTCATTGATGTTAGCTTACTCATAATGCGAGTCGTACTGCTCCTCTCGTTGCTCGAAGTCGCCTTCATCACAAATTAATCAATTGATTAAATAGCGATGAATTTTTCGTATGTCGTATAACGAATCGCCGTCTTATAATTAATCAAATGTTTAATATTTTGAGAGGCAACGGTGACAAAAGCTCAAAGAAAAGCAGGAAGACCCACAGACCAAATTGATGCTCGTGAAAAGTTAATATTCCACGCACGCGAGCTCTTCACCATCATGGCCTACGACAAAGTATCCACTCGTTTGGTCGCACAAAAGGCTGGAGTGAATGTCGCGATGATTCGTTACTACTTTGGAAATAAGGAAGGGCTATTTGAAACGATGCTGCGCGAGACACTGTCACCCATGCAGAAGCAACTGCAAGCTCTCGTATCAGACAGCAGTGAGCAAAATTTTCTCGACTTAATGCGCACCTATTACCGAGAAATGATCAAAGTGCCGCAGTTTCCTCGCTTAATAGCTCAAGTCATGCACATGCCTCCTTCCGAAACTCAACGAAAGTTACTTGAAAAAGTATTTGCCGACATCAGCCAACCAATGCAAGGGGTTATCTTCGATAAGTTGGTCGACAGTGGTGTTCTGCGAAAGGGAGCTGACCCGCAACTTTGTCGTGTCTCTTATATCAGCTTAATGGTTTTCCCTTTTATGGCACCACCAGCGCTGCTCGCCATACACGGTATTGAACTCTCAGAAGCATTCTTGAACCGGTTGTTCGAACACAACATACAACTGATGAAACATGGACTCTTAGACTCGGGCGACCAATATGAAAATGAATAAAAAACTGCTGTTCTTTCCTGCCCTTGCTGCCGGGATCGTCATTCTGCTTTTGGCAATTAAACTCAAACCAGATTTGCCAGTAAAACCTGCGGGGGATCGCGCAAGGTTAGTCGAAACTGTTCCTCTTGAACTGAAAGCCATTGCTCCTATCGCTATTGGGTTCGGAAAAATTACACCCAAAATTGAGTGGAAGGCTATCGCCGAAGTCACTGGAAAAGTAGTTTATCGCCACCCTCAATTGGAAAAAGGGCAAGTACTACAAGCAGGAACGGAGATCTTAAGGATCGATCCACTCGATTACGAATTAAAACTGGTTCAAGCTCAAGCCGACCTTAAGTCTGCACAAACCTCTCTGGCCAAGCTAAACCAAGAAGAAGCGAACTTAAAAAGCACGCTAAAAATTGAAGCGAATCGTTTAGTGATCGCCAACAAGGAACTTGCTCGTAAACAAAACCTACGCAAGAAAGGCTTAACATCACAATCTGATGTGGATCAACAAGAGCAAAGTGCGCTTTCTCAGCGTAAGTTGGTGCTTGATATTGAAAATCAGATAGGTTTGATGCCAGATGAGAAGCGTGTCGCTGAGGCGTTAGTTAAGGTCAACGCTTCGAAAGTGGATGAGGCGAAACGTTCACTTGATAAAACCATCATCACGCTCCCATATGATCTGCGCATTGCTCTGGTGGATATCGAACAAAATCAAGTAGTGAACCTTCAACAAACTATGGTCACAGGGCATGGCATTGATGTGATGGAAGTTGAAGCTCAGCTGTCGATACATGATATGCAAACCCTTGCTTCAAGCATCGGTGAGTTTGTACGTGATGAGTCTGGTATCCCACAACCTGATATGAATGCTATCCACGCCATTATTGAGCTTAATAGCGGCAACCTATCTGCGTCTTGGTCTGCTAAAGTCGCGCGTATCAGTGAGACGGTGGATCCAAGCCAAGCCACCGCTGGGGTGATATTGGAGATTGAGCAAGATTATCGAGCATTGAAACCAACGTCTGTACCACCTCTCGTGAACGGTATGTTTGTACGTGCGTTGATTGAAGGACAACAGAATCCAAGCTGGGTTATTCCTGAACGCGCGCTCCATGGAGACAAGATCTACCTGATGGGTGAAGATAACCGCCTTCAAATCGTGACTGTTGAGGTACTCTATCGACGCGACAACCAAGTCGTTGTCGAAGGTGCCTTGGAACAAGGTCAAAAGTTAATCATTAATGACCTGTTGCCTGCTATCAACGGCATGTTGTTGAAGGAAGCATCAGAGCAGAGCCAAACGGTGACTGAGGGGTCCGACTCATGATCCGATTCTTTGCAAAACACCCAACCGCAGCCAATTTGTTGATGTTGACGTTGCTTATCTTGGGTATTTCTTCCCTCTCTGGCATCAAGCGAGAAACCTTTCCGGAGTTCGATCCCCCTTATATTCTTGCTGGTGTGGTTTATCCAGGAGCATCCCCTCAAGAAGTGGAAGAGAGTATCTGTGTTCGTATGGAAGACGCCGTAGATGGACTCGCTAATATTGAAGAAACTCAGTGTGAAGCTATTGAAGGGTCAGCTCGTCTCATCTTAAAGTTAAATGAGGACGCCGATATAGGTCGCATGCTCGTTGACGTTCAAACTCAAATTAACTCGATCAATGACTTCCCACAAGAAATTGAGTCGCCCGTAGTTCAAGAACTGGACTGGAACGAGCCTGTCGTTGATGTGGCAATCACTGCAGATACGACTTGGCCGGAATTAAAAGGGTATGCCGAACAACTTAAACGCACACTAAAACTCGATTACGGCGTGTCTTTGGTCGATGTGGCAGGCTTCTCGGATCATCAATACAGGGTAGAGCTTGATACACAAGCGATTCGACAATTAGGTCTGAGTGTGGGTGATATTGCGGAGCAAATTGGTCGTCAAAACGTTAAGTTACCAAGTGGTAATGTTGAAACACCAGACAAAAATTTCCTGATTCGTTTTGACGAACGCCGCGTTACGCCAGAAGAACTAGAAACTATTGTTGTTGGTTCAGGTCCGAATGGCTCAATCATTCGCTTAAAAGACATCGCTACGATTACAGATCGCTTTGAATTAGATGAGCAGAAAGTACTCTTCGATGGTCACCCTTCTGCCCTTCTAAAGATCAGTAAAAACAAAGAAGACGATGCTCTCAGAATTAAAGAACGTGTCGCTCAATTTGTGGAAGAACAGCAAGCCATTGCGCCAGACGGAGTCATGCTACAAATGACCAATGATCTCTCGTCAGTGCTTTGGGATCGTCTTACTATGATGGTCAAAAATGGCTGGCAAGGTATCATTTTGGTCTTCGCTACGATGTGGTTGTTTTTTAGCTTTCGCTATTCATTTTGGGTTGCCGCCGGTTTACCTGTTGCATTTTTAGGTGGCTTGTTTTTGATGGCACAGCTTGGACTATCCATCAACATTATGTCCTTAGTCGGCTTGCTAATGGCGATCGGTATCATGATGGATGACGCAATCGTTATAGCGGAGTCCATTGCCGCTCACCTTGACCGAGGCGAAGAGATCGATGACGCCGTTATCAAAGGCGTTAAGAAAGTTTTACCGGGTGTAATTTCTTCCTTCTTAACCACCGTTTGCATCTTTGGTAGCCTGCTGTTTCTACAAGGTGAAATGGGTGCAGTGCTAAAGGCGGTTCCGCAAGTACTTATCTTGGTATTAAGCTTGAGCTTAGTGGAAGCATTTTTGATTCTACCCAACCACTTATCTCATTCACTGCATAAACAAAAACAGGAAAAGACCACACCAAAGTTCAAACAAAAGCTACTGGCATCTTTTGAGAACTTCCGTAATACCACGCTGGTTAATGCCGTAGATAAAGTGGTTGAGTATCGCTACGCTTTCATGGGCAGTGTCATTACTTTGCTGCTGATTTCTGCCGCAACGTTAATTGGCGGTTTGCTTAAGTTCCAGCCCTTCCCTGAGCTAGACGGTGATATTGCCGAAGCTCGTATCATTCTTCCTCCTGGGTCTTCGCTATCCCAAACAGAGGCAGTGGTAGATAAGATCGTCGCATCAGCGCAAAAGCTCGATAAAGAATGGACTGAAAAAGTTGAAGGCGGTAATCCGCTCGTACTACACATAACCAGTCAATTCAACGCGAATGCCGATGCCAACGAATCAGGTCCCCATATCGCAACAGTTAGATTGGACTTATTAGGGGCAGAAAGCCGCAACACTCTCATTGATGACTTTATCGCAGCATGGCGTGAAGATATTGGAGAACTCGCAGATCCCATCTCTCTGGTATTCAAACAGCCCACGATGGGACCGGGTGGTCGAGCGATAGAAATTCGTGCAAAACATGATGATCTTGATGCATTGAAAGCAGCTTCGATTGATATTCAACAGTATCTTAATGAATTTGACGGTGTTCATGGCGTGCTAGATGACATGCGCATGGGTAAAGAGGAAGTTCTGGTTAAATTGCGTCCCGGCGCAGAAGCTTATGGCATCAATGGTCAGCTTGTTGCAAACCAACTGCGTGCGGCATTTTTTGGTCAAACCGCTGACGAAATCCAAGTCGGCGTTGAGAACATTTCGATAGAAGTTCGACTAGATAAAACGCAAGCAGGCGACTTACAACAGTTGGCGAACTTTCCGATTATCTTGCCAGACGGTAGCCAAATTCCGCTCGCGACCATTGCTACATTGAATTTCCAGCGCAACTACGTACGCATCCAACGTATTGATGGATTGCGCACGGTGAGCGTATTTGGTGATACCGACAACACCAAGGCAAACTCAACCGCTATCATTCGCCAATTCCAACAAGATGAAGCGCCAAAATTGATGCAGAAGTACCCTGGGTTACGTTTCGACTTTGAAGGCGAAGCTAAAGACACCGCCGAGACCGGAGCCTCTATGGGCAAAGGCTTCTTGCTTGGGTTATTTGGCGTGTTTGCCATCCTAAGTTACCAATTCCGCAGTTACTTGGAACCGTTTGTAGTCATGCTCGCGATCCCACTTGCTTTTATCGGGGTAGTATGGGGGCATATTGTGCTTGGGCATTCCTTAAGTATGCCGAGCATGATGGGCTTTGTCTCATTGGCTGGTATCGTAGTAAACGACTCAATCCTGCTAGTACAGTACATACGCCATCATGTAGATGAAGGTGACAATGTTCATGATTCTGTCGTTAAAGCGAGTAGAGAACGTTTCCGTGCCGTATTCCTAACCTCGATGACAACCGCTGCAGGTTTGCTACCGTTGCTAACGGAAACCAGTTTGCAAGCCCAAGTTATCCAACCTCTGGTTATCTCTATCGTGTTTGGTATTTTCGCCTCGACGTTGTTGGTACTGTTTATGATTCCTGCCGCTTATGCCATTTTGGCTGACTTCGGTCTAGTTCATAAGCACGAAGAGATCTAAAACAATCCGATAAGTTTCCTTATCAAAACAAACAAGAGCGGCTTAGGTCGCTCTTTTTGTTTTCAGTGAATAACGTTAAAAGCCACACAAACACGTAACAATTAAAAGGTTATTATGAGGCATTAAGTGCAAATATGAACAATTGAGAATGCGATATGTTGACTTTTATATAACTAATTCAAATGACAGGCACCGTGTTTATGATAAGTTTTATTATCAAAAACGACATTTAGCACAGTAAAAACACACACAGACAACACATTCACAATTTGAACTAACGATAATGAAATCATTGATTGAAGAATTAACATTTTAACAATGATTACAACAATGTTAACTTTAGCCCCGTTGGTCGCACTGGTGGTAAGCCTCTCACCAAGCCTATTGTCAGTATGATATGGACGTTCGACCATCTCCAAAATGAATAGACACCCAAATTGGTGCCCTTTTTTCGCCCGCGAAGGTATTCTTCGCGGGCTTTTTTCTTTCTAACTATTTCAACTCACTACTGTTGCCTATCATGTCGCCAGATATATCGTTCGTTTTCACTAACTCGTAAACACAAAAAAAGCCAACCTAGTTAAATAGATTGGCAAACAGAGCAACAAGATTGACGCCGATAATTCATCACGTCGCCCTTGTATCGGATGTACTTTGGTTAATCGCGCTTCCTTGTGACTAACACGGAATCTTTAACGTCAGAGCTTAAGATTTGGTTGCCTCTATCTTCTGGCACTTGATCTTTACCAACTGCGCTTGTTGTTCTTTGATGTGTTTAACAATGCGCTCATCACGTTCATCAATGGCGTCCATGTTCATTTGTTGGATGTCCGCAACTGCCTCATGCTTCATTGTTGTAAATTCTTGATGTAGATCTGCACTCCACTCATCTTTGTCTAGAGTGTTAGCAGCAGCGATTGGTGATGACATTACAGCAATAAGACCTAGAGTAGATAGAAATACGCTTTGCATAATAAGCTCCTTAGGGATTAGCAGTTCATTGGGTTGCATCCTATACGTTGCACATAGAATGCCAACTTTTTAAACCTTTAATATCAATAACTTAAAATAAGCATCATTTTTCCACCATCTGCTCGGTGGCGAATTTCACACACTCAGTGTTAAATTAACCAAGCAAATTTATGAATATTTAATCATTCACTCAATTTATAGTATAGGAAGTTCATTTCAGTTCGCTTAAGGTACAAAAAAAGCAGCCCGAAGACTGCTTTGTAATTTCGTTCTAGGTGAAACTAGCTTTGCATACTTTCTCTACCAGTTGTATTCGCTGACGGCTTCTTGAACTTACTCATCACACGCCCGAAAAAGCGTTTGATTGCTCGGAAGATGTTTTTAATGTCTTCAAGCATCAGGTACAAACAAGGCACCAAAATCAAGGTAAGTACAGTAGCAAACAGCACTGCGAAACCAAGGGCTACTGCCATAGGGATAACGAATCGAGCCTGCAAGCTGGTTTCAAACATGATGGGTAAAACACCAGCAAACGTCGTGATCGATGTCAGCGTGATCGCTCGGAAACGTGCACACCCAGCCTCAACGACTGCTTGCTTGATGCTCATGCCTTTTTCACGCACCTGGTTGACGTAATCTGTCATCACCAAGGAATCATTGATAACCACACCCGCTGCCGCGATCAAACCAAACGTCGACATCATGCTGATGTCCATATCCAGCCAGAAGTGTCCCCAAATCGCACCTGTTAAGCTAAACGGAATCACCGACATGACGATCAGCGGTTGGGTATAGCTCTTCAACGGCACAGCCAGCAAGATGTATACGATGATCATGCCTGCAATGAAGAACATGATTTGCTCGTTACGCTGTGCAGCTTGCTCTTCAATATCACCGCCCAATTCCGTTTTCACACTCGGGAAAGCTTGCTTCATGTCCGGTAAGATGTTGTCGTCAATTACCTTCACAACTTCTTGAGGTTCAACCAACTCTTCATCAATAGAACCATAAACGTAAACGGTTTGGTAACCACCTTCTCGTCGAATGCTACTCACACCCGGTTGTTCGTTGATCTTAACCACATCACCCAGCATGACCTTTTTCCCTGCTGGCGTCGTGATCACTGCATAGCGTAAAGAAGAAAACGCTTCACGAGTCAATTGCGGGTAACGCACCATGACTTTGATTTCTTCACCATCACGAATAATGCGCTGCGCTTCACCACCATAGAAACTGCCACCAACTTGTTCTGCAATCATCGTCAGATCCAAACCAAGGTCGTAAGCAACTGGAGCAAGTGATAGTAGAACTTCTTTGCTACCGGAATCGATAGACGAAGATACGTCATACAAACCTTCTTCTTGCTGCAGTCGACCAATCAAGTAACGACCAGCTTCATTCAGCTCGTTAATATCCGAACCAAACAATAAGTAACCAAACTCATCACGATCACCACCGCCTGCACTTTGCTCACGGATCTTAAAGCTCTTCATTCCCGGAATCACAGGCATAGCTTCACGCCAACGACGCGCAAGCTCAAAGGTATTAAATGGACGTAATTCTTCATCGACAAGTGGCACAAGAATGCGACCTTCAGTACGACTGCGGTTGTAAGACAGCACGTCACGAATCATACCTTGACCGTATTCATCGATGATCTGATCTTCGATTTCTTGCATCACACCTTCAATGGTTTTTAGCGCATTAATGGTTTGCTCACTCGATACCGTGTCATTCATTTCAATCGTAATCGCAGGATAATCCGTTGGTACCTTTGGATTCGGAATCACACGCACATAGTTAGAACTCACCAAGGCTGCACTAATAAGAAGCAAGCCACAGAAGAAGGCAAATACAGTCCAGCGCCAATGCGTACAAGCTTTAACAAAACTACGGTAAGGACCATTCACAAAACCAAAGAAACGCTTGTTAAAGCTATCACGCCATCCATCTGGTTTGATTGGTTTGAAGTTCGTATGCGCCAAGTGAGCCGGAAGAATCAACTTAGATTCAATCAAACTAAAGGTAAGACACAGGATCACAACACCAGCAATGCCATAAAAGAAAGCACTATCAATACCACTAGAAAGCAGGAAAGGTGCAAATACCGCAATCGTAGTCAACACACCAAAGGTAGCTGGGGTAGCAACACGTTTAACGCCAGTGACAACATTTTCGACACCACCGCCCTTCTCTTCGATTTCACTATAAGCACTTTCCCCAGTCACGATAGCGTCATCGACAACGATACCGAGTACCATAATAAAGGCAAATAAAGAAACGATATTTACAGTGATACCAAGCATGGGCATCATCATCACTGCGCCTAAGAAACACACTGGCAGCCCTAACATTACCCACATCGCCAAGCGGAAACGCAAGAACACGCTCAGCATGATCGCTACAAGCGCCGCACCTTGAAGCAAGTTTTTCAGCATCATATCGAGACGACCATTGAGGTAATAGGTCATATCAACCAGTACTTTTAACTGAATATCGCTAGGTAACGTTTTGTTCTTTGCTTCAATATAGTTACGAACAGACTCTGCAACAGGAATGATGTTTTGGTCGCGCGTGGCTTGAACCGCCATGTAAATTGCGTTTTGACCTGAATATTCAAAGTAACGATCTTCTTCTGTGAAGCCATCTTTGATGGTTGCAATGTCTTGCAGTAACACCTTGGCGCCATTTGCGCCGAGTTTAACGGGGATATTTCGAAATTCATCGCCATGGTAATACTGGTTCTCAATACGAACCGCAATCATACCTGCGTTGGTTTTCACCTCACCTGCGGAGAAGTTAGCAGAATAGCGACGAATCGCATTACTCACGTCATTCAGTGTTAGATCATACTTACGCAAAACAAGTGGGTCGACTTCAATCGCAATCTCTTCCTCTGGCGCACTGAGATCCACTAACATAACGTTTTGTAGTTGCAGAAGCTCATCTTCGACTTGTTTAGCAATAGGTTTGAGCTCTTCAAGAGGTCGGTCCCCGACTAACCCCATCTCAATCACTTCTTGCCGCCACTCCACTTGATAAACGTTAATCGGCTCCATGCCCGCAGGCAAATTGGATAAGGTGTCCACTCTTTGCTTTACATCGTCCAACACACGTTTGATGTCCGCGTTCACATCCACTTCAATCGACACATGCGCACTGCCTCGGGATGCGCGTGCGACCGTCTTTTTGATGCCGGTGACGTCTTTAATCGACTCTTCCACTTTCACCAAAATACTCTCTTCAATTTCTTGTGGAGAAGCACCTGGATAAGCAGCACGAATATTGATGTAGTTGACCTCAACATTCGGGAACATTTGGCGTTGAATGAATAAGAAACTCACGATGCCCATTACGATGATGAACACCATCATTAAGTTTGCAGCGACAGAGTTATTGGCAAAATAGGCAATAATGCCTTTTTGTTGATTCTCTTCCATGATTGACTCCTACTTACTGTACGACGGTTTCGGAGTCGTCATTCTTTTTTGCGACTTGGACTGCCATGCCTTTTTGCGGGTACTCAGGCAAAGTCAGAACAAGCATGTCTGATTGCTCCAAGCCTTCCCCAACAAGCAAAAACTCACCTTCTGCACGAAGCACGTTTACTGTTCTTGGCTGCAGTTCATTTTCACCATTCACTACCCAAACCGTTCGGTTTTTCACTAACTCTTGTGGTAAGCGATAAATGTGCTTTAGTTCTTTACCTGTGAAACTCACTTCGACATACGAGCCAAACTTAATCGGCGGCTGCTTGTTATCTAAGCCATAAGGATCTTTCACCTGAATGACCATGTTGATCATACGTGTCGCGCTGTCGATCATTCCTAAATCTCGAACGACCTTACCTTCTCTCGTTGTTGAAAGAATACCTTGTTGGGTCACCGTTGCTCGCAGTTCTTTTAAGGAGTCAGGGAGGAACGCACTGTCAAAGCCTGCGATCGGAACATGGATCTCTGCCACTTCAATGTTGTTTAACGTAGCCACGCGAGAACCAGAAGAAACAAATTGACCGACACCGATGTCGCGTTCAACAACGAGAGCATCGTAAGGTGCTACCACTTTGCAGTTTTCTAGGTCACGCTTTGCTCGTTTTAGGGCTGCTTGCGCTGACTTCACTTGCGCTTGAGCACTTAACACCTGTGGTTTGCGTAAATAGAGGTCTGTAATTTGTTTATCGCTTAACTTCTTCGCTTGACGTTTCGCTACCTCAGCTTTTGCTTGCTCTTCAATTAGAGCTGCACGAGCGCTTGCTAAACCGGCTTCAGCTTGGAGTACTGCCGCTTCGTAATTATCACTTTCAATCGTGAATAGCACTTCACCACGTTTAACGATGCCACCAGTGACAAAGTTTGGATGCCAACTCACGACCTCACCGCTGACTTGTGCAGCGAGGTGGGTTTTCTCAAAAGGGACCATCTCACCATGACTGGTGATTACGACTTTATGATCGGTTGGAAAAAGTGAAGAAGTTTGTACTGTAGGTTCAGTAACGGTGTCTTTGGTTGACTCTTTTTCTGGTGCGGTCGCAGCGATAGCGGCATAGCCCGCATAAGCCCCCCCCATCACGACGAAGGGTAAAAGCCAACGTAATACTGGTTTTGCTAACATCAAAAATCCTTTTTTATTTTTGTATTCTCCTATTCATCCCCATCAGGCATTCGCCTTAAGACCACGTTAAAAATCCGAGATTTTGTAACTGGACCTTACACTCCCCGCGGACAAACAGTGAGATATTTGCATCTGAAATAGACAACTTTATAAAAGAGCCGTGCTTCCGCTGTTTTTGTGACTATCGATCACAAAAGAACTATCCATGGCAAGTTAATAAAATTAACAAAAACTTAACCACTTTCGCAAGTTACGACCTCTCACACTCACCGTTTATACGCAATAGGTGTGCCAATCGTTTACTTTTTAAATATCAATAAGTTAAATTAATCTAGCTATTTTTTGTAGTTCAGTGTTGGTAATTACCACCAGATATTAGTGATATTAACCATTTACCAACAAAACATAAGTTAAAAACATGATATTGTCCGCCTGAATAATATTCCATTTTCATGCATTAAATGTGGTTTCGCGCTCTTTGCCTTGAATGTGAAAACTGCGACTTAACCTAACCCGCTCGCATTACCAGTTACCAACGCTTGATATATAATCAAAAGGTTATGATAAACAAGGAAGTGTGCATTGCGACGTTCTCTCTCAAAAGCCCTCTTGGGCTCTATGCTCTTACTGGTCTCAGCGTGTTCATCCATTCAACCCAGAGATCCAAGTGAGAAATCCACCAGCTTTCAATTTGGCTATCAAAATGATTCTGCTTTGGCTGATTTTTTTGAAAGCTACGACAAAGATCCAGACTCTGATACCGGTTTTTATCCACTAAACCAAGGCAATGACGCACTTCTTGCTCGAATAGCTCTGATTGAATCCGCCGAGAAAAGTTTGGATTTGCAGTACTACATTTACCGTAGCGACGAAACTAGCCAACTGATGACATGGCGATTGTATGAAGCCGCTCAACGCGGTGTACGTGTTCGCCTATTGCTGGATGACATGCAAAAACGCAATGATGAAGGTATGGCGCAACTGAATGCTCACCCTAACATCGAAATTCGTTTGTTCAATCCTCATCAATACCGAGACGCGCGCGTATTTGCTCTTGCGAGTGACTTTGACCGCCTTAATCGTCGTATGCACAACAAGTCACTAATATCAGATAGTGTCTCCGCGATTGTTGGTGGCAGAAACATTGGCAATGAATACTTCTCTTTTGAATCTAATGTCGAATTCGGCGATTTCGATGTCATGCTTTATGGCGAGGCTGTGACACAAACCGCGGATCAATTCGACCTTTACTGGAACAGCTTGTATGCGATCCCAATGGAATGGATTGTGCCTGAATCAGAAAGAGTTGCCGACGATGCCATTAAAACTCAAGTTAAGAACTTGAAATTAGAAGAAAAGTTCTCTACTGGTCCTTATAATTTTAAAGAACTCGATCTTTACGAAGAACTGCAACAGGGCAAGTTAAATTTATACTGGGGACAAGGTGAAGTTTGGTTCGACTTGCCCGATAAGATTGCAACTCAAGAAAGCCAACTTGTTGCCAACCTCAGTGAACTGTTAGCAAACGTAGATAACTCTTTTGTACTAATATCCCCGTACTTTGTGCCAACAAAATCTGGGACAAAAGCACTGACGGACGCGGCAAAGCGAGGTATCGACATCACAATAGTCACAAACAGCTTGGCATCGAACGATGTGTTTGCCGTTCATGGTTGGTATGCGAAATACCGAGAAGACTTGGTTAAAGCTGGGATCAAGCTTTGGGAAGTGAAAGCCAGCGCAAAAATCAAAAGTAAATGGAGTCTCACGGGCAGTAGCAGAGCAAGTTTGCATGCCAAAGCCATGATGATCGATAGTAAAACTCTGTTTGTTGGTTCCATGAATTGGGATCCACGTTCCGCTGAACTCAATACCGAAATGGCAGTCGTCATCGAACAACCTGAATACGTGCAAAAATCCTTAGCGCAGTTGCCCAAACAGCTCAGAGAAAATGCCTATAAAATCGTAATCAAAGATGGCGACATAGCGTGGGTTGATATGGAAACTGGTGAAGAATTCGATTCGGAGCCAGAAGCCAGTGTATGGAGAAAAATGGGCGCTTGGTTCTCTGGCATACTTCCAATTGAAGATCAGCTATAACCCTCGTTATGCGCCTGCTGAATACCAGAAACCAGAGAAAATAGCCCACCGCTCAGAACATAAGGGAGTCGTGTTCTATTGAAACGTAATACGACAAAAATAGAAGAGTGAAAAAGGAATCACGATGTCAGTAAAATGGAACGAATATTATCAAAAGGTCGCGCAGCAGCCGCACCGTCCCAACGTCGAGCGTGCAGCGAATTTACTTACTCTCGATAATAAAACCGCTATAGATGCGGGATGTGGAACTGGAAGAGACTCTCAGTATCTTCTTAGTCGAGGCTACACCGTTCATGCTTTCGATGCGCATCAAGACGCTGTCGAAACCTGCTTAACTCGCTTTGAAGGCAACCCTCACTATTCCATATCCCATTCTTGTTTTAGTGATTTTACGTATCCTGCTTGCAGTTTATTTATCGCCAGCGCCAGTTTGTTCTTTTGTCCTAGCGAACACTTCGCCAAGGTCTGGCAAAAAATCAACAAAGCATTAGTACCTAACGGCGTATTTTGTGGCGACTTGTTAGGAATCAACGATTCTTGGGTTGAGGCAGATACTCACCCCAACATCTGTGCTTTCACCAAAGAGAAAGTGGAAGCTTTGTTTGAAGGTTATGAAATACTTCATTTTCACGAACGAGATGAAGATGGCACAACAGCTGTTGGACACACAAAGCATTGGCACACGTTCAGCGTCACCGCCATTAAACGTTAATTAAAAGGTAAGCTATGTACCATTTCCAAGGCGTGACACTGCGACGCGCGACCCCTGAAGAAGCAAAGAATCTATATCAGTTAATTACTGGAGATGAACGATGGGCTAAATTCAATGGTCCTTACTTTCCATATCAAACTCCGACACTGGAAGGCTTTCGTAACAACACCTTACAACGCCTAATAAAAGGTGAAGACATGTTATTGATTGAGTTCGAGGGTAAACCTGTTGGCTCTGTAAGTTGGTATTGGGAATGCGAGAGCACGCGTTGGTTAGAAGCTGGGATCGTCATTTACGATTCTAACTACTGGAACAAAGGGTTAGGTTTTAGCGCATTGGTGCCTTGGATAAGCCATATCTTTGATACACAAGAGATAGAGCGAGTCGGATTAACCACATGGTCAGGTAACCCGAGGATGATGCGCTGTGCGGAGAAACTCGGCATGCAGCAAGAAGCACGAATTCGTAAAGTGCGTTATTACCAAGGCGAATACTACGACTCGGTCAAATATGGCGTATTGAAAGAAGAGTGGCAAACACTGATCCAAGGCATGTTCAGCCCAGATCAATTCGCATAGATCACTTACACAATACCGGAGTAAAAAGAGCAAACGCCCTACAAAGTGAGATAGCCCGCCACAAGACGAAAAGCTAATGACTCGTCAGAACACATTATAAAACAAGTGTTTTTCATGAGTTCTTTGCTAAACATAGTCGCTATTTGCTATGGTTTCAGAGATCCATCCACTCTCGACGCAAAAGGACGTTCTATGCGCTTAATCATCGGCATATTCTTCGCTGCTCTACTCTCTTTCCCATCTCTAGCATCAGAAGAAAAGTATTCAGAATCCGACCTTTTAGATCGCCCTTTGATGGAACGTTATATCCTCGACGAATTAAAGTCTCTACGTCAGGAACAACAGGATTTAGAACGACGGATGGTCGTCGAGATCACCGACCGCGAACTTACCGTAGCCGATAAATCATTGAACTACGCTAACGTCACCGTCACCTACTTCTTCTATATCATCGCAGGTGTTGCATCGCTAATTGCCTTTGTCGGTTGGCAGTCACTGCGTGAATTTAAACACAACACCAAAGAAATGGCAGACAAGCGACTAGAAAAAATCGCTCAGGAATACGAGAAAAAGTTCCTAGCATTAGAACGCGACTTAAAACGCAAAACTCGCATCATCAGCGAGAACAACAAAGAAATCGAGAAAATCAACGAAATCCATAACTTATGGCTTCGTGCACAAAGCTCACAAACTCCAGAGCAACGTATCGATATCTACGATGAGATTCTGCTGATTCGCCCGGGCGATTTGGAAGCACTGACTTACAAAGCAGATGCCGCAATGGAGATCAAAGAATACCACTGGGCACTGAGCTTATGTAATCGCGTTTTGGAAGTAGATGACACTAACGGACCGGCGCTTTATCAACGTGCATGTGCGTACTCTCGACTCGGCATTGAAGAACAAGCGATTGAAGATTTGGAGCGTGCAATAGATGCCAGTCCATCAATTCGCGACTTGTTAGCTGAAGAGCAAGATCTGGAACTGCTTCATGGGCATGAACGCTTCGAGCAACTTCTCACAAGTAACACTACAGAGTCTAAGCATGAGTAGCCACTTCAATCTCGAAGACGCCAGCCAAGTTCTCGTTGGTGCTTTTGCTTTAGCCGTGCCAATTTCATTTTCGGAAGAGGCATGGCGACTAGGAGAAAGCCTGCCTTTTATTAACTTACTGATGTTGTTTAGCCTTTCAGTACTCTTTTTAGGTTTTTTCGCCTATCAAAGTGTATTTCAAAGCAACATCAAGACTCGTATTACGGTATTTATTTTTCGTGTCGTGATTGCTTATTTTATTGCCGCTGTAGTTGTTGCTCTGGTTCTATTTTGCATCAACAAATTGCCAATGTTTACCGACCCAATTATCGCTCTTAAACGCGTAATAGTCATAACCATGCCAGCTTCAATGGGCGCTATCGTCGTCGATAGTTTTGATAAAGAATAGAACCACATTCTCGTCACTAGGGGCTAATTGCCCCTAATCATCCAACGTTAAGTTCGACCCCGAATGCTCTTTCCCTAATATGTCTTCTGGGTTTCTTAACGCACACGTTTCAAGCGACAAACAGCCACATCCAATGCACCCGCCTAAGTCATTTTGCAATGCTTTTAGCTTTTGAATTTTTAGATCCAATTGTGCATGCCAATGACTTGCCATGGTTTCCCACTGTTGCTTGTTTGGCGCTTGATGCTTGGGCAACTCTTCTAATGCCTGTTTGATTTCTTCGAGGGATAGTCCAACTTGTTGAGCAGCTTTAATTACCGCAATACGACGAAGTACACTGCGGTGATACCGCCTTTGATTGCCTTGGTTTCGCCAGCTTGATATGAGTCCTTTCTGCTCATAAAAGTGCAGTGCTGAAACCTTTACTCCAGAACGCTTTGCTACCTCACCAACACTGATTTCCATGCTTTGCCTCTTGTTCTTACAAATGCCAACCTCAAGCTTAATTGAGGTTTTAAGTTACATTACGCTAACAAATTAAGCCATTAAAGACGATGAAAAAGAAAATCCTGTACTCATTGGCTATGCAGTATTTAGAGGGCATTCTTCACGACTATTTATGATAAGAAAATTCTAGCAACAGATGCCAAAACGGTTACGGTAGGGATGATGCGACGCTTGGGTTAGAAAATGAATGGCAAAAACAGGTTGATTGCCATTCATTAGCTTTAGTGGGATCTTTCTCTGTGTGAACGCAGATTACTGCTGAGCAAGGATCATACGCGCATTAAGCGGCTGAATTGGACGGTTGTTGTGTCCCATTGCTTTAGCAAACTCTTTCACCTGCTCAGGTGAGATCGTTTTAGTGTCTTTGATTACCAACCAACGAACTCCTTCAGAGCAAGGCGGAGTCGTTAGAGAACCATTAAAACGGTAGTAATCTTTATCACTTGGGATAAGCGCGTCCGCATCAAACGGGACTTCAATAGCAACATCATGATCTTTATTAGGGATGTTTTGCAGTAACTTAGCTAGATCTGGATTCTCATTACCCAGTTTGAAGAACACTGCGACAACGGCTAGGTGACCCGCCTTATCAGCATGCACAAAGTGCGCTTCTAGAGGGTATTCCTTTCCATCTACATGGTTTTCTGATGGCGTGTGGAAGTGAAATTGTTTTAATACGAACTCTTTGCCATCAATCGTCAGTGTATTTTTCCCTTCTAAACTCGTCTGTAAGGTATGACCGTTGTTTAGCAATGAAATAGCTTTACCTTGATAATCAAATTGAAGCTTATCTAGTTTGGCTTCAGTAGACGATTGAATATTAATTGGGCTTTGGTTTTGTCCTTTAGCGCATTCGGAAGCAAACTCCCCCCAATGAGCAGGTCCATGCTCCCCCTCGTAGCCCCAATTCGCCGCATTCGCGGAGCTCGCAAATACCAAAGCAAGACCAAGTGCTGTTAGTGACTTTTTCATGTTTTCTCCTTGTTTTCTTCCATTCGAGTGTTGTGAAAGCACACTCATACTAATCGTTGTGGAAACATACATAACAGACTGAAAACAATGATTGCGAGCTAACTTTGGAACCCATCACTCTAGTCGCGAAATTGAGATATTACTTAGGATTCAAAAGTGAGAAAACATCTCACAAACGAAAAGACCGAGCACGAGGCTCGGTCTTTATTTTTGAATCACTTATCGAGCGTATCAAAGATGCTCAGATATTAGTATTGCTATAAAATAGAGAACACTAATTTAGAAGAGAGCGAATCCCGTCATAGTACCATTCCTGTACTACCTAGTCGTGCTCAGCTCTGGATCTTCTGTTTGTAAGTTCTCGGCTAACCCCATTTCTCCTGCTGCAAAGAGTACGCTCCCTAATGCGGATAGGGTTTCATTGCCCTCACGGTCTGGAAACTCACCCGCTTTAGCAACCGTTTCTGGCTCGATAGTGTTTTTACACACAACGCTCAAACAGCCCTCATCTTCTGGTTCTACATTGGGAACACCCAACACGTCATCAGCCAACACACTCACTGGGAAAGTGCTAAATAGGAGTGCTGCCAACATCAAATGTTTCATTCCATACACCATACATTCACGTCAAAGATAAAAACTAAGACAATGATAATGTGAGAATGTTCTAAGGGAAAGTACGTACGACTAAATCAATGGACTGTACATACCTGTCTCAAACTTAGAAATGCAACAGATGTTTATGGTTTAATATCCATTCCAACTTTGAAACAAGATTAATTTTTTTCATCGTAAACCTTTCGAAAGTGCTTTACTTCTTCTTGGTGCTCATCAGCCCAACAAACCAGTTCGTACAAAGGCTTAACCAACTCCCGCCCCAACTTCGTTAGTTCATATTCTACTCGTACAGGTACCTCAGGATGAACAGTTCTATTCACATAACCTTCTCGTTCAAGATCACGAAGAGTTTGGGTCAACATTCGCTGAGAGATTCCTTCTATTCTTGATTTCAGAGCATTAAATCGTTCTGAGCCATCTACAAGAGCAAAGAGGATCAAAAGCGACCATTTATCGCCAATCTGCGCTACAACATTACGTACAGGGCAATCTTCATTATTGTGAAAAACACGCCTTTCTGAGTTAACTTTCTTTGCCATTTGTCGCTCCCTTCTCAATCTATTGGTTACCAAAAAGTGCCTAACTAAGTATTTGGTGCCTTCTTGTTATGCAGGTTACTATTAATTACTATGGTTATCAATGTATACCTTAATAGCAAGACGACCATTGGAGTTACCTATGTTTAAATCACTTACCTCACTTATTCTTCTATTTGCAAGCACAGTGGTACACGCGCAATCTAAAGACACGTTGATCATTGATCTGCCATCGCTCCAGAAAACGAATTGGTCAGAACAAGAGGTTGAGAATGCAGAATTGATTACTGATTTCGTTCAAAACCTAATGAATAATCACAATTTTAGCTACATCCTGGAGCACTATAACGACAGCTCTTATGTACAGCACAATCGAAATCTACCTGATAAAGTGACAGGCTTAGTTAACTTCTTGGAAGAGTTTGTCGAAGACTACCCAGACTATGCCTATGATGTTAAACATATCTACGTAGACGGCGATTACGTGATCTTCCATTCACATGCCACATTAGATAGAGAGGACAGAGGAAATGATCAAAAAGGGATGAACATCATCGACACATGGCGCATCGAAGATGGCAGAATTGTCGAGCACTGGGATTCGATTCAAGCACTTGATTTCTCGATGAGGGTTTATTCCCTAATCAGCGGTGGGGATATCGCTAACTCGAATGGTGTTTTTTGACAAATTGATGTTAAGAGATAGATATCATTTTGCTCTAAATTGCCTTTCAACAATTGATTATTTTTATAACGAAGAAATTCTTAGTCTCACCATCCCAGCAGAATGAAAGTAATATGTGCGGCGATAAAAAACTAGAGACACAGCCGTAGCTTTATGATGTTACAGAAACAAAAACGCCCAAGGTTCACTTGAGGCGTTTTTGTCAAGTTGAGATAAAAAAGTCAGACCATCTCAATCAAATGCTCACATCAACTCCGGCCCATTTGTTCTGAATGGCTCTGACTTTAAATCCAAATCCACTTTACAGGTGATGACGTGACTTCTAGTTCACCCCAATCGCCCGACAGAAAATACTGATCATTCGATAATTGAAAAACATCAATATTGCCATAATCCTCTTCACCGGAAACATCTTTAAATGGAGTTTCGTTTCTACTTATCCATTTAACGCGCTTTAAGCCTTGAAAAACAATCTTACCTTTCTTATAACAATATTGCTCATCACTCTCAGGTGTCGTATACAATGGGTGATTCTCTGTTAAGACCGCTTCAACAATAAAAGATAAAGCTATCTTCAAAATAAATACCAGCAAAGCCTTCCCAGTGATAATAATTACTCATAACACAGCCCCCTATAAATCAAAGTCAATTGGTGTGTGATTTTCAGGGCTCTTACGCGTTACTTGATTACCAGCAGGATTTACCCTTTGACCACTAGAAGTTTTAAGCTCAACATGAGGGCCAGCACTACCAGGTGCACGTTGACTTCCACCTTTAATAGTTACCCGAGCCACTCCATTTTCAAAGGACCGTTTGCTGTTTTGGTGGATTTAAAACCTACCGATTCCGCTTTTGCTTTTATGGCGCTGGTCGTGGTTGAACCATCAGTTTTTATCATGCTTCCAACTTGCTGCCCACGTCCCCCCTTTGTAACACATCCCTGAGATTTAGCCTTGCTTTTACTGCTCTTAGCCTGCTTTTTAGCAGCGTCTTTCGCCTTTTTCTTCGCGATATCCCTTAATAGCTTTTTAAGGAGCGCTCGTGCCGCAGCAGCAGTCGTCGCCGCTATTGCAGCTGCCACCGGATTTCTACCATCCAGGTCCACATACCCTAATGGATCACCATTCACACAAGCATAGAGATTGATCCCACCTTGTTCTTGTAGTGAGTCTAAGTGGTCAAATTCACTATGCCACGACACTGATCCCATTCTTCGAGATAACAAATTGTGAAAGTATCATATCTTTGTTACTTTCCTCCGCTCACAGTTCTTTAATTTCTTTATCACAGTATTTTTTTATTGCTTTAAAAGTTACAATCTATGTGGTGTTGCCAATTGAAATGCATAAAGTGACAACCCTGCTAAAAATATAGCCGGAATAGGCGAGTCTGATAACAACCAGGAGACAAAATCTTTTGGCAAAAGGCAATACCTGCCCAGTTAATACATCACCTATTTAACCTGATTCAAAGAGTAATCAAAGAAAATGTATGGCTTATTCCTGTCGAAGTTTAGAACCATCGGGGTTACATGCTTCTTCGTCGATCAACGTTGGATAATAATCTTTTTTATCTTCCATTCCATAAAATAAAGTTCCATGGATTCCCTGAACATCGCACTTTCTAACCCTCCGGTCCCACAAATTCTTTAAAGCCTGTCTAACAACTAAATTATCTAAATCAATATCTTCTATAAACGCGATGTTAGTTTTGCCAATAAACAATAATGAAAACTCATCGTCTGTTGCCGAAAAAATATCATATGTTGCGTTAATTGCGTCATCTATAATCTGTATATTCTTCATTTTCTGACTTTTCTCCTGAAGTAAAATCTTAAAAGACTATCGTCACCATTATATACCTATCAAAACTATCTTATTTCCGACATAATATTAACTAGTTTAGTATTTTTTCTGTGATAAATATTCATATTTAATTTATAAAATACCTTCCAGTCCATCTATTTTTAAATTCTGTGCAAAGGGGACTTTCAACACATAGACCGTCATTGAAATTTGTAACGGAATTCATAACAATATTACCTAAACCTCAGTATCCTTTAGATCTAACTAAACCTTTTCAGATAATTTAAATAATGAGGCTATAAAGACTAACATTGCTATCATGGAATAGAGAAAATCAGTTCAAAAAGTCATGGAGCAATCGTTGTTCATCGCTTTGTTGTGCTTCTTCCAGTTTGTTGTTTCGTAAAGATGTTTAGGTATGAGACTTTCACAAATTGTGGGGGTAAAAGTCAATTGTCGTAACTTTTTGATTTAGTATCATTGATTTTAGGAGTAGAGGCTCGGGGTATCTTCTGTTATTTTTATTTTTACGTAAACATAATTATTAGCATATAGGTTAAGCTAACAACGCAGGTAAGGTAAATAGAATCGATAACCAAATTAGACCTACCCACTCGAAAAGTCACCACGCTTGGTTGATTTAGCTCTATCCACTTTAACAACAAAAGTTGCCCAAGGTTCAATTAGCTACACGTTAGTGTATATATTACCTTATGATTTAATATGCTTCTACTTTCATTCAAGAGCATTTTATCTTTATTTATCTCACAATAAGAAAGTGCATATCCTGATATTTTTTTACCATTTATGTTTCCCTTAAACTTACATACACTATTTGACTCTGTACCATTAGCAAGCCTGAGTGTTGGCTCACAGTGCACATCAAAGATCTCAAAATCTTCTACTTCACTTGGGTTAATTCCAACCAGAGTTAAGTGAAAAGATATATATAGAGATAAAAATATGAATATAGCCATAAGCATTATTATAGTAATTTTTTTCAGTTTACTTCTCACACAAAACTCCTTTGACAAACCTGTTGTATACATCAACAATCACACATAAAAATTTTGAGGGAGGAAAGATGGTACTAGCCATATCACATACTTTCTATTGGACTCTCTTTCAATTTTTTCAATACCATCAGTTACTTCTTTGGGATAGTAATTCTCTAAAGATCTATCTGGTACGCATGGTATTGGGATACTTTGTTGACCATCCGGGTCCACATACCCTAGCGGATCACCATTCACATAAGCATAGAGGTAAATCTCGCCTGCTCTGCAACCAACTCTATGGGGTCAGAGAACAATCATTGTGCATAGATCTATTCTATTTCTTCTAGCTTATTGTTTTATAGCGATATCTAGACATAAGTTTACGACAATTGGAAAGGACAACAGATCGATTGTCGCAAGTTTTTTAATTAGGTTTATTTATAGTCAATGGATAAGATCCATTTCCATTCCACTCTATTTTGCTAAGATATTCTAACAAAGTCTTTTCTGCGTAGAGTGAACCTTGATTAACATCAAGATGAAAAACTTGATAGCAACCTAAACTTTCAGCATCTCAAATAGCATTCTCACCATTATTATTTGATGTTACAATAACTCCATATCGACCAAAATCAGGAAATATCCCTTCAATTTCCCTAGTTATTCCTTCTTTATTTTTAAAAACAAATGGATAATTAAAGTCTATGCCAATTTTTTCATAAAAATCTATGCATAGTTTTCTTGCCGCATTAAATAATTGGAATATTTCTTGAATATTTTCACTTCTAGATTCGCATTCTACTTTATAAACTTCCAAATCTAAAAAACCAGACTAATCAAAGCTCACTAGCCAATATTTATCTCTCATTATGATTTTCACTGATATCCATGATGAGCACTTATAATCAATTTCATATTTAATATTTTCAGAATCTAATTTATTCAAAAATTCAAATAATTTCATATTTTCCAGCCATGATTTGTCAACCATTTTTAGCAATAATAGAAAACTTGGGGGCCGAATCTTTTGGCTCACCATCTTGATTTAGTGCTCCTCCTTTAGTTCCATGAACATGCCACCAAGAACTCCATACGCACCAGCAGTCTCTAAGATTCAAAATGTTCATTGTTAAAATTACCAAAGCGAACCTAATAAACATTATGCAATCCTTTAAAATCATTAATAGATGTAGAAATATTAAACTCTGCTTTGAGAAAAATAGTCATTTCGGTATAGTAACCTCGACTATATACAATAAGATTCATTAGTGGAAATAACGTTAATTCATACCATCATAAACATAACTTATACCATCATAGAATCATGTATATTGAACGATAGCTTTAATAAAAGGTAATTGGAGTTTATTGAGATGCTATTATGACTATTATAGTTCTCCTGCTCGCTGACCATTTGTGACAATATAAGAGTAACTCTGTGGTAGCCCGATAAAATCAAAGAGTTCTACATCAGTAATTCAGTTAAATAGTTAGAAAATTCAGGAAAAAGAAGAATCACGAAGATTGATGTAGAGCGGTTAAAAGAGGTAAGTCAGAAAAAGTATGGAAGGTGTTAAAAAGAGTTCATGAAGTGATAAATATTACTCTCTTACAAAAAACTCCGAAAAACACTGTAGTTTTTCGGAGTTTTTAACTGGTACCAGAGTGGCGGAGGTAAAATTCTCCTAAGAGAGCCTAGGAACTATTTTACCAGCTTTGCTCTATTCCCAATCAAGAATAACCTTGCCTGACATACCGCTACGCATTACGTCGAAGCCTTCTTGGAAATCATCAATCTTGTAGTGGTGCGTGATGATTGGTGATAGATCCAAACCAGATTGGATTAATGAAGCCATCTTGTACCATGTTTCGAACATTTCACGACCGTAGATACCTTTGATCACCAAACCTTTGAAGATAACTTGGTTCCAATCGATACCCATGTCTGATGGTGGAATACCTAGAAGTGCAATGCGACCACCGTGGTTCATCGTCGTTAGCATGGAGTTAAATGCTGACGGGTTACCAGACATTTCTAGACCTACGTCGAAGCCTTCTGTCATGCCTAGCTCAGACATTACGTCTTCTAATTTCTCTTCAGCCACGTTTACTGCACGAGTTACGCCCATCTTACGAGCAAGCTCTAGGCGGTATTCGTTTACGTCTGTGATAACAACATGGCGAGCACCAACGTGTTTCGCTACCGCAGCTGCCATGATGCCGATTGGACCAGCACCTGTGATCAGCACGTCTTCACCGACGAGGTCAAAAGAAAGCGCGGTATGTACAGCATTACCAAACGGGTCAAAGATTGATGCTAGATCGTCAGAGATGCCTTCTGGGATTTTGAACGCGTTAAACGCTGGGATCACTAAATATTCTGCGAATGCGCCTTCACGGTTTACACCAACACCGATCGTGTTGCGACACAGGTGAGTACGACCACCGCGACAGTTACGACAATGACCACACGTGATATGACCTTCACCAGAAACGCGGTCGCCGATTTCAAAGCCACGAACTTCCTGACCAATCGCAACCACTTCACCCACGTATTCGTGACCTACAACCATAGGAACTGGAATTGTCTTTTGCGACCATTCGTCCCAGTTGTAAATGTGTACGTCAGTGCCACAGATAGCGGTTTTCTTAATTTTGATCAGAATGTCGTTGTGGCCAACTTCCGGTTTTTCAACCTCAGTCATCCAGATGCCTTCTTCAGGCTTTAGCTTTGATAGTGCTTTGATTTTCATAATATTCACCCAATATTGCCCCGCTCTATGCGTGGCAAAAAATTCTTTCATCTACCGTCATTAAAGAAAAGGTAAAGGCTTTACCCATGAGCCGACTCAAAAGAGTTGGGAAAGCCTTTGTAGCCTTTTAGTCTCTCAGACTTAGATGATGCCCATATCTTTACCAACTTGGATAAACGCATCGATTGCTCGGTCTAGCTGCTCACGAGAGTGTGCTGCAGACATTTGAGTACGGATACGCGCTTGACCTTTTGGTACTACAGGGAATGAGAAGCCAATTACATAGATGCCTTTCTCTAGTGCGCGCTCAGCAAATTCTGCTGCTACTTTTGCGTCACCTAACATAATTGGAATGATCGCGTGGTCAGCACCACCCATAGTGAAGCCTGCGTCTTCCATTCGAGCACGGAAGTGTGCTGCGTTTTCCCATAGACGCTCACGTAGGTCACCGCTCTCTTCTAGTAGATCCAGAACGCGGATAGAAGCGTTTACGATTGCTGGTGCAACAGAGTTAGAGAATAGGTATGGGCGAGAGCGCTGACGTAACCAGTCAATCACTTCAGCTTTACCAGATGTGTAACCGCCTGAAGCGCCGCCCATTGCTTTACCTAGCGTACCGGTGATGATATCGATACGGTCCATTACGTTATGGTGTTCGTGCGTACCTGCACCTGTTTTACCCATAAAGCCAACAGCGTGAGAATCATCAACCATAGTTAATGCGCCGTACTTATCTGCTAGGTCACAGATAGCTGGAAGGTTAGCCACTACGCCGTCCATTGAGAACACACCGTCAGTTACGATAAGAATGTGGCGAGCACCCGCTTCTTTTGCAGCGATCAATTGTTGCTCTAGTTCTTCCATGTTGTTGTTTGAGTAGCGGAAACGCATCGCTTTACATAGACGAACACCGTCAATGATTGACGCGTGGTTTAGAGCGTCAGAGATGATCGCATCTTCTTTACCCAGGATAGTTTCAAATAGACCCGCATTTGCATCAAAACATGATGTGTAAAGAATCGTGTCTTCTTTACCTAGGAACTTAGAAAGCTTCTGCTCAAGCTCTTTGTGGATGTCTTGAGTACCACAGATGAAACGTACTGAAGCCATACCAAAACCGTGCTCGTCCATGCCTGCTTTGCCCGCTTCGATAAGCGCTGGGTGGTTAGCAAGACCAAGGTAGTTGTTTGCACAGAAGTTTAGTACTTCTTCACCAGTAGAGATTTTAACAGCCGCTTGCTGTTGAGACGTAATGATACGCTCTGCTTTGTAAAGACCTTCCGCCTTCACTTCTTCAATTTGCTGTTCAATCTGTTGGTAAAATGCAGAAGACATTCGCAATTCCTTCCTGTTTATTTTGTCGAGTTTTCACTCGATTAGAATTAGGTTGAGCCTTTATGTGACGGGGGTCACAGGCAATTACTTCTCAATTAAGTGTAGTGTAATTCAAGGAAGGAAAAACGATTATCCCTCAAGGTGGAAAAGCATTAATGAATTCTAGGCACGAATCCAACTAATGCTTTTCTATGAGGTTGTATTGAAAGGAGTTATAGCCAAGTTGGCGTTGTTAAAAGCGCTTCAAACTCCTTCGCTGGCAATGGTCGGCTATAGTGGAAACCTTGTCCGAACTCACAGTTTAGGTTTTTCAAGTAATCAACGTGACGCTGCTCTTCAATGCCTTCTGCGACGATCTTAAGGTTAAGCGCTTTCGCCATTGCAATAATAACGTTCACAAGCTCACGATCCGATTCATTCTCAAACATGTTCTGTAAGAAACTACGATCAATTTTAAGTCGGTCAAATGGGAATTTCTGTAAGTAACTCAATGCTGAGTAACCGGTACCAAAGTCATCAATCGTTAGCTTCGCCCCCATCGCACGTAAGTTATCTAACATGCCCATCAGTTCATTGCTGTGGTTGAATAAAAGACTTTCAGTAACTTCAACATCAAACAATTCTGGCGGCAGCCCCGACTCCTCAAGGTGAAGCTTGATTTGCTCAAAGAGGCGATCACAGTATCTGAACTGCACACTAGAAAAATTTACTGATACAAACAAGGGTGAATCTTTCTGCCACTTCGCTGCTTGGTGACATGCTTGACGAATAGCGAAATCACCAAGTTGATGAATCAAGCCGTTCTTTTCTGCAATCGAAATAAACTCTTCTGGGTTCACAAACCCAAACTTGTCGTCATTCCAACGCATTAGAGCTTCAGCGCCGACAATCGCTCCGCTTTCTAAATCAATAATAGGTTGGTAGTAAAGCTCTAATAAGTCTTGCGAAATGGCGTTACGCAAGCGAGTTTCCAACTCTAAGAAGCGCTGCAAATCTTGGTTCATGTTGTGATCGTAAAAACAGAAAGCGTTACGTCCATCCTGCTTAACTCGATACATGGCCATATCCGCGCACGCCAACAACTGCTCGGCGTTATCACCATCTTCTGGGAAGACTGACATTCCGACACTCGCCGAGAGGAAAAACTCGTGGTTTTGCCATACAAACGGCTCGTTAAATACAGATAGAACCGTTGTCGCAAATCGTTTTGCGCTGTCCGCATTGTGCAAGTCTGGAATCACTAACAAAAACTCATCACCGCCAATCCGAGCCAATAAGTCTGTTTTTCGAACTGCGTTGTGCAATCTTTCCGCTGCGAGTTTTAATACTTCATCACCAACGAAATGTCCCATGGAATCATTAATCTGCTTGAAGTGATCAAGGTCGATGAACATCACCAACACATTCGAACCGATGCGTTCTGCACGTGAAAGCTCTAAGTCGAGACGCTCGGAGCCATAAACTCGGTTTGGTAATCCGGTCAAGGAGTCATGTTTCGCTTGATAAGCTAACTCCATCTCTGACGATTTACGGCGCTCGATTTCACTGGTCAGGCGCTGGTTCTGTTGAGAAAGAAAGTCTTTACGCTTTTTCTCCTCTTCCAATTTTATTTTCAGCTCTACACGAGTGTTGTTTAGCGTGAATGCATAAAGCAACCCAACCACAATCATGATGGCAAGTACACTTAAACCATTAATGAACATGCGTGAAGTATAAATATCTCGCTCACTGAGTGATTCAAACCACGCCATCAACTTAAAGTGATGATGTTCAATGGGTACTTCAAAATAGATTTTTTGCTTTAGCTCTTTGGCAAGGGCTTCTGGATCCGTGATGTTTTCTTGTTCCAGCTTACGACTAATAGAATCCCAAACTTCCATTTCCACATCGTTGATCTTTAACACCATCCGGCTATAGCTGCCTTCATGTTCTTGATTCGTCAGTTGGGAAATCACCACTTCTTTGTTGATATCAGCAATCAAAAAGCCAACAGGCTTGCCAGAAAACATCACTTGCTTAACGACTTGAATGAGGACCTTACCATCATTTTGTATCGCTCTAACTTCCTCAGGATGAGCATGGTCGTTAAGCAATCGAGACGTATCGATGCGATGATCTGTTTTAACGCCCGTAGTGACGATGGTTGAACCATCTAGACCAACTAACGTCAGCTTGGTGTAGATGATCTGGTTGTTGACGGTTTTCGCGTCGGCTTTCTCTTGCAGCTTACGCTTCAAGTTGATCAAACTAGCACCTAGGCCATATTCCATCGACATGCCTGAAGCAAGATTCGCAAAGAAGGTCTGCACCGTTTTATCAGTTGATAAGTGGTCGACATCTTCGCTGGCTATCGTGAATAAATTATCGAGAGTACCCGCGTAGCTTTTTACCTTTAGGTCAAGTTCACGATGCTGAGAATCTTTTAATTTGTTTTGACCTAAACTCGTCACAGTAATAATCATCGCTAAATAGAGCGACACCAAAATAGCACTGACGGTGATGATCTTCTGGCTTGATATCTTTTTTACAGACTTTCTCATATATCGTTCTTACTATCTTCTAAGAAGTAGTCATTATAAAAATAGTAAATTGACGGGTAGTATTTCTCGACCAACTTCTGGTACGTCCCATCTTTTTTAATTGACTTCAAATATTGATTAAATGCGGCTTTTAATTCAGGAGAGTCCTTACGGAAGGCAACCGCCATTTTTTGATTTTCGGACACAGGACCAATTACTTTGATTTCTCCTGGCCACTTTTCCAATGCAATCAGTGTATCTGCTACATCAAGCAGTGTACTTTCTGCATCATTCTTCATTATCGCTGGCACCATCTCATTCAATCGACGCTGCCCATCAGGCAAAATAACTTTTGCTCCCGTGTCATACAGATTGTAAAGGTTCGGGTCTAGACACGAGTGCTCCATCGCCAGAACTTCACGACCTTTGATAAGCGATTTCACCATCGAGATATCGTTCTCAATGGAACCTGTCGGTTTGATTGGAGTAAGCGTGGAATCTGTGCGTGCGACTAACCAAACCGCAGATGGGAAGTAATCATCAGAAAAATCGACGACATGAGTTCGCCAATCAAGAATAGTGACTCCGTTAGCAATCAGATCACCTTCAATGGGCATCGTTTTGCCAACCTGAAGCTGAGCATCTTTGTACTCAACTTGTTGACCTGTCAGTTTGCCTACCACATTGTTCCATTGCGCTGGTACGTATTCATATCGGACGCCAAGAGACTGAGCAAACCCTTTAATAATATCCACATCCAGCCCTGTCAAAGTCTGCACTTCACCTTGGTCGATGTAAGAAACAAAGTTCGCGTATGGCACACCGATATGACGCAAAACGCCGCTGTCTTTGATGTCTTGTAAATCACCAGCAAACACTGAAGCAGAGAGTAGTGACGTCATACCAACAGCCATTGCCGTCATGGTTCGTTTGATTAATTTCACTGACATGGTGAATATCCCTCTCTTTAACAAAGCGCCCAAACATGGGCGCTTTGACGATAAACAACATTAGAACGAGTAATAAAGATCCGCAATGGCTTCAACCAGACCTTCTACATCTCTCTCATCATGGAATAAATGAGTCGAAATGCGCAACGCATGTGTTTCGTACGAATCATCCTTGTACAACTTGAAGCTTGTTGTACGGATGATGTAACCATAATCTTCACGAAGACGATCACGGAACTGCGTTAGTCGTTCTTCATCTGTTACATCAAAAAACGGGTTAAACGTAGTCAGACCGCTAGTTAAGCCCTCAACGTTTGGCGAGTACATTTGCGCCTCAGGTAACGCTTCGCTAAGCAGCACCTTACATAACTCACTTAACTCCAAGATGCGTTCTTGAATTCGATCGCGACCAATTTCATCCCACATCTTACAGCTGTCAGCAAGTGCTTGTTTTGCTGGGTAGTTGTCATTACCAATGTACTGCATTTGTAACTGCTTACCTAGGTAATCTGCATGAGATAAAGAAGAGTTAATCAACCACAATGGGTTTTCACGATCGCTCCAGTACTCATTTAAGCGTTTACCGTTGTCACGTACATATAAGATACCCGTAGCGCCCGGACCACACTGCCATTTATGACCAGAACCTGCATAGAAATCACAGTCCATGTCATGGAAATCAAGATCGAACATACCCACAGTGTGCGCACCGTCAACTAAGGTCGGGATTCGATGTTGCTTAGCCAAAGAACAAATGGCTTTCGCTGGAAGTGTTGTGCCAGTTTTGTAGGTGATATGAGAGAACACGATTAACCGAACATTTTGATGTGCTTGAATCGCATCGCTGAACGCTTGAATATAGTCTTCTTCTGTCACATCTTCTGTACCAGTGAAGACAGGAAGTTGAATCTCTACGACATCCACACCAAATCGATGCTTGGCAACGTTCATAGGGGACGTCGCCGCAACGTGTTCGTGATGAGTGGTTAAGATCACATCGCCCGGCTCGAAGTGAAGACCGTTGATGATAGAGCATAGACCATCAGTAGTGTTACGACTCAAGATGATTTCATCCGCATTTGCACCAAAGCCCGGTGCAACTTGCGTCACCATTTCAGACACATAAGGCCATGAACCAAATTTATTCTTCATGTCCCACGGGTATTTCGCAACCAGTTTGTTGTTGTCCTCATACCCTTCAAGAACATGTCTTGGCATTGAGCCCGTAGTACCGATGTTCATATAAGTCGTTCGCTTATCCAAAACGAACTGCTTTCGAACTTTACGCCAGAGGCGTCTTTCATTTCTTTTACCTAGTCTGCTCCAATCGATATTCTGTTCCTTTGCTTGAACAGCACCAGAAAACGCCGAAGCACTGACGCCAGCCACAACTGCACCAGTTGCACCTTTTAAAAAATTGCGGCGGCTGCGATTAGTCTTAATAGATTCCTTGTCGCTCATCTTTTCGATCCTTGTCGGAAGTTTAGCCATATTATTAATTATGAATCCGTAACTAACTGTTACTTAAACATTATTACCAAATAGATTCCCTGTTTAGATTTTTCGGCGGCAATTAAGTGACTTTAGTTCCATTTTTTTATTTCATTTGATGATATAAGCAACAGTTCTTTACTATAAAAATAAACAACTAAACGCATATTACAATATTCACTAAAACACCTAACTCTAATATAAATAGAAATTAATTTTATAATGTAAAAATCATAAAAAAGCGTGAGTTGTAATATTTACGAAAAAAATTAGATAGCAAGGTTAATATTAAGTTCTAGCACGTCAAATATGTAATAGAATAAATTTAATTCATCAGCGCTATCATTCGTTTGTTGAAATAACAATCATGACGAATTATTAAGCGAAAAATTCTATTTAAACAGTAGATTTGTTCGATGAACAGAAAGGGAAAGTAAGCAAGAGGAAGGTGGCGGTAGCTATACCCAAGTAATCTCGAGACACTTCATTCAGCGAGAATGGCTTGGGTATAGATAGATTAAACGGCTCGTAATGTGAACTTTTGTTGATATTGAGATGGTGTGCTGCTGGTCTCTAGATAACTGTGATGCAACATGAGTATCGACTGTACAATCTTGGTCCCAATACCTAGCGAGCCTCCCTGTGCTTCTTCTTCAATATGGTTAATAAAGGCAAAATGAATTCTTGATTTATCGTCACTCAAATGAGCATGACAATGTACTTCAGAACGCATTGGACTGTGGCGCAGCGCATTTTCAAGCAAGTTAAGCACCAACCGCTCTAAAAGACCTTTATCACCCACGGTTTGAATTTCGTTATCGACGTCTATTTTTAGCAGCACTTCTTTTCGAGCAAACTGGCTTTGCATCGTCTCGGCGCACTCTGCCATCAAGGCTCCAAGATCCACTGGTCGATACTCGTAATTCGGCATGGGAGCTTCTTTTCGAGCTACGTCCAACAAAGAGTGCAATTGCGTAGACAGCTTCTCACAGTTTCTGAAAGCGACGTCAATCAAAGGGTCGGATTCCGGATGCTGCAAACGCCACGTTTCCAAATAGCCAAGAACGCTCGATAACGGTGTTTTTAAATCATGACTGAGCTGCAATAAGCTTTGACGACGATGAGACGATTGATACTCCAACTGCAAAAACTGTTGCTGGATATGCTTCGCCATCATCTGATAGGAATTTGCTATCGGTACTAATTCCGGAACTTGGCGCGTAAAATCGGGTTGCAGGCGGAAATCATGTTCTGCTTGTTGTTGAAGCTGATTGGTCACACGCTCAATCGGGTTCAATAAACTGCGTTTCACTAACACATAAGCACCTAATGCAAAGCCTAAAATAGACACTAAAACTAACCCAGCGAGCGCGATATAAGGTGTGTCTACTTGGGCGTTGGCAATCGCATCATGTCTGGTACTGCCAATGACTACATAGAGATAACCCACGGTTGAGCCGAGTTCCTCAATCGCTGCTACGGAAAACACTTTGTGCTCGCCACGATTACGAGGATCTTCGCCTAAGATGGGGAATGGCTCGTCATTCAAGAATCGTTTAATTGGGTTAAGATCTACCTTACCCATGATCTCTGCACCTTCTGGTGCTGCATGGGTAGTGATGTTGCCTTGGCTATCAAGAAAGTAAATTTCGAAATCCGGACCAATCAACATAAGGGTATGAAAGATGGATTTAAGCGCTTTCGGGTTGTAATCCGTACCTATCATCAACGGATTATCATCACGCATGTGGCTTGCCAGCTCTTTGTGCAGACTCTGTTTAGTGCGTAATTCAATGGTCTCTTTTTGCCAATTGTACGTTAATGCAATAACGGCTGCTGCTAAACAAAACCATAGGCTCGTGAACACCACTAAGCGAGATTTGAAGCTCATCCTAGCGCCTCCTTAATCAGTCATTACTCGGGTAGTAAAGCTACTGTCGCGGTTGAAACTTGTACCCCACGCCCCATACCGTCTGGATAAAATGATGATCAGAGTCAGACAAAGACAACTTGCTACGTAGGCGATTGATGGTGCTACACACCGTATGATGATAACCGGAATGGCTGGTATTCCACACATGGTCGAGTAATTCATCTTTACTGTAGACTCTACCTGGGCGTGTCGCGAGGAATTGCAGCAAGGTAAACTCTGTCGCGGTAAGAATGACATCCTTGTCATTTAGGGATACCTGATGCAATTCTGGAATAATTCTTAATGGACCAAAATCCATGCTATCTTCAAGTTCACTTCTTTCAACTTGTACTTCAACGGTTTGACTTACCCGTCGCAATACATTGCGTACTCGAGCTTGAAATTCTAATACGCTAAACGGCTTGGTAATGTAGTCATCCACACCCGCCTCCAAACCATCCACTTTATCCATCTCACCATCTCTGGCAGTCAGCATGAGCACAGGGCTCCAATCTTGTTGCTGACGTAAATAATGGCAGATATCTAAGCCGTCACCATCTGGCAAACCTCGGTCAAGAATGAGTAAATCAAAAGGTTGTTGTTGGTATTGCGCTTTGGCTTCGGCGACATTCGTTACCCGCAACACTTGGTGTCCTTGAAACTTGAGATGCATTTGAACCAGTTCTGCCAAATCATCATCGTCTTCTACCAGCAAAATGTTCGCGACTAAATTGATTGCCTGCTGTTCCATGGTCCTTTCCCTGCGTCTGAGAATCCTCACTTTGCACATGACCGGAACAAATCGGAATTTCTTTCAAAAAAGGTTCCGATGACGCCATGAGGGTTAAAGCGCTCGGCTACAAGCGCTTTGGAAAGGAGACGCCATCGGAGCCTGTATTACTCGACTCGGGTGATAGTGAGTTTCGCTCCAGGATTCAGGAAGCGATGGTTCGCAGAAAGCGCAGAATTGGCTAAACCATCATCTTTACTTACCACTCCAGCGTGAAACGCCACTACGTCATTTGTGTCGTTACGAGTAGCATTAAAGCCTTCACCACCGCCTGCAGGTCCCGGAATGGTGGCTGCAAGTTCATCGTTCAATTCCGTGCCGGAATCCCAAACGTTCATGCTCATTTCGTAGCTTTCTCCCACCGCCAATGATTTAAGCGATAGACCCGTTTCCCCAACAAACGCATCGTTGGTGTTCACAAACATGGAAGCGACTGAAACGTAGCCCGCTTTGTGTGGGTCAACTGTAAAGGTTACGGAATCACTTGAACCAGGAAGCACTAAACCATTACCTGACAACGTTTGGTAGACATAGTCATTGGAATCCTTTAGCGCTAACAGCTCGGCATTGCTGCCCCCTTCTGCAAGATGCTCAAGCTCAACAGAAGCGCTTTTGCCAATTTCAAACAATTTGTATTTGTCGTTGTGAGCCAAAATCGCAAGTGGCGACATTGGTTGATTCGCGGTCAAGTTTGCAACGTTAATCGTGTAACGGTATGACTTCACCACATCATTATCATCATCGCTTGGACAACCGGCGAGTAAGCCGACTGAAGCTGCTACGAGTAAGATTCTGTATTTCATACATCCCCCTTACTTCACAACAATTGTGATGGTTGCAACTGGGTTCAGCCAACGATGGCTGCTGCTGTCTAGGTCACTGATGCCGCCAGTTGGATCGCTATCACCAAGGTTACCCGGATGCACGTGAACTTTGTCATTAGTCACTGCCGCTTCAACACCGGTGCCGCCTGTACCAAAGGTAATGAAAGGTGGATTTGGCATGCTACCTTTAAGTTCATCATTGGCTTCTGTGCCTGCATCATAACTTCTTAGCGTTGCTCGGTATGTGCCAGCTTCCGTTGGGATTTTCCAGCTATCTAGCCCCACGAAACCATCATTGGTTGGCAGAAGCATCGCACTAAGAGACAAGTATCCATGATCACCACTGTTCATGGTAAAGGTGGTTGCGACACCCGGATTCAAAATACCACCAGCCGGGTTCTCAACCACAACACCACCAGCATTACCAATGACACTAGCAAGACCCGAGATGTCACCACCTTCCGCCATTGCTTCTAACTCTGGGGTAGCGGCTTCACCGGTTCTGAACATCTTAAGATCAGAGCCATGCGCTGCGACAATCAGTGGCGTAAAGTAAATGCCTTTTGTCGCGTTAGTCACGGTGATTTCCAGTTCTGCTGCATTCACTGATGCAGAGCCTAGTGCCATAGCGACTGAAGTCATGACGAGTCCGAGTTGGGTACGTTTTTTCATTGTGATTCCATCCTTTAATGAGGGTTGAACTACTCAAGCCCATGTTTACGGCTTTACTTCTTTGTTTGTAACTTGAGTAGGTTAAGCATTACGTTTTGCGTTCTTGCCTCTAAGAATGACGAACAAATCTATCAGCAACTTCATCGAATTCTCATAAAATTCTCACAAGTTCTGTTCGATTTTTTCAGCAGCGATTTTTACTCTTAATCAGCTATTTACACTTCGTGTACTCCCCTCCTACAATGCGGTATTCCCTGTTTAAATCACGATTCTCAGCATGATTCATAACGTACTGGCTGCTTACTATGGCGAAATCTACGGCATCACTTTTTTCAATCACTACTTGAACCATTACGCCCATGGTGAACAACAAACGCTGTGGCAAACCTTGATTGAAGTAGAAGAGCTCACCGCAGAAAAGCTCAAGCCTGTATTACTAGCAAATGGCATGGATATCGAAAGCCGACACCAAGAGATGCTTGATAAAGGCTTGGCAGACGCAACCAAGTGGATAGAGTTGCCATGGCTGGAGTTGGTGGCAACTCTTCGGAAGTGGGTAGAACCTTATGAGGTCAAGTATCGAGAGTGGCATGAAGAAATGAAAGCTTCACAGCAGTATTCAATCGCTGAGCGAGAAGCTATCGAGTTGATTGCGGACCATGAAACAGCCATTTATCACTGTTGGCAGCACTACCATATTGGTGAATCTGGCTTGCCTGCCCTGAATGCCTTCTTAGCAAAATATCGCTAAAGCGAGACGGTGACACTTGAACCGAACAAAACCGTACCAGACAATACCGTTATTCCGCTGCGCAGAACTGAACAAATATGGTTAACCCAAAACTCATTGCCCTACTCCCTGATCTTGCTTCGTTTATCTTAGTGGTAAACGAGGGTAGTTTTACCGCTGCAGCCAAACAGCTTGGCGTGACGCCATCGGCTTTAAGTAAGTTGATCACACGGTTAGAACAAGCCCTCTCAGTGAAACTGTTCGAGCGAACGACTCGCAAGTTGATCATCACTCAAGCCGGGCAAAAGGTTTACGACCAAAGCATCGCCATGGTGAATGCGGCGCAGCAAGCGGTTGAATTATCGGCGGAAGATCATACCGAGCCCACGGGTGCACTCACAGTGGCTGCACCCGAAGCGTTTCTTAACTCGGTGCTTCAACCATTTGTGTTGCCATTCCTAGATCGCTACCCAAACATTCAGCTCAAGCTACGTGCTGCTGATGGTGAGATTGATCTTTTTCGCCAAGGTATCGACGTAGCATTTAAGCTCACCGACAAACCCGATGAGAATCTGGTACTCAAAGAGATCAGCAAGACCAATCTTGTTTTGTGTGCCTCTCCAGATTACCTTACCAAACACGGTATGCCAGAGCATCCGACTGAACTTGAGCAGCACGATTGTATTTATCTTGCTGAAAACGACAAAGACAACATCTGGTCTTTCTTTAAAGAAGAAGCTTTCCACTCTATTGCCGTGAGTGGACGCTACGCCGTTAACCACTCTCAAATGCGCTTGAACGGGGTTAAGTCTGGCTTGGGAATTGGAATCTTCCACGACTTCGTGATTAAAGACGCGTTAGAACGAGGAGAAGTGGTAGAGGTTCTGTCTGATTGGATGATCAAAAGTAACTACCACGGCGCTATCGCGATGCAGTATGCACAAACCAAATACATGCCTGCTCGCCTGCGCGTGTTTATTGACTTCGTTAAGGAGCACTTAGTCTCCGGAGAGGCTAACCATGTTTGAAGAGACTAACCATGTTTAATGCCATTCACCACGTCGCCATCATTTGCAGCGATTACCCAACATCAAAACACTTTTACACCCAAGTCTTGGGGCTAAAAGTCATTGCTGAAAATTATCGTGAAGCTAGAGACTCTTACAAGCTCGACCTTGCTCTACCTGATGGAAGCCAAGTTGAGCTGTTTAGCTTTCCGGGCGCACCGAATAGACCAAGCTTTCCCGAAGCACAAGGGTTGAGACATCTCGCGTTTTTGGTTGATGATGTTGATCAAGTAAAAGCCTACCTCGAATCGAATGACGTTGAAGTTGAGCCAATTCGCATTGACGAGTTCACAGGCAAAGCATTTACCTTCTTCCAAGATCCAGATGGCTTGCCGCTGGAGATTTATCAGAAATAAAAAGAGCCAGCAATTCGCTGGCTCTTTTACTATTTTACTCGTCTCTTGCTAGTTCAACGCCGTTTTCAGCTTCTCGACGCGGTTGAACAACAGCCAATCCAGTGCGAGAACGGTAACAATTGCCAAACCGCCCATCGGAAACGCCAAACACAATACTACCAACGTTACTAAACCAAGCTTCCAAATGCCGTCTTGTTGAAATTTAGGTGGCGCCCCTAATGCAGCACTGCGACTTGGTCGACGAATCCACCACATCACAACCCCTGTGATTGAGATTAAAATGAACGCCAGACAGAACACCACGTTGAGCACTTTGTTCAATACACTCACATCGCCTTGGTGCAATGACACGCCTGCCGCCATGAACTTGGCAAACAAACTGTAATCTTGCCATGTGACGTCCACCAACAAGCGACCGGAATATTGGTCAAAGTGACTGGTGCGATCTTGTCTTGGATCGGAAATATCACCGCCCATTGAGTTAGCAGCCACGGTGTAAACACCTGTCTCAGAGCGTGGCAAAAATAGCTTATAGCCAGTAAAACCCATCATTTCTTCCTTGTGGACGATATCATCAATAGATAGTGCATCATGACTGCCTGCATAAGCCGATTCTTCCTTCATGTTGGCGTGATCATGAGCTGGTTTATCTTTCGACTGTGGCACAGCAGCAAGCTCTAAGTTCCATGGCACCTCTTCTGATGCACCATGATTCAGGTCTTTGTGTATCAGTGTCGACTCTGGTTTCTCACCCCATGTGTAATAGGTTGGGAAGGTATTCCAAGCTTGCACCATTTTCGCGCCCCATATCCCAGCCCAAGACAGACCTGAAATCAAAAAGAACAACAGAACAATTGATAGCACACCGCCTAAATTCGCATGCAGATCTCGCATCAAAATACGAGTTCCACTGCCAAAACGAATTTTCAAAAAGCCAGCACGACTTGCGTTGTCTCTTGGTAACCACAGGTACAAACCAGACACCAACAGTAAAATGCCTAAACTGGCGGCGATTTCTATTAACCGATCACCCAAATCACCAATAAGCAAAGTGCCATGGATGTTATTCATCAGTTCATAGATGCTATCACCACGGTTAATCGTCCCTTGTACTTCTCCGGAGTATGGGTTCACAGCAACAATCAATGAGCTGCCTTCTTGATTTTGAATCGAGAATCGGTTGGCGATATCAGATGTTTTTGCAGGCACAAATTGGGTGATATTAAAATCGGGATACGCCTGCTTTACCGCGTCTAACTGTCTAGAGACAGGAACGGTTTGCTCTTGCGGTATAACGTGCAACGTTGCCTCATATCGAGCCAGTTCGATTTCATCATCAAACAGCATCACTAACCCCGTAAGGGAGAGCATCAACATAAATGGAATAACGAATAAACCTGCGTAGAAGTGCCATCGCCACGTCATAAAATAGATGGACTTTTCGCGTGAAGCTTCCTTGAGTTGAGGCTTTGCCGAGTTTCTCAACATGTGTATTTTCCTTTTTTCATTGTGAACACCCAAATTCAGTCAAACGCATCCTGAACATACTCATCGGTATGTGACGTCATTTGACTTAGATTCGGGAGTACCACTGCTCGAATGGCAGTGTTGTTGGCTTTATTTACTTGTAATTGTTTTTGTTATGAGAAAAAGGAAATTGGGGGAGCACGAGGAACTGGCGTTTCAAATCGCACACTTAGAGCCAAATAAGTGTAGCTGTCAGAAACGACCAAGCTCAATCTTGAGAGTATCGGTGTCGTTGGAAGTGTATCGTGATGAAAAGTCGAGAAGTGGCTGAACGGACAAGGCTTACCTTTGTGGCTGACGGAGTTGTCGCCCTCTTCTATCTGCACCAACTCAAAACCGTTCAGTGTACATAGCGTCGCCCACACCCCCATGCTGTTACCATGAGCATTGATAACAGGCATCAGTGTTACTAGTACCCAACTTAGAGCACTAGCAAATAACATGGAGCGGTAAAAAGGAATTAATCTACGCATAACGGTGACTTAACAAATTTCACATAGCGTAACCAATTCTGAGTGCTAGCTCAAAAAGAGGATTCATAAGTGGCTGCTACCTCACAGGTTTTCTTGAATACTGTGATTGACAGGCACAAAAAAGCCCGCCGAAGTGGCAGGCTGATGGTCATCTTTTCAAGTTGGATAAACGGTTAGCTAAACAGCTTGCTCCAAATACTTGGGTTACGCTTATCGTGGTACTCTTCGCGTAGACTATCGATTTCACGTAATTGATCTTTCGCTTCTTGTAGCTTGCCCGCATCAAGATCAGCTTCAATCTTATCTAGCGTTACCGTCAACTTGTTAAAGCCTTCTAGGTAGATATCAAACTTCTCTGGTGGGTAATTACCACGCTTAGATTGTTCGACGATCGCTTGCAAGCTATCAATCGCAGATTTCATGGTTTCAACATCAGACGCTTCCGCCGCCTGTTTGAATTCCATCTTCATCTGCTTCATGTTTTGTTTTAAATCGACGGCTTCTGCCATTGCATAAGTTGAGCCTAACGCAATCACACACCCCAGTATTAAAGGACGTAACATCTTCACTTCTCCATTGAATGCCGAATTCTGAGTCGGCTTTTTAATGCGAGCAGTGTAAAGCAATCCCTTAACACTTGCATAACCAAAAGTGTAATCAAGTTTATGCGTTGCGAATCTCGTCATACTCTGCGATTGGCTTACGACCGCGCAACTCTAAGAAGGCTAAGAATTGTTGTGCTGAGTGAGTAATAACTTTGCTACTGTCGATACCCACTCTGTCCATTAACTCGCCGACTAAGCTAAGATTACCCACATCATGGCAGAAGTGTGCATCGCTGCCGGTAGTGAAAAATACACCCAATTCTTTGCCGATTTGTGCAATCTCATGGCAGCGGTCTACACTACCGACGCGGCTATTGCCCTTCAGAGTGGTGTTGTTAATTTCAATCGCTACATTGTGCTCTTTAGCGCACTTCAGCACAGCTTCAAAATCAAAGTCAAAGTTCGGGTTACCTAAGTGACCCAACGCATCAACACGACCATTTTTGATGATATTCAACAACGCTTCCGTGTGCGTGGCACTATCTGCAGGGCGGAATACTGGCTCATGAAAACTGGCAATCACCCAATCCAAATTTCGATCAACGCTGTCGGGAATGTCGATATCACCTTGAGTGTTCATGATGTTAGATTCAACGCCACGAATGATCGCAACCCCCTCAAGAAAACGAGGCAGAATTTTCTGGTTAGAGAAAAACCAGTAATGAGGCGCACCCGGCATTGATTCAGCGTGATCGGTCGTACAGAACATATCAAGCCCGTTCTCTTTTGCCGATTTCGCGTTTTCAATCAACGTACTGTATGCGTGACCACTGGCGTACGTATGCGTGTGGGTATCAACCTTAAATTCCATCATCAACTCTCTTGGTGCGCAAATTGGCGGCTATTGTATACCCACAAGTCACCTGTCGTCAGCCCAATCTTAGCTTGCAACCTCACCCTATTCTTCGCTGATGGTTTTGATCAAAGGCAGAGCCTTCTCCCAGCCGTGGTTGAACATCGACACAAAATCACTATGAGTGTGAATGGTTATACTCAGCAATAAGCGATCCTCCAAAGTATCGATCTGATAGATCTCTCGCGATCCGATCCACTTTGACGCTAAGTCTCCATCCAATTGCTGCCGATTATCTGGGTTAAAAATGGCAACATGATGAAACTCCAGTTTTTGTAGCGGCTGTACTGTGTCAATTATCGCTCTCGTTCCGCCCATGTCTGGGTCAAAAAAGGTCATGTCACAACCTTCTTCCCATGCGCCATCAAATTGAGACTGAGGCGAAAAGGCTTGTGCCCATCGTTTGTATAGTTCGACATCGGTCAGCACGCTCCATACGCGCTGAGGTGTTGCGGCAATCTCGACGTGATAGTTTAAAGTCAGCATGTTTTCTCTCCCTGCACCTTTCTTGACGCTAGCTCATTCTGATTAAAAATCAAACAGTCACTGACGTTTACACTTCATTTGTCACAGCTTGCTAGGCTAAACCTCCCCTTAAGGTGTTTTAGCTCGCAGTACATGTACGCGGCGTGCCGAGAACCTAACCCAACAGGTATTCAATACCGTCGCTAACACAATCAAACTCACTCCTGCAACTTGGCTATGACTCATTTGGTCGTCAAAGAAGGTCCATTGCCATACTGCGGTAAACAACAGATTGGTGAATATCAGCGGTGCAAGCTGCGAACCACTGCTTGCAAGCTGGTACGCTTTGGAACGGAATACTTGCGTATTAATAATGAGTAACGACATCAAAAATACGAGTGCAGTATTGGGCGTTTCAAAAGTGCTTATCGATAGGGAATTAACCAACATACTCGCATCATTCACGAACACGAGTGGCAAGATAAGCAGTGCCGCTGTGCCGAAGGTCCAAAAATTGATTTCTAGTGGTGATAGACCACTCTTACTTGCTTTGTAGAGCGTCAATTGAGAACCCGAGTTAAACAGCCCACCAGCTAACCCCAAGAGCAAATCGATACGCCATGTAAACTCGCCATCTGCACCCGCCAATAAAATCACACCTGAAAACGCCATAACGAGCGCTACGATAGTCGACATTCGAATCTGACCACGCATAAACAGCTTCTCGACGATGGGCATAAACAGTGGTCCAGTTGCGAACAGTACAACCCCTTCAACCAAGGTGAGCGTTTGCAAAGAAGCAATGAAACACAACTGACACATTGCGATGAAAAGAGCACGCAGAACAATTGGTTTAATAGTACCTGCAGTAGGCAAAGTCAGATTCTTAAAGCGCAGCATGACCAATAAAATGAGAGCTGGAGTAAAGAAGCGTAAAAAACTGAACATGGTCACGGATAAATCATCACTGAGCTGCTTTGCTAACAGCCCTGTAACAGATAAGCTTAATGTCGACATCAACATAAAGATGACGGGTTTATTTTCTTCTTTCATTGGATACTCCTTAATTCACGGAGTATTTTAGGAAAAGGCGTTAGTGATAAATAGCGAGTATTTTTAAACGCTAATGTAAGTAAAACTTACAAGTTAAATTAAATCCAGTTCATAGAGAGAGCCGAAGCAGTATGCGCAAATTAGTCCCACTAAAATCCATCTACGCATTTGTCGCTGTAGCGGAGACAGGCAGCATGACAGAAGCCGCCCACCTACTCTCTGTGAGCCACTCTGCGGTGAGCCAAGCCATCAAATCGTTAGAAGGTCAGGTCAATAAACCTTTGTTTGATCGCATTGGTCGCCAAGTCAGACTCAACAATGATGGTAAAAAGTATTATCGCAAAGTGGCGCCTGCGTTGGAGCAAATCGTCGATGCTACTGAAGCTTTGATTCACGATCAAAACTCCAAGCGTATTACGCTCAATATGGTTAACTCACTTGCTTTGCATTGGTGGATCCCTCGCATGTCGAGCTTGCAAGATTACGCCCCTCAGTTGGATGTTCGTCTGTCTAATTTGGTGGGATTGTTTAGCTTAGAGCAAGAGGGGATTGACGCTGCGGTCGTGCATGGCAGTCCTCAAGAGTGGCAAGATTACTATTGTGAAAAGCTGAGTGAGGATGAGCTAGTGTTGGTGTGCAGTCCCGAGTTACTAGAACAGCCTGATAACCGAGACATTCAACAGCTGCTATCAACTTACCCCATCATTGAAGTCACTAACGATCGCCGAAAGCATGACTGGCAAGTTTGGGAAGAAGAGACAGGATTACTGCGACCTACCAATAAAAAGCCAATGACCTTCAATATGTCCATTCAAGCGGTGCAAGCAACGACAAGACGTTTGGGGTTATTGGTAACCCATCGTCTATTTGTCAAAGATGACATCAAATACGGGCAATTGGTGGAATTGGGCGAGCCTGTGGTCAACCCATACCAGCAGTTTTACTTTGCTTGCCCACCACACAAACTCAAACAGGAAGCCTTTCATTTACTGAGGTCTTGGCTAAGACAAGAGTTTAGCTGATACGCCAACATGCCCGTGTGCTAGAGCAGCGATCACACGATTTGTATTGAACCTAAAGTTTCGCCAGCACAAAGGTGCAATCGATTGAACATTAAATTGAGATAATCGACTTTATACCCAAGTGACTTCACGGTGCAGGATTCAGAGCGTTATCATTGATTCGAGAGTAAGGAAAACAACGCAGTGTAATAGCTAGCTCTTTCCAAGTTGTTTGACGCAGCCTTTTGTTTGACTAAAAAACGAGTCGAAGACACGCTCCCAAAGGGCACTCTTTGTAAATAGTAAGGGCCTTGGCTTGTATACTTTGTTGTCGATTCTTGATTTAGACCCACTAAACCTTTAAATCGCCGTCGCGTCTACAAACCAAGTCATTCTCGCTGAACCTAGCATCTCGACGTTACTTGGGTATAACGTGGATTTATTTGCATCACGAGTGAATAGATTAATGCCGGAATTGGTATAAAGTAAAAAGAGTGCTTTTGAAATCCAAGGATGGCTTTATGAGATTGTATCATTTCTTTATGAGTGGCGTTGTTCTCATTGCCCCACTTTCTAGCTCAGCCGAAACGATGGGTGAAGTCAGTTCACCTGACGTGAAACCTTTTATTATTGGCGGACAACAAGCTACAGCCAACCAACTCCCTTTCTTTGCACGCGTCATTTTACACCGTACGGGTTCCAGTCAGTTTGCCAACATTTGCGGTGGTACCATCGTTAATGACAGGTACATCATGACCGCAGCACACTGTGTCGAACCGAGTGTCTTCACTGGCGGATGGACAATCAACGATCTTCGCGTGTTGGTAAAAAACCCAACCATGAACGATGTGTTTGTGGAAGAATTTAAAGACGTGCGAGCTATCACCATTCATCCAAACTACGATCCAGATGACCTTTGGATTAACGATATTGCTGTCTTGGAGCTCACGCGTCCAATTACCGACAACGTCCAATCCATCACACTACCACAGGACTTTGGCGACTACAGTGAGCAGACGGTATATCAAATCTTTGGGCTTGGACAAACCTCAACGAACGATACATCAGGCCCTAACTATCTACGCTGGGCAGAAATCCAACCCTTAACAGATTTACAGTGTGCCTCACTTGTTTCAGGCTTTAACTCACAAGAAAGCTTGTGCGCTAATGGCTTCCCTAACCGAACTTACACTGGGATATGTGCAGGAGACTCTGGTGGTCCTTTGACCTATCAAGACAGCAACGGGGATTATCAACAAATCGGCATAGTGAGCTACGGATCTTCGGTTTGCGAGTCTCCCGCTATTCCTAGCGTATTTACAGAAGTACTCAATTACACTTCTTGGATCGAGGCGCAAACCAGTTCCGGAGTAAAAACGGTCTACAACGCCACTCTGGCTGAAAGCGAGGATTACCATAGCGAAGGGGATTCAGGGTTCGATCCGGAAGACACCACCAGCAATGATTTTGGCAATAATAACAGTGGTGAAAGCAGTGGCGGTTCACTTGGTTTCGGACTGGTCACTCTTGGCAGTTTATTCGCTTGGGTCAGACGCCGTCAGCCCTTGTAGCACGTGCTTTAAACCTCACTTACAATTTTTAGAATAAAAACTCTAAAACTTATCATTTTCCAGTACATCTTAAGCCGATAATCCTGTTATTATCGGCTACCCAACTACTTTCAGATCAAGTCCATGAATAATGCTGCATCGAGTCGCCGTATTTCAGCGATGCTGTTTTTGACTCTTGGCGTCATATTGTCCGTGTTTGCTGGTTTTGCGCTGTCGCAGATGTTTGTTATTGAGCAAGATTCCTTTCAGCTAATTTCTGCCGTCAGCTCCGTCATGATAGTGAGTTTTCTTCGTTATCAATGGCGCGCATTGCCTGCAGTAATACTCGGGTTATTCGCTTATTATTTTTGGACCGGAAGAACACTCGAACATGCGTTGCTTTACGCTTTCACTGTTCCATTGTTGCCTTTCGCATTTTCTAGCTTGTTTCATTACCTCAACAACCGTGCCCTCTATCAACCCGCAGAGCAAAGGATCACTTTATTCTTTGTCGTCATTGGGTGCTTATTTCCGTTCGCTAATACGATCAAGATGATGTTGGTCAACACCTTTGTTGATGGTCAATTTCTAAGTCCGGACTTTTTGTTCTATGCCACACTAGGGAATTACTTAACTCAGTTGTTGGTGACACCTATTTTGTACGTCATGGTGAGCTTACTCACCGATACCGACACACAATCGTATCTTGCCTTAGACAAGCGTTTAAGAGTTTCAAACTCTCGCTGCCGCGGCTACATAACATGGCTAGTAAGCTGTATTGCCATTTTTATTACTGCGGTACTTTCTTCATCCTCTTTCATGCTCAACTCGCTGAGCTTCTTTGCCGTACTTCTTGTCGTGATTGGTTTAGCTAAGCACGGACTCATTCGCCCACTGTTTGTTGGCGCGCCGTTCATTTTATTGATCATTAATGACAGTATCAGCCACTACAACGCAGGCTTAATTGGTGACAAACAGTTCTATGGTTTGCTGATCATCATTACCGTGCTCACTACCTTGGCGTATTTACTCGGTGGCTATTCAGTGAAGCTGTTCGAGATGACACAAAGACAGATTCGTTCAGAGCGGATTGACCCGTATTCAGGCTTGTCCAACATCGCCCAGTTAAAAGAAGACATCAGTCGTCAACGCCATTCCCTGTTGCTCTATCTTGATCTAACGCCAACGCTTTCTATGCTCACAGACCTCGGTCATGAGGGTAAATCGCAATTAATCATGCAACTGAGTGAGTTTCTTTATTCTCGCAACGACAGTATCAATCGCTGCTACCGCCCACCTTTCTCTACAGGGTTGTTGAGTTTTACTCATTACTCAGACCTCGCAGAGGAAGAGTTGCAAGAAGTCGTGGAGTACCTAGAGAGCTTTCAATTCTATTGGCGTGGCACCTCTGTTGCTCTTGTTTCGCCAACGATATTTTGTACCGTCGTTCATCACGGGCAAGACATTGAAAAGGTGGTGTCGATTTTGTGTGATCAACCACCTCAAAGCGATCGCAGTATTCATTGGATTAACGCACAATCGTTCGAAATGGACCGCGTCGATAAACTCAACCATATCCAACAGGTGTTTAAGCGCGAGCAGTTTGAACTGTTCTGCCAACCATATATGAAGCTCTCAGGTGTCGAAGAAACTAAGCACAGTTTTGAAGTGTTGTTACGCCTAAAAGAACAAAACGGAAAAGTGCTCTCACCTGCGGCATTTTTTCCTCTGATCAACCAATTCGGATTAGAGATAAAACTTGACCACTGGGTGATAATCAACACGTTTCGAATGCTTGGGGACAAGGTAAAAAACTGGGATGACATTGGGCATTGCGCGATCAATCTTACCGCGAAAACCCTAAGTGCAGAAAACCTAGCCTCTCGCATTATAGAGAGTGCCAAAAGCTTTAATGTACCGTTGGAAAAGATTTGCTTTGAGATTACTGAATCTTCAGCACTCATCAATGAACAACAAGCGATTGAAACCTTAAGCTTGTTACGCAAACTCGGCTGTAAAGTCGCAATTGATGATTTCGGTACTGGTTACGCTAGCTTTGCTTATTTGCGCCGCCTGCCATTAGATATTCTGAAGATTGAAGGGGCATTTGTACGTGAAATCACTAAGAGTGAAACCGACCGATTGATCGTCAGTTCCATTGCGACGGTTGCGAAAGAAATGCACTTAGAAACCGTCGCAGAGTTCGTAGAAACCGCAGAACATAGCGAGATATTACGCAGTTTGGGGATCAACTTTGCACAAGGTTATGGCGTCGCAAAGCCTATGCCGCTGAGTCGTTACCTAGCGAACCTCTTTGACCAGCAAGACAAGAAAGAACAGTTACCAGCGCCAGAGTTCGCAACTTTATAGCGGTTTGCGTTTTAAGCGGGAATTGATGATGTCTTCAATCAATTTCTGCTCTTTCTTGGCTTTCTCATAATTTTGTTTACTGCGCCAACGTTCCAACACTTTCTCTAGCCCCTGCACTCGGGCATGTTTGTACTCAAGGTGTTTTTGTACCGAAGCGCATTCTGCTTGCATCACGGCTTGTTCGTGTTCGTGGTGGTGAAGCATTTTTTGTAGCATGTGATCAACGCGATTTAAGTTCATCAGCGTCGCGCTATTAAGCACAGGTGTTGCAAGGGCGGATTGACCCGCATGGTTTTTGAGTTCAGAAAGCTGCTCTAGCTGCATCGCAAGATGAGAGTGACGCTGCCGCATCACATCGAGCTGCTGTCCCACTCTATCACGCTGCTTTTCTTCCATTTGCTGCAGCTTACCAACAGCTTTTAGTTTGGACTCCATGCTGTAACCTTATTGCGCCTCACTCTGGAACATCTGCGCCAACGCCGTCAAACTGGTTGGGTAGTCTACGGCTTCATTTGCAGACTGTTGTAGATAAGCACGCAATTGTGGATACATAGAAACCGACTGATCCAACTCAGGATCTTGTCCTGGTTGATAGCCACCCAGTGGTAATAACTCTTTAACTTGCAGATAGTTGGAGTAAAGCTGACGGAAGTTATTAGCAATCGTGCTGTGCGCCTCGTGAGTACAAGCGTTCATACAACGGCTGATAGAAGCATTGATATCAATCGCTGGGTAATGCCCTTGCTCAGCCAATTGACGAGACAACACAACGTGCCCATCCAAAATTGCACGAGCAGAATCAACCACAGGATCTTGTTGGTCATCACCTTCGGCAAGCACGGTATAGATTGCGGTCAGACTGCCATGCGGGTTTTCGCTGTTACCCGCTCGTTCTAAAAGCTGAGGCAAAACGCTGAATACCGAAGGCGGATAACCTCGTGATGCTGGCGGCTCACCTAAAGACAAGGCAATTTCTCGCTGCGCCATCGCATAACGCGTCAAAGAATCCATCAGGAGCAATACGTCTTTACCTTGGTCACGAAAGTACTCAGCAACTCGGTGACAAAGTAATGTAGCGCGCAATCGCATCAGTGGCGATTCATCCGCAGGTGCGGCGATAATCACCGCTTTCTGACGAGCTTCTGGTGTTAGGTTTCGTTCAATAAACTCGCGGACTTCTCGACCACGTTCGCCAATCAAACCCACGACAATCACATCGGCCTCTGTGTTCTGCGTGATCATTCCCATCAAGACACTTTTACCGACACCACTGCCAGCCATCAAGCCAATGCGCTGCCCTTTACCCACGGTCAATAAACCATTGATAGCACGAACGCCAACATTAAGAGGTGTATCGACCGGGCGACGTTTAAGTGGGTTGATCGGTTTAGGTTCAAGTGAAACACGATCTCCCCCTTTAAGTGGCGCACCGTCATCGAACGGTTCACCTAATCCGTTGACCACCCGCCCTAACCATTGCGAACTAAGCTGTACCGTGCTGTCTCCATCCAGTGGAATGACTTTGGCACCAGCAAATAAGCCACCTAAACGGCGAATAGGCATTAAGTAGGCGACGGTATGATCAAAGCCAACCACTTGCGCTTCGATCATATCCCCTTCTGCGGTTTCAACTAGGCAACGTTGTTCCAGTTTGAAACGACAGCCAACGGCTTGAAGCATCAAACCATTTACTTTGATCAATCGCCCTGTCACTCTCGCAACGGGAATTGAATCGAGCGACGCTAATGCATCGCTCAAACGCTCACTTAATACTTCATGGCTTAAGGTGCTATTCATCTTCGGTTTCAACCTGCGGAATCGACACTTCATCAAGCAGGTGCTGCTTTACGTTGTCCATACAAGCTTCCAAGCGTGAATCGCAGCTCGCATCAGCTTCGGCATCTTCGGTGACAAGCTGACAACCGCCCACAGGCAACTCGGCATTTGCAACCAACTTCCAAGCTGATGGCAAATCTGCATTAATCTGATTAATACGCTCTAAATCCTGCGGATTCAAATGCACAATCACACTCTCCGCTTTGCCCGGCATTGCCGATAGCGTTTCATCAACCAAGGCTAAGATTTGCTGTGGGATTAAGGTCAGCTCAGCACGAATAACCTGCTGCGCCACCTTTTGTACTAACTCGCAAATCATGTGACGTTGTTGCTGTTCTTTTTCGTTCTGCCAACGAGACAGAGCATGGAACAACTCATTCACTGGTTTCGCCGCTTCCATAAAACCTTGCTTTCCAGATTGCTCTCCAGAAATAAACCCTTTTTGAAAGCCTTCTTTTTGTCCATCGAGCAAGCCTTGTTGTTTACCCTGCTCAATGCCTTGACGTAGACCTTCATCATGACCTTGCTGTAAACCCTGTTGAAAGCCAGCCTCAAGCTGTTGCTGAATATCAGCTTGAGTATCTTGCCAACCTTGATTTTCCAGCGCGAAGTCATCTTCAATATTTACTGGCTGTGCCAAAGGTGGAAAGCGATGTAAACGGTAACCACTTGGGGGTAAACGCATGGTATTTGGTGCTTTGTCTGCCATTGCGTTACTCCACCGTTGGCTCTTCGTAAAGTAGCAGTTGAATTTCGCCCGACTCATCGAGCTCACGAACTAGCTGCATAATGTCCTGACGTGCACGCTGCACTCGGCTCAATACCACGGCGCCGCGCAGTTCCATATCGTCTTCTAGCGCTTTAACCATACGTTGAGGCATAGAACGTTTGATTGCCTGCTGCATAGTAATCTCGGAGCCTTTCAATGCCACAGCCCACAATTCCAATGGGATCTGTTGAACCAGTGCATCCATGGTTTCTTCGCGCTGACGACCCAGCACCATGAAGTCGAACATGTTCTCTTCGATTTCATTCACAACATCCTCGTCGTGCAGTTTGAGCATTTCCATCAAGGACGCGCGGTCACCTTCAAATCGGTTAATGATGTCTGCCGCTTGCTTCACACCAGACAAAGGCGTGGTTTGGCTAGCAGAAACCTTGTCAATACAACGCTCTACAAGCTCGTGCAAATCGTTCGCAACTTGGTGATCGATATCTTGCAACTGAGCAATGCGGAACAAGATCTCATCATGGTAATCCTGCGGCAGGTGCTTCAATACGGCTGAAGAACTGTCCGCTGGCAGATAAGCTAAGAAAATAGCCTGCATCTGTGGGTGCTCGTTGACGATAAATCGTGCCAACGTTTCCGCCTCTACCCACTGTAAACGCTGCATGTTATTGCGAATTTCATCGCCATACAGGTTGTTGAGCAACCCCTTTGCCAAATCGTTACCTAACGCTTTACGTAGCGTATTGGACAAGTATTCTTTTGACGCGCCACGAATGCCACTGTGCTCTCGGAAATCTTCAAAAAAGTTTTGGATGACACCACGAGCAGAATCACTTTTGATGCCATTCAACTTCGCCATTGCGCGAGTCACACGCTGGGTTTCATCACGAGTAAAGTTTTGCAGCACTTTTGCAGCTGCGTCCTCTCCCATCCCCAGTAGCACAAGGGCGGTTTGTTCTACATAACTAAGCGTCTGTTTTGACGTCAACGGCGCTGTGTTCATTGATGTTTACCCATTGTTTCAGAATTTCGGCTACACGCTCTGGCTCTTCGTTGGCAATAAGCTGTAGGTGTTTCAATTGAATCTCAAGTGGAGAGCCTGCTGGCGGTAACATGTCACTGTTAACATCCAATCCAGACGAAACGGCAATCCCTTTCTCTGATAGTTTGCGATTGAGCACTTCTTCACGCTCACGCTCTTCACGAGTTTGTAGGTTGTCGTAATCCGGTTCGATTTGCGGCTCAGCAAACTCCAGCTCAGGAGCAGGTTTGTCTGCACCTGTGAGATGCATGATAAGCGGACGAAGAACAAAGAAGATCATCGCCAAACCCAACATTCCGCCAATCACGTAACGCAAAGGCTGCTGTACCGTCGGGTCTTGCCACCAAGGCATTGCCGGCGGCGCGTCAATCTCGATTGGAGTGAAGTTGAAGCTCATAAGGCTCAAGCTATCACCACGAGCGTTTGAGATACCAACTGCGTCCATGATCATGGTCGAAATTTGCGTTTTATCGGCTTCGCTCCAAGCCACACCATCCGGCGCCGCTTGTGAGTTCAGCAAGACCGAAACACTTAACTTGTCTATCTGACCTTGTTGGTATTGAGTACGACGAACACTGCTACCCACTGCGTATTGACGGTTGATCTCCGAACGCGCGTTTGAGTTCTGGCTGTCATTTGTTGGCGTTTCACCAGTGACTGGCGGTTGGTTGCTCAATGAACCAGGGATACCAAGAGCGATTTGGTCAATTGAGTTATTTTGAATCGTATGCTCATTACGGACCACTGGAGCGTTGTCCAGAATTTCTTGAGTTTCTTCAACTTGGCTGAAATCCATATCTGCCGCGACTTGAACACGGAAGTTACTTGGTCCCACGATTGGGGTCAGCATGTCAGCGGCACGTTGAATGATTTGTTTCTCAACGTTTTTTTGATATTCAAGGTATTTGGCGTTCACTTTGCCAGCTTCAGCAGAAGCAACGTCTGCACTCAGTAGGCGACCGTATTGGTCAACGACAGAGACAAACTCCGGCTTCATTGCCGTCACACTGCCAACCACCAAGTTAATGATCGCTTCAACTTGCTCAGGCTTAAGGTCTTCACCCGGTTTAAGCTCTAGCATGACCGAAGCCGACGGGTTTTCCGTATTTTGACGCACAAACAGGGTTTGACGAGGAATAGCAAGGTGCACACGTGCGTTTGCGACCGAGTTTAGAGACATGATAGTACGTACTAACTCACCTTCTAAACCATGACGGTAGCGTGCAGTTTCCATGAACTGACTGGTACCAAGAGAACTGTCTTCTTTTAATGAATCAAGACCCGTTGGCAGCTTCGCTTTTACCCCTTTTGAAGCCAAAAGCATACGGATACGTGCAACCTCACCTTCAGGAACCAGCACTTGTCCATTTTGCTCTTGCATACGGTAGCTGATGCCTTCCGTTTCTAATACCGACACAATCTCGCCAATATCAAAGCGCTCTTGCTGGCTATATAGAGGACGGAAGCTCTGAGAAGAACTCCAAAGCGCGACCACAATGAGCGCGGCAACAATAGCAGCCAAAACAGCAGACAACACCAGGTTGCGTTGGCTGCTTGACCACAATTGCTTGATTTTGTTTGTAACGTCATCCATTCCATTGCTTGAAGAGAATGACTGAGTGGTGCCAGTATGCATTGCAGAAGTACCGGCGACTTGAGTGGATAGTTCTGACATGTATTACACCGGCATCTTCATAATATCTTCAAATGACATCACGACTTTGTTGCGCACTTGCATCAAAGCATTGAATGAGAGACTCGCCTTTTGGCTTGCAATCATTGCCCCGACCAAATCATCACTTGCCCCAGTTTCTACAGCCGTCATTTTCTGGCTTGCGACTGACTGATGTTGATTGACCGTATCGAGCACGTTCGTCATCGCTTGTGAAAAAGAAATTGGAGTATTCAAGGTTTTCTGATCAAGTGGGTTTGCACTTACCACAAATTCCGGAGGTTGAGCTTGTGTTCGCATCACCTCCATTTTTGACAGCATTAGCTGCTCTGCTGAAACCGCATTGGTTGGTTGACTTGCCATCTTTGTTTTCCCCTTTTAGGCAGCCGAGCCAAGCGCCGACTGTAGATCAATACCGTGCTCGCGCATTGCCGCGAGCTTGTAACGTAACGCACGGGTAGAGACACCCAATGCGTTTGCGGTTTTGGTTCGGTTTCCACCAAACTGACGTAATTTATCTAGAACAAATTGAAACTCAGCTTGCTTCTTCGCTTCGACATGTCCAAAGCTTGAAACAGGCTCAACAGACTGGACTGGTGTTAACAATTCAATCGGCAACATCAAGTCATGGGCGGTAATGTAATCACCGTGACGCATGACTAAAGCGCGTTGAATAACGTTTTCGAGTTCACGAATATTGCCTGGCCAGTGATATTGGCTCAGTGCTGAAATCGCATCTTGGGACAGATGACAACGACTGCCATCTTGGTATTTTTCGATGAAAAATTGGCTGATCGGTAAGATGTCTTCTTTGCGCTCACGCAGCGGCGGCCAATGCAATGGCAGTACATCCAAACGATAGTAAAGGTCTTCACGGAACGTGGCTTTTTGCACTTCTTCACGCAAGTCTTTGTTGGTCGCCGCGATCACTCGGATATCCAGTTGAATTGCTTTGTGACTGCCAACTCTTTCCACCTCACGCTCTTGAAGTACGCGTAGTAGTTTCGCTTGCACTGCTGGCGACATCTCACCGATTTCATCCAACAAAATGGTGCCACCATTGGCTTCTTCGAATTTGCCGCTTTGTGAGTTTGTTGCTCCGGTAAACGCGCCTTTTACATGACCAAACAACACCGCTTCCAACATGGATTCTGGAATAGCCGCGCAGTTGACCGCGACAAAAGGTCCATCCGCTCTTGGAGATTGTTCATGCACATAGCGAGCAAGCACTTCTTTACCCGTACCCGATTCACCAGTAATAAGGACGCTTGCATTAGTGCACGCTGCGCGATGAGCTAATTGAAGCACCTGTTTGCTACGCCATGATTCCGCCACGATGTTTGCCAATGGCTTACCTAAAGCTTCTACGCGCTTAAGTAAATTCAGTAATTGGTTGGTTTCGAACGGACGAAGTAGGTAGTCTGTCGCGCCTGACTTCATTGTTTCCGCAGCTAAGATGCCCTGTTCTTGATCGACAACAGCGATCACGACACCAGCATTGCGTTGCTTCTGGTGACATGCCACAAACTCACGCACACACATATCAGGCAAGTTAGAACTCACCAGAGTAATACAAGCACGCTCTTGCAAGAGTGCGCTACGACCAGTGCGGCTGTGTTTTGTCGAATATCCTGCATTCTCAAGTACACCCAACACTGGTTGAGCAAGGTTATCATTTGGCTCAACCAACAAAATATCTGTTTTCGTCATCATTGAACCTTTACCTTCTCTTGTTGGGGTTGTTTTACTTCTGGGCGATTTTTCGCAATCACACGTTCATTGTCTCGAACAAGTCTTAGTGTGACTCGGCGATTTTTAGCTTGTCCGGCTGACGTGTTATTGCTGGCGATAGGGTAGCGAGCGCCATGAGCACGAACTTCAATCATGCTGCGCTCAGCACCTAGCGCAACAAGGGCATCTGCGACTTGCTGGGCTCGTTGACGTGATACGCTTAAATTTGCAAGCTGAGAGCCTACATTATCGGTGTAACCATCGATCAAAATCTTAGTGACGCGCTCATCGACAGACACATAACTGTATAAGGCGGCCAATGTGTCTGATTGCTTAACACTTAATTGCTTTTGACCAAAATTAAATGGCAGATTGATATCGCGTGCTTGGGAAAACGAAAGCTTAGGCAAACGAGCGCGGCACTGGTTGAAGGACTCCAATACACTTTGCATTCGGATAGTTGGTAACGTTACACCGCTAATAGCGGAAGGATTACTTCCGTCAAGTGACAATGTCACCCAACGACCTGAAGCAACTTGCTCCAGTAATGCATCTGCACCATGGTCAAACTTAAACCGATTCGTCGCCAATTTATACTCAACCAACGCCCCATCTTTCGTATAAAGCTCATTAGACCATGGAGCATTCTCACTACTTAGCACCGCGCTATTCCATTTATTGTTGTTATTTCGAACATCTGCAATAAACGAAATTTGGCTATTTGGTTCCGCTAGGAAATAAAACTTCCCCTGTGGAACATTTGAATGCATCAAGTTGCACTCAAACTTATTTCCTTTATATGTCCAATTAGAAAGATCCATGGGTATGGTGATCTTTTCTCCAGCAACTGAAGAATTAGACAAGGTTAATAGTGCAATAGAAAATAAGCTTGAAAATATTATTAAGCCATTTCTGCCTAGGTATATCTTACAAAGCCCTGACATAGAATGGTTAATTAAATATGCCATCAAATTAGGAAATTTGGCATAGGTAATCATATTAAGACCCTATTCTGAAATATTAAAATTGGTCAACAAACGCCCACGAAAGCAGGGTTCATTCTTACTTAAACTTAATTTGACCAACAAAAAATGGTTTGTATTGCATGAGGTTAGATGAATTTATTATCTATCAATCCAAAATGATTGAATTAACATCATCTTAGCTTCCGCTTGTTATATTTTTTATTAACTATTTTATAAGCCACAACCTAACTCTTTTTAATTTTCATTAAAAGTGCATATAGTTACCTACAAATCAACATGTGAACTAAAGTCACAATATTCAAAGTTAACACTAAAGGATTATTAAATTTTATGTATAGACTGGCCGCCATTAAGTTGAAGCAGTTTAGATTGTTAACGCACGGTAAAATATAGATGGAAAACAAAGTTAACGAGCCTATTTCCGACATCAATTTGTTAGATGTATAATTATTAGGCAAACCTATTCATATCATTCGTGAAAAGCTCGAAATTTTGATTTCAGAATCCTGTTCTAGCCTCACAAATGAATTGCAAAATTGGCTCAGCTCAAACAAAGTCGAAGCGAGCTTAATTTCAGTCGAGCTGCATCGGTTCTCGCCAACTTTGTTGGATAAGGACCAAACGTCCACTTACCAACATCAAGATGAGGGCATGGTGTATGTTCATGGTGATTCGCAAACTCTGATTAAGTTAGCAGACCGTTTTTACGGCGCGACGACTGAGCGAAGTTCAACTTCATTAACCGCTAGTGACTTACGATTGCAAGAACGGATTAGCCGAATCATCACCAATTGGCTCGCTCCTCAAGAAATGTGGCAACTTTGTGAGTATGAAACGCCACGCGGAATTGGCTTACACGCCGAACTTTCCATCGCGTTTGAAGACTATCAGGGCACCATTCACCTCAAGCTAGACAGTGCGATGATTCAAACTCTGATTGAGCAGCTGGAAATGCACAGCGATGCCGATCTGTATCAGCCGTTTTGTCGTTCTTTAGAATCCACCCCCGTTCGTCTCAACGTCGTGCTAAGCAAAAAAACCATGGCGCTCAGTGACGTGGTGGGGCTACAGCCTAACGATATTTTGCCAATAGAGCTTCTAAATACCGTGCCTATCAGCATTGGTCCCCAAACCCTTTTCACTGGTCGTGTTGCCGAGCAAGACGGTCAGCTTGTTTTGATTTTTAACCCAGATAAGGAATCGCAGCGATGAGCGAAGCGCAAGAGAACACAGCATTCGACGCCGATGAATTAAATTTTGATGATTTTCAGTTGGAAGATTTTGAAACTGAGCCAACTTTTAAAGCTGAACCTGTTGCCGAGCGCGATTTGAGTTTCTTCAAGAGCATTCCAGTGACCGTAACACTTGAAGTCGCGAGCAAAGAGATACCGTTAGGTGACTTGATGAAAGCTGGTGAAGGCACCGTCATTGAGCTTGATAAACTCAACGGTGAGCCTCTAGACGTTAAAGTTAATGGGTCGCTAATGGGACAAGCAGAAGTCGTCGTTGTTAACGATAAATATGGACTTCGCCTTATTGATGTACACGACTCCGCACTTAGCGGTGTAGGTCGATAAGTTCGGATGGATTGCGCAATGAATGTTCTGAGTGTTTGTCAGCGTCGACGATCTTTGCTGACGATGGTGGTGTTCGGTTTATTACTGTTTGCACTGCCAACCATGGCGGCGGACAACGGCTTAACAATCCTATCGGTTTCCGACGGCGACACACAACAAGAGTACAGTGTGAAGCTTCAGATTCTGTTGCTCATGACAGCACTCAGCTTCTTGCCAGCGTTTATCCTCATGGCAACCAGCTTTACGCGTATTATCGTCGTACTAGCAATTTTGCGTCAGGCTTTAGGTTTGCAACAAAGCCCACCAAACCGAGTGTTGGTGGGTATTGCTTTGACGCTGACGATTCTGATTATGCGTCCCGTTTGGACTGACATTTACGACAATGCGTTTAAGCCCTATGACAACGGTGAAATTACTTTGGTTCAGGCGTTTTCTGTGGCTGAAAAGCCAGTCAGAAGCTTTATGTTAGCGCAGACGCACCAAAGCTCATTAGAGCAGATGTTACGTATTGCAAATGAGCCAATAGATCAAAATGTTGAAGACATTTCTTTCGCTGTTGTACTGCCAGCATTTGTGATCAGTGAACTCAAAACGGCTTTCCAAATTGGCTTCATGTTGTTTATTCCATTTTTGATCATCGATCTGGTGGTCGCTAGTGTCTTAATGGCAATGGGTATGATGATGTTGTCACCTCTGATCATCTCCCTACCCTTTAAACTGGTCATTTTTGTTCTTGTTGATGGTTGGGCGATGACGGTTGGCACCTTATCTGCCAGCTTTGGGTGATGGGAGAACATCATGACACCAGAATTAACCGTCACTCTATTCTCTGACGCAGTATGGCTTATCATCTTGATGGTGGCAGTGCTTGTTGTACCTGGTTTGATTGTTGGTTTGTGTATTGCGGTATTTCAAGCCGCAACACAGATTAACGAACAGACACTGAGTTTCTTACCGCGTCTATTAGTCACACTCCTTATGGTGATTTTCGCAGGTCACTGGATGCTGCGAAAAATCATGGAGCTGTTCGATTACCTATTCCACAACATTCCGGGGATGATCGGCTAATGACGGTCTCATTCGCGGAATTGTCCATGATTCTTGGTCAACTTTGGTGGCCATTTTTCCGTGTTGGCGCGGTGTTTATCTCCATGCCATTTTTCGGAGATGCACTTATTCCTGTTTGGGTGCGCAGCTTGCTCGCCCTTTCTATTGTGGTGATCACCGCTCCACTGATGCCACCCATGCCAGAAGTCGAACTCTTCTCTATGACGTCTCTGTTTCTTGCTTTCGAGCAAGCAATCTGGGGCGTGATGTTTGGGCTGATTCTGCATATGCTGTTCAATGTCTTTACCATGCTTGGTCAAGTCATCTCTCTGCAGATGGGTTTAGGTATGGCGATGATGAATGACCCAGTGAACGGACTTTCGGTCGCCATTCTTGGACGTATTTTTCTGATTTTTTCTACTTTGCTGTTCCTTGCACTTGAAGGACATTTGTTGGTTATCGACATTGTCATTCAGAGCTTTGTCGTTTGGCCGGTCGGCTCAGGTATTACCGCTCTATCTCTTCAAGGCATTATCAACATATTTGGGTGGATGTTTGCCTCTTCACTTGCTTTAGCGCTACCGGCTATCGTGTCCATGCTGCTTGCAAACATCAGCTTTGGTGTGATGAACCGAGCAGCCCCGTCACTTAACGTGTATGCACTCGGCTTCCCGATGACCATGTTATTAGGTCTATTTAGTGTTTTGATTTCAGTGTCCGGCGTCCCAAGCCGCTACACCGCATTGGTGCATGACACGATTCGTTTTCTGAACAACTTTATGTTGGGGGGCTCATGAGCGATCAGTCGTCACAAGACAAAACCGAGAAAGCTTCCCCCCAGAAGGTAAAAAAAGCCCGCCAGGAAGGGCAGATTCCTCGCGCAAAAGAGTTCACGACTGCTGTGATATTTTTAGCGGTGGCGCTGTTCTTTTATTCTCAACTGAATGGCATTTGGGAAAGCATCTCGGGCGTATTCCGCTACAACATGACCTTGACTAAAGCAGACTTAAAAAATCCAAAACAGTTGGTTGAGCACCTAGGTCAAAGTTTGGCTGTCATTATTGAGATGCTGTTACCGCTTTTCACGGTGATCATCATTGTGACCTGTGGCAGTAGCCTGGTGCTAGGTGGCTGGATGTTTCGACCAGCCAACGTGATGCCAAAGCTAAGCAAGCTCAACCCTATCTCAGGTATTAAGCGCATTTTCTCGACTCGCTCAGTCGTTGAGCTGTTGAAATCGACCTTCAAGGTTTTGGTTATCTTCGGCATCCTGTATGGCTACTTGGACAACCATTTGCAGCCGCTACTTGGTATGCAAAACTTGCCGTTGAGCCAAGGTTTTTCTCTGATCATGTCGATTTTGTTCGAAGGTCTACTGCTGATGGGGTTTGCTCTATTACTGTTTGGGGTTATTGACATTCCTTACCAACGTTGGGAACACCTCAAGGAACTACGAATGACCAAACAAGAGCTCAAAGAAGAGTTCAAAAACAACGAAGGTCGCCCTGAAGTCAAACAACGTATTCGACAAATTCAACAACAGTTTGCTCGTCGTAAAATCGACAAAATGGTGCCAACTGCAGACGTAGTGATCACTAACCCGACTCACTACGCCGTCGCATTGAAATATGAGCCATCACTTTCTGATGCGCCATTTGTGGTCGCAAAAGGCGTCGATGAGACCGCAATGCACATTCAACGCATTGCCCGCGAGAACAAGGTCGAGATCATCAACTCGCCGCCTCTTACTCGTTCGATTTATCACACCACCGCAATTGAGCAAGCCATTCCGAGCCAGCTCTATATCGCTGTGGCTCACATTCTAACTTACGTTTTGCAATTGAAAGCCTTTCGTAAAGGGGAAGGAAAAGAACCAACACCTTTGCCTCACTTTTCAATTCCAAAGCATTTGCAACACTGATTAACCCGCGTTTACCCAAGGACACGAGAGTATGTTTAACCGGTTAAAACAACTTCAAACTTCCACCAAAGGCTATATGGGAATTCCAATTGTCTTGCTGATGGTTTTGGCAATGGTAATTTTGCCTCTACCACCATTACTGTTGGATGCGCTGTTTACCTTCAACATCGTTTTAGCGATTCTGGTATTGCTGGTCAGCACTACAGCAAAGCGACCACTCGACTTTTCAGTTTTTCCAACCATTTTGTTGGTCGCGACGTTATTACGCTTAACACTGAACGTAGCATCAACGCGTATCGTATTGCTTGAAGGTCACAACGGTGGAGATGCGGCAGGTAAAGTTATCCAAGCCTTCGGTGAAGTGGTTATCGGTGGTAACTATGTCGTTGGTATGGTGGTGTTCACCATCTTGATGATCATTAACTTCGTCGTGATCACCAAAGGTGGTGAGCGTATTTCTGAAGTATCCGCTCGCTTTACCTTGGATGCCTTACCAGGTAAACAAATGGCGATCGATGCCGACCTCAACGCTGGTTTGATCGACCAAGAGACTGCACGTCTGCGTCGTAAAGAAGTCGCGAACGAAGCCGATTTCCACGGCTCAATGGATGGTGCATCTAAGTTCGTTCGTGGTGATGCTGTCGCAGGTTTACTGATCCTATTCATCAACATCATTGGTGGTATCAGTATTGGTGTATTCGAGCACGGATTACCTGCTTCCGAAGCCTTCAAGACTTATGCCCTACTGACCATTGGTGACGGTCTCGTTGCACAAATCCCATCACTATTACTTGCTACTGCCGCTGCCATTATCGTTACTCGTATCAACGACAGCGACAATGGCATGTCAGAAACCATGCATAAGCAGTTACTGGCAACACCAGCAACTTTGTTCACCGTTGCTGGCATTATGGTGGTGATTGGTATCGTACCGGGCATGCCTCACTTGGCATTTTTCACCTTTGCTGCAGTATTGGCATTTGCTGGATGGCGACAAAGTAAAAAGCCCGTTCAAGACCCACAAATTGACCAAGTAGAAGCGCTTTCTCATGCAATGCAAGAAGAAGAGACCACGCTAACTTGGGATGATATTCCACACGTTCACACTTTGTCTCTTGCCCTAGGTTACCGCTTAGTGCATTTGGTCAACAGAGAACAAGGTGCACCTTTGGCACAGCGTATTCGTGGTGTGCGTCGCAACCTCTCTGAACAAGTGGGTTTCTTACTGCCTGAAGTCCGTATCCGCGACAACTTAAGCTTAAAGCCAAATCAATACACCATCGCTCTAAATGGTGAAGTGATTGAACAAGGCTTTATCGAACCAGAACGCTTAATGGCAATTGCTGTTGGTGAAACCTATGGCGAAGTCGATGGTATTCTAGGAAGCGATCCCGCTTACCAACTGCCAGCCGTTTGGATTGAGCATCAAGAGAAAGCCAAAGCACTGAATATGGGCTATCAAGTAGTTGATGATGGTACGGTAATCGCCACCCATATCAGCAAGATCATGAAGACCAATTTGGCAGAGTTGTTTACGCACGATGACGTCGAAGCCATGACTCAACGCCTCACAGCACAAGCGCCAAAACTGGCTGAAGCTTTAGCGGCGGCATTAACACCTGCCCAACAGCTTAAGGTGTATCGTCAGCTTCTGCTTGATCAAGTGCCACTAAAAGACATTCGCACCATCGCCAATACCATGTTGGAATCATCGGAAAACACCAAAGACCCAATTCTGCTTGCTGCAGACGTACGTTGCGCACTCAAACGCACCTTGGTGAACCTAGTTGCTGGTCAGAAAAACGAGTTGAACGTATACGCCTTGTCTGACGAGCTCGAACAGATGTTAATGACATCGTTGCAACAAGCGCAAGCAGCAGGCACGGTAATGCTAGACAGCTTCCCAATCGAGCCAAACATTCTTGGACAGTTCCAGCAGAACTTACCCTTGATTCGTCAACAGCTTAAGCAGCAAGGTCTGCCACCAATTTTACTGGTGATGCCTCAGCTGCGACCATTGTTGGCGCGCTACGCCCGCACCTTTACCCAAGGGTTGGCAGTCCTGTCTTACAATGAAATTCCAGAAAACAAACAAATTAACGTGGTAGGTAACCTTGGATAATCTCATCTCAAACCAAGCGATGTACGACTATTTGTGTTGCCTTGCCGAGGAACACATTGTCACGGAAGACGATAAATTAGTCTTTGATGCACTCAAACACAATGACATTCAGCATGCTTGTCAGGCAATTCGTGAGACGAAAACCGGAGAAGTGGAATACCAACACCTCACATTACGTTTTGGGTCGCGTGGTGAGCAGAGCGTGTATCAATTTGAGCTTTCTGAGCAAATGCTGTTTTGCTTAGATCTTTACAGCTTGTACCTCGCACTTCGCCAAACTCAATTTCAATTGGAAGCGTTTCATCCCGATTTGATCAGCAACGTGGTCGTACCAATTCATGTTGATGCACTGCTTTGGCAGCCTGGCGCACACTTTCTTGAGCAAATGATTCAGTTTCACAATGCAGGATTTCAACATGTCGTGCCCTCCCTGCAAGCAGATAAAGCGCTCTGCTTACACGAGCGCGTTGGTACTTTGGTTGAGCAGCTCAAAGAAAACGCCTTTGCACTCTGGTTCGAGATCGCGACAAATCAAATTCATTTTGAGCATATTGTGGATTTCGAGCCAGACATGATTAAGTTATCCGTGACGATAGAAAACAAAGAAGATCAACATGCGTTTTTGCCTATCGCTCGTTTCCTACGTCGCAATCAATTCCCATGGGTAGCAGGGCGTGTCGCAAGCCAAGTAGAACTCAACCGCTACCGTTTATTAGGCGCGAGTTACTATTTCGGATACTTCAGCGATATTCCTACGTCACTGTCTTTTCAATCGTTTGATGACGAATAAAGTAAGAATGCCGTAGAACAATAAGGGCGAATTCTAAATTTAGAGTTCGCCCTTTTTTTATACCCAGTAATCTTGAGATTCTTGGTCCAGCAAGGTTGATTTGGTTTGTATGCACGAAGGACTTAGTTTGTAGATGTGATGACGATTTAACAGTCTACTGGGGCTAAATCAGTCACTTTCTGGAATGGGCGTCACCAAAAACCATCAAAATGACCCATTTAGAAAAAATATTTAACTTTCTAATTAATCATTAAAACCAATCAACCGCCTCTTGTTAGTGAGCAGGGAAATTCCCGAGGCCTGAAAAGATATTGAAAACCAAGGAGACTTACGATGGCTTTATCTATGCATACTAACTACGCTTCACTTGTTACTCAAAACACGTTAAGCAACACAAATGGTCTTTTAAACACCGCAATGGAGCGTTTGAGCACAGGCTTCCGCGTTAACTCAGCAGCTGACGACGCTGCAGGTCTGCAAATTGCTAACCGTCTAGAAGCACAAACTCGTGGTATGAACGTAGCAATGCGTAACGCACAAGACGGCATCTCAATGATGCAAACTGCGGAAGGCGCGATGGATGAAATGACTAACATCGTTTACCGCATGAACGACCTAGCAACACAATCGTTGAACGGTTCAAACAGTGCTACTGACCGCGCTTCTCTTGATAAAGAATTCCAAGAGCTAACTAAAGAACTTAACAACATCGTTGACAACACTAAGTTCGGTGGTCAAAACCTACTTAAAGGCGGCGGCTTCGGTGCAGGCGCTGTATCATTCCAAATTGGTGCATCTTCAGCTGAAACACTGTCTGTAGACGCAAGTGCTGGTATTACTGAAATCACAGATATCCTAGCTGATGCAGCAATCACTGACGGTGTTGGTGACGCAGCTAAAGCGAAAGCAGCTCTTGATAAAATCAGTGGCGCTGCAGGTCTAGTTGAAAAGATTGGTTCTTCTCGTGCAGACTTCGGTGCGAACATCAACCGTCTAGAACACACTATGACTAACCTTGGCAACATGGTTGAGAACACTTCTGCAGCGAAAGGTCGTATCATGGATGCTGACTTCGCAGCTGAATCTTCAAGCATGACTAAGAACCAAATGCTTATGCAAGCTGGTACAACGGTTCTTTCTAAAACGAACCAACTGCCTGGTATGGCAATGTCGCTACTACGTTAATAGTCCCCTTCTATTAACTAAGAAGTTACAACATTTAGTTCGTCTGAAAGCTCTAAGCCTCCCATTCATCCGGGAGGCTTTTTTCGTTCACATAGGGTTGATTTATACCTATACCCAAGTGACTTCAAGATGCAGGATTCAGAGTGTTGTCATTGATTCGAGAGCAAGGAAAACAACGCAGTGTAATAGCCAGCTCTTTCCAAGTTGTTTGACGCAGCCATTTGTTTGACTAAAAAAGCGAGTCAAAGACACGCTCCCAAACGGCACTCTTAGTAAATAGTAAGGGTCTTGGCTTGTATACTTTATTGTCGATTCTTGATTTAGACCCACTAAACCTTTAAATCGCCGCCGCGTCTACAAACCAAGTCATTCTCGCTGAACCTAGCATCTCGAGGTTACTTGGGTATAAGTGAAAAACCGCCACGCAAAGATTTATTAACGACGAATGTAGATACTACTTGCACCATTGTTTTGATTAGTAGGGACACGAAATCCAGCTTTGAGCATGGTGTTGATCAGCACCTTATTAAACAGCTCAAACTCCGCAGATTCCGCACCATGAGTCGGATGGTAAGATTTAAGCTCAGGGAATCGCGAAACCGCTTCAATACGAATACTCGCCAACTCCTCAGCATTAATACTCTGTTTACTGCGTAGTTTGGTTCCAATGAAGGCTTCGTATGCACGGGCACACTTCATAAGTCTAAAAACAAAATCATTCATTACTGTCGTTCTTTTTTGGATCTAATTGAGGAATAGCCGGACGTTATACCCAAGTGACTTCAAGATGCAGGATTCAGAGCGTTGTCATTGACAACCACAAAAATTGCAGGGGCATAAGATAGCAAAAACAGTTCTCTTATTAGGGTAAGAAAAATCTGAAACACTTAGCAGTAAACCCCGAAATCTGCTCACTATGCGTACAGCCTCATAGCCTCATTTTCTCCTCTCGATACCCAACTTATTCTCACTCAACCAAGCCTCTCAGGTTACTCGGGTATTGCGTTAAATCTTTGCCTATTTTTGGTCGCCTCTTCTATTTGGGAAACCCCAAGAGTATTCAGGGGAAGAGCGGAACCAACAGGTGGAAAATCCGCTTCCTCCCAACCACACAAAATCATCGTAGTGCATTGTTTTATATAGACTTAAACATTAGGCACGCATCTTGCGATAGACAATTTATTAGTGGCACTGCGACAGCTCGCAGTGCCAACCACAGATGAGAGAGGGAGCGACCTCATGAGTTCATTAGATCCAATACGCATGGCAACCCAATTCGCCACGTTAGATGTTCAACCATTTCAGAAACGCTACAAGCTGCAAACAGACAAGTATCAATCTCAATTAACAGCGTTAGGCAAAGTAGAAACTGCCCTTCGCGACTTCCGCACCGCCGTCAAAGAGATGAACAGCAGCACCAACAGCGTTATCAAAAACAAAGCTACGACATCTCAAGAAGGTTTTTTTACTGCTGAGGCCGATGCCAAAGCTTTGGTGGGTAACTATCAGATCTTCGTTAAACAAGTTGCAACCTCACACCAGATCTCTACGGGTATGCCCGCAAGCTTGGATGCATCAACAGAAATCCCTGCGGTGGGTTCTTTAGATTTCACCATCAACGGTGAAAGCATGAGCTTGGACTTATCAACCGTTGATAACGACGGCGATGGTAAAGCAACCATGACAGAGCTGGTTAGTGCAATCAACAACGACGCCGATAACCCTGGCGTTAACGCCACACTTGTGCGCTCTAACGGTCAAACTCACTTTATGTTGTCTAGCACCAAAACAGGTGTCGCAAACACAATCAATGCGAGCGCATCGGGTACTGGTGAAGCATGGTTTGAAAATGCTTTCACTAGCACGACTGAGATAAGTAAACCACAAGATGCCATTATTCGACTTGGTTCAGAAACCAGCGGTCTAAAGCTAACTAACGCAAGCAACACTTTTGAAGGCGTGATTGATGGTGTCGACCTTACAGTAACGAAAGCGCAAAAGTCAGGTGAAACACCGATTGCACTTGAAGTGAGCACAGATTCAGAAGGCACAAAAGAACAGGTTGATAAGTTCGTTGAAGCATATAACTCATTGATTTCAACCATCGATGAATACACCAAAACAGGTGGCGAAGATCAAGCACGTGGCGTACTTGCCAGTGATCCAACCATGCGCACTATCGAAAGCCAGGTTTCGAGCCTAGTTCGTGGTGAACACGGCGGCATGCGTTTGAGTGAAATCGGCATTACGTTAGACCGTTCTGGAAAGATGAAAGTCGATCACACCAAGCTTAACGAAGCTCAAAAGAGCAACAGTGCTGCACTAGGGTCCATCTTTAACGGTGATGGTGCACTTCTAGATTCACTGGATGACATGGCAGAACCTTTCCTGAAGTTCTCTTCTGGCACATTCAAATCTCGCAAAGATGCACTACAAGCCAACCTTGGACGCATCGAAGATAAACAAACCACGTTAGAGCGCAAGTACGAGATGTCGTACAAACGCTACATCAAACAATTTACCCAAATGAACACGTTAATGACGCAAATGAACCAAACCCAGTCGTTGTTTGGTTAAGGCTTTAGGAGAACTACTCATGCTCATGGATTCCGGCTACGACTCGTACCAGCAAGTCGATCTTGATGCACAAGCTGCATCAGCAAACCCACATCAGCTCGTTGTCATGTTAATCGATGGCTTACTCGATGAAGTTGAACGCATACGCGGTCACCTAGCTGCCAACCGACTTGCGGAAAAAGGCGCAAGTATTAACAAATGCATGAACATCCTCATTGGATTAAGCAGCGCTTTAGATGAAGAGAACGGCGGTGAAATTGCTGACAACTTACGTCAACTTTACGACTTCTGCCAAGTAGAGCTGTTCTACACCAGCGTACAAAACGACACATCACGTCTAGACAACGTTGAACGTGTCATGGGTAACATTCGAGAAGGTTGGATGAATTTTGGACAGCAAGCATAAAGTGTCGCCAGAGCGATTTCGCCACTTATCAAAACTGATCCAAATCGCCACTAAAACGGCTGATTGGCGAGCTCTTAAGCGCTACGACTTACAGTTGCGAGAGCTGCTTATTAGCCACAAGCCATTCTTGAAAGACCCAAAACTGGCGCCGGAAATCCAACGAGCGAAAGCAGTGCACGCAAGTGCTTTTACTACGTTGGAAAAAGCCACCAACGAGCTAGAGCAAGAAATGAGTTCGGTGAGTAACCAGCAAGAGCGAGCCATGGCGTATCAACTTGCAATGACCATGGAGCTAACACAATGATGGTAACCAATTCAATTTCTGGCGGTGTTGCTTCTCAGCCAACCCAAGATGGGAAAGTAATGCAGGCACGATCCGAGCAAGGGTTTTCTGCATCATCTTCTCAAACTCAGCAAGAAGCGCTATCCGGTCACGTTCCTGTACCCGGCTTTCGTTTGAATGCACAAGCGTTGCCTAAAGCGCCTGCCGATACAGAAACAACCGAGCAAGGTTCAAGTTCTGAAGATGCCCCGGTGGATGCCCTACTCAGTTCTCAAGCTCCAGCGACGCCAGCCAATTTAGCAGCTCAAGCACAAGCTCTGATGCAAGGCATGGTGAAAGCAGCCGGCAAACAAGGCGAATCTGGTCAAGTTACGACCAAAGCGATAAATGGCTCAACGCAAGCAACCAGTACGGCAACTCAACCACACTCTACACTGGGAGCGGCGACGCAAACGTCAGAGAATCAAAGCATAGCCAAAGCTAGCGCCACAAATCAGGTCAAAGTATCTGCAGCAGATTTGCAAACACTCCTTAACCAGCCAGTTCAGGGACAGCCTTTGACGGCTAATGCGCAAGTGCAGTCACCGACAGCTCATGCGGCGCACACCAATCCTACGACGCCGCTCGCAGCAACCCAAGCTCAGGGGTCGGAATGGGCGGCAGTTCGTGTCGATACCAGTTCTGGTAAATGGGGTGAGCAGATGATGCAAGTACTTCAAGACCGCGTGACGTTGCAAGCACAACAGAACCTGCAAGAAGCCAAGATTCGTCTCGATCCGCCAGAACTCGGTAAGTTGGATCTATTGGTTCGTGTCGAGGGAGATCGCTTAAGCGTGCAAATCAACGCTAATAGCACCGTAACACGCGAAGCATTGATGCAAGTTTCAGAACGCTTAAGAACGGAACTTCAAGAGCAAAACTTCGTTCATGTCGATGTCAATGTCGGCTCGGATCAAGGTCAAGAGCGACACGCGCATGATGGCAACCAAGAAGAGGCATCTATCTTTGCCGCTCGCGAATCCAGCACCTTTCAATCTAATACAACAACAAACTATTCAGAGCATTGGCTAAACACTCAAGCCTAATGAATCACCGAGGAAAAAGGTTATGACCAAACAACAAATGATCGCCCTGTTTATCGCCATGATCATCACCAGTGCCCTCGTTTCCGGAGTCACTGTGATTGGTGGTATTTGGTATCTAAACAAAAGCGCACAGTCAGTATCATCGGCGTCCAGTTTCAACGATTATTTAGAGGACTCCCCACTGGCTTTTCTAGCGGTCGAGCAACCAACGAGTAAAGGGCCAAGCTTCCATCCGTTGGAGAGAGTGGTATTGACTATCAAAGGTAAAAAACAAACGCACTTTGTAATGTTAGAGCTAGCCTTAGAAACACGTCGCCCTGAGCGCATCAAAAGCATCGATGACTACATGCCTATGGTGCAGAACTCATTGCTTAAGCTATTCAGCGATAAAACATTCGATGAGCTACAACAAACAGGTGCTATCGACACTTTGCAAAGTGAGGTGAAAGAAACCTTGCTACTGGCATTCGCAAAAACTGACATCGTGCGTGATATCGATGATGTTCTGCTAACCAAATACGTTGTGCAATAACGGGGCACAACTATGTTGGAGATGAACTTACAGGAAAGTTATACCGAGACGGAGGAAGTGAACACGCCGTCTCGCCCGATTGACGAGAATGCGCTATTGCAGCGTCATCAGATCATGGTCAAACGTGTTGTGAACCAACTGCGTGTTCATGCAACGTCTCATTGCAGCATCGAAGATATGCAACAAATTGGTCTGATTGCTCTTGTTGAAGCGGGTCGTCGTTACGGGGATGTGGAAGATCCACACTTCCCTGCTTTCGCCGTTTGTCGTGTTCGTGGTGCCATTCTCGATGAGCTACGCCGATTGGATTGGCGATCACGCAAGACACGTCAGCAAGCGCATGAGCTGAACGACGTGACCCGAGATCTCACTCGTGCTCTTGGCAGAATGCCAACCGATGCCGAGATCATTAAAGCCCTCGGCACCGATGAGAAAGATTACTACAACCGCCAAAACGCGGCGCTTGCAGGCGAAATGCAAAGTCTCGATCAGTTGATGGAAAGCGGTAATGACAGCCACTTTGGTGGTCAATATGACGGTATGGAGCATGAACATATACGTCGTAGCTTAGACAGTGCTCTTGGCAAAATGCCAAAACGAGACCAACTGTTGCTGACCTTGTTTTACCAACACGAACTCAACCTACATGAAATCGCGCTCGTGCTCGACCTGACACCACCTCGCATCTGTCAGTTGCACAAACAAGCGCTTAAACAACTTAACCAATTAATGTCCTCTTAGGAGTCACGAGATGCAAAAGTTTTTTGGAGCCATTACTGTCCTGTTGTGTGTCTTCGGCGGATACATGTGGGCAGGCGGTAATCTGGGTGCAATCTGGCAACCCGCTGAATTTATGATCATCATTGGTGCCGCTGCTGGCTCACTGATCATTGGTAACCCTCCGCAAGTCTTGAAAGAAATGCGTCAGCAATTGCGCGCAACCATTTCAGGTCCTGACGAAGAGTATGAATACTACATGGAGTTAATGGCGCTGCTTAACAATCTACTAGAGACTGCTCGCAGCCGCGGTTTTAAGTTTCTCGATTCACATATTGAATCACCAGAACAGAGCTCTATGTTCCTCGCTTATCCAAAAGTAAGTGACGACCATCGTCTTATTTCTTTCATTACTGATAATTTACGTTTAATGGCAATGGGACAAATGTCGCCTCATGAATTAGAGGGACTGTTAGAACAAGAAATCGAAGCAATTCAAACCGAAATGCTGTTGCCATCGCGCTCTATGCAACGCACCGCAGAAGCACTTCCTGGGTTCGGTATTCTTGCTGCAGTTGGTGGCATCATCATTACTATGCAAGCCATTGATGGTTCAATTGCCCTAATCGGTTATCACGTTGCTGCTGCCCTCGTCGGTACATTCATTGGTATTTTTGGTTGTTACTGTTGTTTAGATCCACTCAGTAACGCCATGGCTCAGCGAGTGAAACGAAACATGACGGCTTTCGAATGTGTGCGCGCCACTTTGGTCGCTTACGTTGCGAAAAAGCCAACATTGCTCGCTATCGATGCTGGTCGTAAACACATTCAGTTAGACATCAAACCTACTTTCAACCAAATGGAGAAGTGGCTATCTGAACAGGAGGGATAATGCAAAAACAAGAGCATGTGGTGTTCAAACGCGTCAAAGCACACAACCATGATGAGTTTCATGGTGGCGCGTGGAAGGTCGCGTTTGCCGACTTTATGATCGCTTTGATGGCGCTGTTTCTTGTACTTTGGGTCATGCAGGTGGTCGACAAGGAAGAGCGCAAAGCCATTATGGCTCACCTTCATAGCTCGAGTGTCTTCGATAAGAGTTACGGTAACCCTTTCGATACCTCGCAAAGTATCTCTCCAATCGACTTGGCACAGGACTCTTCTGTGCCAAGTAAACACAACTCGAATCATGTCGTGAGCTCGTACTTCCAAGGTGATGGCGATGGTCCAGAAATCGACTCGCTGATCCCTGGTAACTTCGACACACAAGAGCAACTTGCTCTACTGGCGAAAGTCATCGATGAAGTGGTAGGTCAAATCAGCGCACAAGGTAACGTCAACGTAACCATTACGCCACAAGGTCTACGTATCGCACTGCAAGATGATTACAAGCAGCACATGTTCAGTCGTGGTGGCGCGGAGTTGACCCCTTTCTTTGAAGATTTACTGCTTGCGCTTGCACCTGTGTTTGAACGCATCAGCAACCCATTGATCATCAGTGGTCATACTGACTCTACACCTTTCAAAAAGCACTTTGGTCGACAATCAAACTGGGCATTGTCCGCGTCTCGTGCCGACGTTGCGAGAAAAACGCTTGTTGAGGGTGGCATGCCTGATGAGCGAGTCATGCAAGTCACGGGGATGTCCGATCGTGCGCTGCTTAACCCGGATGAACCAGATTCAAGCGAAAACCGCCGTATAGAGTTGTTTATTCTCACTACGCCCGCTGCTCAGGTTTTAGAAACCTTCTTCGGAGACCAGCAAGACAGTGAGCTAGAAAAAGCAAAACAGAAAGCGGAGTTTAACCAGCCAGTGATAAGACAAGAAGTGATTCGTTATTCTGTTGAATCTGACAATCAAAAAGCCAAGATTCAAGACCTCTAAACCCAAAAAGGTCACCAGTTTCATTCCTTCTGCGTGACCTTTTTTTTCCCCAATATCATGATTGCAGTAATTGTTTAGTTGAGTTCGATATGCCATTACCCGCGGCCAATAAGCCTAACAATGATTCGCTAAAGAAAGCGTTCCTTTGGCTAATCGTTTTTGATTATCTATTGCTGGGATTCTTTCTTACTCAGTTATCAAGTTTAAGCCTGAATAGCGGTACCATGATCAGTTTGCTGCTCGTTGTTTACAACGTCTTGCTGGTCTCATTCTGTTACCAGCGCACCAGCAATCATGACTCCTACATCATCTATCCAGTGTTATCTGCAACCTTGCTGGCGTTTACCTTCCTCCTGTATTTTTTCTTTTTGGTGTAGCGACACGACTCGCTCATTTAATTTGGAACTAAGATTTACGTCAGCACATACTCGCTTATCATCTTGTTGAATGAGATTAGATCGAACGAGCCTTTTATCTCAAAGCTCACTCGCCCAACCTCACTGAGAAAGAACTCAATCTCACAGTCTAAATCGAACGTGCCTGATGTCTCAATTGAGAAAGCATTTATCTTGCTATAAGGAAGCGACGTGTAATCCACTTTTGAGCCAGTGATGCCCTGAACGTTAGCAGCGATAACACGCTTGTTGGTGAACACCACTTGGTCACGGACGGTTTTAAAGCCAGCAAAAACGGTCTCACCGTCAATTAAGAACTTGTGAAAATCGTCGCGAACTTTAGAGACTTCTATTGGCTTAAGCTTGAATACCGAGGAACTGTCAAAATCGATCATGGCATTACCTTGTGTTTGAATAAGTAGAGTGACGACTCCATTAATAGCAAAGTCTCTACAACGAACCTACTCATATTCATCACTTTTCTAACTCCATCTCGTTTTTGGGTTTCCAACGGCTTATTTCCATCCTTGTCGCCACTGCTGTGTATCTTTTAGATCATGCCAATCTAATTCACGCTCTCGCTTGGTCATAACCGCCTCAATCACACACCTCACGACATTGCCCTCTTCATCAAACTCCATTTCTGAAATGATAAAGTGCTTTTCTTTATTTACGGGTTGTGCCGCCGTCCATTTACTACGAAGCAATTTCTTAGGATGAATCCGATTCATAACGCCCTGCCATTCATACAAAAAACCTTGCTCTTCTTACGTATAAAGAGACAAATGCAATCACTTTCAAGACAAGAAATTATTTTTGAAAAATTACGCTTTTTTCGATTGGTTTGATCTGTTTTTGCTGCGGTTCCTGTTAGTTTGAAAATTCGTTCAAACACAACAAATCAGACAACAACAATGAAAAAAACAACATTATTACTTGCTTCCGTAGCACTGGCAGTTTCTGGCGTCGCTCAAGCCGACAAGCTAGAAGACATTCAAAAATCAGGAACATTGCGTGTCGGTACAACTGGCGATTACAAACCCTTTTCTTACTATGACGGCAAAAGTTACTCTGGTTACGATATTGATGTCGCGAAACACATCGCCGAGCAGTTAGGCGTAGAGCTAAAGCTGGTTCGTACTACTTGGAAAGACCTGCTGACAGACCTTAACCAAGACAAATATGACATCGCGATGGGCGGTATTACACGTAAGATGCAACGTCAATTGAATGCAGAACAAACTCAGGGTTATATGACGTTTGGCAAGTGTTTCTTGGTCGCAAAAGGCAAAGCCGAGCAATACAACACGTTGGATAAAGTAAACCAAGCATCCGTTCGTGTAGGCGTTAACATCGGTGGCACCAACGAGAAATTCGCCGATGCAAATCTGAAAGATGCCAGCTTTACTCGTTTCGAAAATAACTTAGATGTGCCGAAAGCTGTCGCTACGGGCAAAGTGGATGTGATGGTTACCGAGACACCTGAAGGTCTATTCTATCAAGTCACCGATGAGCGTTTAGAAGCCGCACGCTGTGAAGACCCGTTCACCAAAGGTCAATTTGGTTACCTTATCCCGAAAGGCGAACAGCGCTTATTGAATACGGTGAATTTCATCATGGACGACATGAAGCTCAAAGGCATTGATGATCAATTTATGCACCACAACTCACTGAAGTAATTTATTAGCCGGCTTTTCCAAGCCGGTTTTTCTTGCTTCTTTTAGCACTTAACGCCATATTGTAATGCTGCGCTAATTTTACCGCACTAACCATCTCCTGATGGTTCTAATATCAACCATGATTAATAGGTAAAATATGAAATTCTCAAGCACGCTCCCTAAAGCTCATGAACAGCTTCTAAAAAAGATTCTTGCGGTATTTACTGCCGACCAACGCATCCTCGGCATTGGAGCGAGTGGCTCTTATGCTTCTGATTCAATGGATAAATACAGTGATTTGGACTTGGTTATCGCCATCAACCCTGATGATGTGGAATCGGTGATGACAGAACGCTTTGCACTTATCGATAAGGTAGAAGGACAAGTCGCGGCGTTCACTGGTGAGCACGTGGGAGAACCAAGGTTGGTCATCGCGATTTACGCACCTGATGCCATTCACGTTGATTTCAAATTTGTCGCACTGCAGGATGCAGCAGCACGCGTGGATCATACAAAAGTACTTTGGGAGCGCGATGGTCAATTATCGCAAGTCTTCACCACTTCGCAGCCCCATTACCCTCAACCAGATCCGCAATGGATTGAAGACCGCTTTTGGATTTGGGTCCATTATGGCGCGACCAAAATTGCGCGTGGTGAGTATTTTGAAGCAGCTGAGTTCTTGTCTTTCCTTCGCTCGGTTGCCATATCACCACTGGCTTTACAGCAACAAGGATTAACCCCTTCAGGTGTAAGGAAGATTGAATCCCGTTTGCCTAAGTTTAGTGAACAGTTAAAGCAGACCGTTGCTATGCCAGAACGCGACGCCCTTATTCCCGCATTCCAAAAGATCATTGAACTCTACTTAGCATTGCGAGAAAACGAGCAGGTCAGTATCAAACCACAAGCCCAACAGCTTTGTATGGATTATTTTACCCAAGAGCTAATGGGTAAGTAGAAACAGTAAAGGGGATAGTCATATCCCCTTTTTGTTGTACCCTCACGCTGTGCTGTTACTAACGCCACCGTTGTTGTTCAAAGCCTTATAGTGAATAAAAGTAGCATGGTCGCTGAATGCAGAGGCGTCACTAAAAAGTGGTGGGCACTTAATAAAACTTCCTTAACTTGAGAACCGTCGACTCAACATCTCGAAGCTTACGTAAACGAACGCTGAGAAAGCTCTGATTGATACCCACCGTTTCAGTGGCTAAGCGCTGGCTTTTTCCTTCGACTAAGTGCATTCGAAGTGCTTTTATTAATACTGTTGAGCGAATTTTAGTAAGCTGAATCAATAACATCAGTTGTTCTTCTGAAACTTGACCTCTTCTAAGTGCCATCACCTTTTCTCCTTGAGCGCAGAGTTTAAATTGCCTTATGAATAGTCAAACTTTTTAATTTCGGTATTGGCGTAAGAACTCGCCAAAACCAAGATCCCCGGTCCAAAAATTAATCGCGTGTTCAACGCCTTGGCTGGTGTAGGTTGCCCCACTGATTCCATCGACAGAGTAAGCGTCTTGTGTATTGCGCCCTTCCTGTACGATACGAATCGATGGATGACCATGGTCGAATAAAGGCTTATCTTTGAACTGCTTTGTCCAGTTAGCGTTATCGGTAATCTCCGCCCCTAATCCTGCGCTCTCCCCATGTTTGTAAAACGACAGACTCGCAATGTGGTAGTTGTCGCTATAGAGGGCTAAGTAGCCATAAATCAAACCAAATTTACCTTCACCACGAATTGGCAAAACAATTCGAGAGACTTGCCCGTTATCATCTTTAATCAAATACACAGGCAACCTATTTTCACGCATTTTAATCCCAGCAAGATCATCACGGGAAGATAGCTTTACTGCATTACTTGGGTCGATGGGAAATGCAGAGAATGACTCGTCTACACTCATGGAGGCATCGCGATATTCACCGCTATCAAGGTCGACGGCTTCAACCGATACATATTGCTCCATCAATTTCTTCATCGGCATACGCTTGTCCATTAACCCTGCCGATTCTGCGAGGGTAAGACGCTGATCCAACTGCGTCAATTTAGGTGGCTCTTTCTTTGCTTGCTCGGGTTCAGAACAACCACTCAAACTAAACAACGCTGCTGCGACCAACGCCAAACCTATTCGTACTTTCATTGAGCCACCTTATTTCAGCTTACGAGGCACCACTTGCGCGATCACTTTGAAGTCACCTTGATTGGTGTTTACTACCATCGTCAGGTACTCACCAAGTTCTAATTCACGCTTTGGACCAAACATCATGAAATGGTGTGTATTTGGCGTAAGCGCGAGTTTTTTATGTGCAGGAATAGTGATGCTTTTCACCATAAACATTTTGCGCTTACCCGCTTCATACTTCGTCCCGTGTAGCATGGTCTTGTCGAATTCATCCACTTTGAAGCCATTGATGACTAAAGCTTCATCTGAGTTATTGTGAATGGTCATTTTCGACCCCGTTCCCTTTGCACCGCTGGCTAACTGAAAGATGACTGGTGATTCAATTTGTACTTTTTCTTGTAAGTTTTCAGTCGCCCAAGCAGAAGACATCATGGCAAAGACAGTAATCAGAGCGGTCAAAAACGGGCGGAATTTTGTAAGTAACATTTGGTTGATTCCTAAAATGATTAAAGTTGAGAGATGACCTTGTCCAGATCCATACTCGCTGAATAGCCGATGTGCATGTCCACCAGCTTTCCATCGCGATTGATGAGGTAAGTTGTGGGTGTCACCCCAATAGAGAAACGTTCTTTAGTGATGCCCAATTGATCTTTCACCATCGGAAATGAAAACCCATATTTGGTGGCGTATTCATTTAAGTCGACCTCGTAGTCATCAATGTTAATCGCTATCACTGCGACTTCATCGCTTCGACGTGCATATACGTCTTGCCATTTCTTCATCATGGCAATGCACGCACCGCAGGTGGAAGACCAAAATTCCAGAACAATTTTCTTACCTTGATAGCTTTCAAGACTTACCGTTTGTTGCGCCGCATTCATTGCAGCAATATCAGGACTCGGTTGCCCGATTTGTGCTTTTTGGTCTTTACAACCAAATAACGCAAGCATGGCTAACAGCGCGATCACGTAGCGGCGTTTATGCCACATCTAACACCTCCTCTCCGATGTACTTGCCGTGTTGGAGGCGGATGATTCGGTCCGTGTACTGACCTAAGCTTGGGTTGTGGGTGACCATAATGATGGTTCGGTTTTGTGCATGGAGTTTTTGGAAAATATCGAGGACGATTTTTTCGTTCTCCTCATCCAAGTTACCAGTGGGTTCGTCAGCAAACAGGATCGGGCTTTCATTCACAATCGCGCGAGCGATGCATACACGCTGCTGCTCACCACCAGAAAGCTGACTCGGTAAGTGTTCAAAGCGGTGCCCTAGACCTACTTGTTCTAACACTCGCTTTGCTGCTTCTTCATCGGGCACACTATGGTAATGCTGCGCAAGCATCACGTTCTCCAGAGCAGTGAGATAAGGAATGAGATGAAACTGCTGGAAGACCAGACCGATTTTCTCTGCTCGAAATGCTCGTCGCCCTTCTTCATCTAGGCTGTCCGCTTCCTCACCATCGAGGAACACCTTGCCTGAGGTCGGATTGTCCAAACAGCTGAGGATATTCATTAAGGTCGTTTTACCTGAGCCCGACGCCCCCATAATGGCAACAAACTCCCCTTTTTTGACCTCAATATTGATATCGTCCAATGCATGAACTTGGTCAAAAACCTTGCATAAGCCTTCGGTCTTAATAGCGTAATCTGACATGGTTAATCTCCTTTGAGCACTTTAGCCGGATCGATACGAATGGCTCTGATGGTTGGAAGCGTTGCAGCCACTAAAGCCGCAGCGAAAGAAAGTAAGCTAGTGATAACCAGCACAGGGAAACGTAAATCAATGGTGGCGTTAAACACCGAGTGTCCAAGAAATTGCGCTAACACATAGCCGATTAGCAACCCTGCAATAACTGCAGCAAAGGTAATGGCAAGAGTTTCAACAACAATCTGACGAGTAATGGATTGATTGGATGCGCCCAAAGACTTTTGTAGTGCGAACTCATAACGTCGCTCAGAAATCATCGACGTCATGGTTGTATTCACGCATAAGGTAGACAACACTAAAATGACCAAAGCGACGATGCCCATTAACAGCTTAATCTTATTGAGTACTTTACCTTCCGATGCTGACACCTTTCGGATAGGACGAACAAGCAAGTCTGGGTACTGCTGCTTCAAAGTCGATTCAAACTGCCCTACCTGACCTTTATCATTCGTTAGACTGAACATGGCAAAATTGATTTCATCCCCTTTTTTCAACCATTTTTGTACGAACGGTAGGTTTACAATTAGGTAGTTATCTTCATCCGAACCTGACTCAATGATGCCCTTAATCTTGAACGTATAACGGTCACTTTTGTTGTAGACCGTCAGGTCAGAGCCAACTTTGAGTTCTAATTTCTCTGCCAGTTTCTTTCCGATCATGACATTCCGATCATCAAAAGAGACACCAATCCATCGACCTTCCACTTGCCAATAAGGAACCAGTTTTTTCAACTGCGAAAAGTCGATACCCATTAAGACAATTTTCTCTAGCTCGGCTTGTACCATGCCGTACAGATATGGGCTGGAAGCAATTAAACTGTCTTTAGGTGCCTCAGCTTTGATCTGTTGGTATTGCTTTGTCGTTAATGTCGCTGTCGCGTCCGGTCCTACAAAAAAGTTCGCTCCGTAGTTTCGTAGCTCATGACTCATCTTCTGGTTAATGTCGAAGTAGACCCCTGCCATTGCAGTAATGATTGCCGCGCCAACCGTCAACGCCATAAACACCACGAGAACACGTTGCGCACGTAATCTCAACGAACGCCAAACTAAGGTAAGCAGCATAGAGGAAGATTTATTTGCGGCCATACAACACCTCAATTGGGTAGAGAGAAGCAATTCTGCGTGAAGGGAAGTAAGTACCTAACACTGTAATTAGGGTCGAGATAAACAGCACCACTGGAACGATGATCCAATCAAAAGAGATGGATGAACCAAACAGTGCATAACCAACCACTTTGGATAATCCCCACCCGGCAAGGCAACCAAGTAAGCCGCCCAACACGCCACAAATCATCGATTCAGAATAGAACAACGCATACACTTGCCAGTTGTGAGCACCAAGGGACTTCATCAAACCAATCTCTTTGGCTCGCTGCAATATCGCATTGGTCATTAATGAGGCGATCCCCATCGCAGAAGCGATCAAGGCGGCAAACGTCACAACAAACAATAAGCTTTGGATCTTATGAATCACCATGCCTTCTGAAGCGGCAACCTGCCACAAAGGCTTCACCATTGCGTTATTCATCGCACCTTCTAATTGGAAAGAGATTGAGGAGACAAACGCCGTGCAGAACCAAAGGTCATATTCATCCGAATCGAGCGATTCCAAATCTTCACGTGCTTTTTTTGATAGTGCGTTTTCCGGCACCGTCAATGCTGAGACTTTTACCGATTGTACTCGTCCTTCCAAACCCAGTAGTTTCTGCCCAAGGTTCAACGGCAGTAACACTGCGTTCTCATCCGTCGTGCCATTTTCCAGTAAACCCGTTATCGTTACTGACAATGTGCGGTTTTCGATGCCGCGCAACTCAAGCTTGTCACCAGATTTAAGACCCAGTTTTTGCGCCAATGACTGCCCTACCAAGGCTTGAGCTTTTTCATCATCTGGCCATTGACCATCGACATGCCAATACGTCGAGATGGTTTTATTACCCGTTCGGTATTTGCCATCGTCAGAAACAGGCAGGTTTTTATCAAAAAAAGTACCGATAATATTGACGGTTTTATTGAACTCAGACGCTTTAACTTGCCCACGTACAAATGGAGCAAAACCAATAATGTTATTGCGCCAAAAGATATCCATGATGTTGGGCAGTTCACTCTCTGCAAGTAAGTCTTCTTTTTCCAACTTGTTGACGTTCTTCGCCAAAATATCTGGCAGCTTTACTTGTCCTTCAGGAGAGATTTCAATGTTGGCACCATAGCTTTTCATCTCCATCGACATCTTGTTACCGATATTGATTGAAATAGCCAGCAGCGCTGAGATTAGGCTCGCCGCGAGAAAAACCGTAACGACGGCGAGTAATTTTCGGTTGGTATCATGTCGCCATGACTGACGAAGCATTCTGATTAACATGATTACTCTCCTAACGGATTTAGCGGTTCAACGTCCGCGTATTTCCATGGATCATCACGGAAAGCGTCATAAGATTGCTCAGAGGTAAAGAAGTAGGTCTTTCCTGAGAATGAATAACTGTGCTCAGCCTCCATATTGCTGATCTTCTCGCCATTGACTGGATCTGTCGCCATGACTTCCACCACGTCACTAAAATATTTCAGACCGCTTTCTAGGGTTGACTTCGAAATTACGATTTCATGATTCGCGACGGTCCATTTAGGAATAGGGATTGGGTTACACCCACCAGGCTTACCAATCGAAGGAATAAAGATATGTACGCCACACGCCAAGCACACCACTTGATCACCAACTTGCGCGTATCCTGCATCACCACACAGCATGCAAGCATCAAAGACAACGCCAAATTTCTCTTCACCGGCAAAACGATCAATGATGAAAAAGCGCACCACTTTGCCATCGCTTGCTACCCATTCAAATCGGTGCAGTTTTCCATCGATTAATTGCTCAGAGATAGGGACATGGACAGCGCCATCGGCTGCCACTTCAATACGTTGCGCTTCTGAACGACGAATCGGTTGAGAAGCGACAAGATCCCAGAAAAGCAGTGCAACCAGAATCGTAGCGATAGTCGCAATATTAAAACGCACTTTACGTTGAGCTGAATTCAAAACCGCTTGATGTTTGCGTCGTTCAATCGCGGATTCAGCTTGCTTCACCTGCTCTTGTAGTGGTCGAGTCTGAGTAACGAAAAAGACAGTCACACAAATAGAAACTAATGCCAGTACGGCGTAAGACAGAATCCAAGAGAAGTTGGTGACTTTAGATACGTAAGACAGTAAACCTTTATCGAGACCAAGAATCCCTAGCTTCATGCACGCCAGAATAATCTCACCAGAGAGGGGCAATGCTGCCAGCACTAACAACAGTAAACAAAGTGCATTACGAGCCATCTTGGATAGGGATTTGGTCGTCAAAGAGACCGCGATCTTGATTAGTGCAATCAAGACAAATCCTAGAACCACAGAACTGATGTTTAAAATCAGCTCGGTGTTAATAACGTTGGTTGTGCTCAACATCGTGAGCTTGGCTTCTTTTGCCCAAACAAAACTGCATAGAAAGACCGTTACGCTTTGCAAGCACACCAATAAGACCGAAGGCAATCGCCATATGGCACCAAGTAAAGCCGACAGGAAGATAACGCCAAGATAAACACTGTTAATAATAAGTACATTCACTTGGCTAAATGGCAGTAGATGAAACAGTGCGGAACCAGAGAGCACCGCAAGCACAAACCACCCAATCTGGTGTTTATACAAAGCGTTAGATTGCGCAGCCCACAGCACACCAAATAGCATCGCTGGGAGCAAAAAAACGAGTAAGACGTGAGAAAGATAGAAGCTCATATTTACCACTGACCATTCATGCACAGTGCATCAGACAGATAAGTCACTCAAAAAAACAGAGCAACCAGACCACAAACTGCGGCCTGGTTGTTACACAAGGAAGGTTACTTAATGCCTACGTACTTAAACTTGTATTGAGCATCAAATGGTTTGAACCAACGACCAACGCCAGTTTCTTCATCCGTATGACGCAGCAAACCCGCTTTTGACGGTGGATCGATGTGGAATGTAAGCTCGTAGTTACCCACACCTAACATGTTGATATTTGAGCCGTAGTGAGGACCATCTGCTGCCACCATCGGCATGAAGGTCCCCTCTTGCACTTTACCGGTATCGACGTTTTTCAACGTGTAGTTAATGGTTAGGTAAGGGATCCACTCACCCGCACCAAAGCCGTTTTTGTTACCAGCAAGAGCATGGATGTCTGCCTCTAAGTGCACTTCCGATTTAGAAGCTGCACGCATCATACCTTGAGGCTCCATCGTAACGGGCTTAAGGTAAACAGCAGCAATCTCCATACCATTCATTTCAAGAGGTTCACCAGCTGGGTGCTCAACGAAAGGTAGATCATTTGCCATAGCCATGCCTGATAGAGCTGAAGCAGCCACTGCGGTAGCGATGAGTTTTTTATTCAACATAGTAATGTCCTTTACTTACTTGATTTTACAAAGATTTTTTCATGTTTAACAACGAGCTTGCTGAGCAAGATCTCGCTTACTTCTTGCTTTCATTACGATAAGCGCAAAGACTGCTGCCACGATAAGCGCCAGTTGAGGCAGCAAAGTTTCCATGTATGGGTAAATGCCCAACGGAGCAAACTCTGGCGCGCCTGAAATTAATGTCGGTTGGAATAACTTGCCTTCAATCAGCTCTAGGACACCTTTACCCGCAAAGACAAACGCCATCAGATACATGAATCCGCCAGTAAAGATGAAGAAAGGTTTCAGAGGGAGCTTGACCACGCTATAGCGCATGACAAAGAAGATCACCGCGAGCAGTAGCACGCCAATAGCGAATCCAGCAATCAGGGCGACCATGGTTTGAGAGTTGGTATCGGCTGCCAAAGCAAAGTAGAACAAGACCGTCTCTGCACCTTCACGGTAAACCGCTAGGAAGCTCGCCAGCCATAAACCAAAGAGAGAACCTGTGGTGATCGACGTGGCAAGTTTGCTTTCGAGGTAGCGCTTCCATTGAGCGGCTTCAACTTTGGAAAGCAGCCAGTAACTCATAGAGAACAGCACGACAACAGCAATCAACATGGTGATGCCTTCAAGCAGCTCTCGACTTGCGCCAGAGTTTTCAAATAGCCACTGGAACAATACCGCGGTGATCGCACTGGCAATCAGACCAACAACGACCGAATTTTTGACAACATATAGCTTGTCAGAGGCATCGTTTTTGATCAGGTAAGCGGTAATGGCGGCAACGATAAGCAGCGCCTCCAATCCTTCACGGAAAATAATGGTGAAGCTCGCGATCAACATCGCCCACCAACTCAAGTTGCCTTCAGATAGATTGCCTGCTGCATCCATCAAGCCTACTTTTAGCTTTTGCACTTGCTGGTCAATATCAGCCTGAGCTTGATTTGCCTTTAGCATACTGACAATACGGGTGAAGTAGCCTTCAAGTTCTGATTTGAATGCGCTGTCTCTCGACCCCACCGCATTTTCCATACCTGATGCTTCAAAATGATCGAAGTAAGCATCTTGTACCGCAAGAATAGCCGCCGTTTTGTCACCATGTTTATAGCTATCAATAGCGCCATCAATCGCAGTCATGATATCGCTGACGACAGGGTTCCAATCACGTGCAGCAACTGCTGTATCGGCGTCCTTCGCAGTATCAGGAACTTGGAAATCGCGTGTCGCTGGCAGACCCGGTAATTCGTCTTTCAATCCTTGAACCAAGGTCGACAACTCATACCCAAATCGGATCAGGTTTTGTTGATTAAAAGGTTGCTTGGTGATTTTGGCAATAGAGCGGAACGCTGCGTTGTATTCTGCTGAACGCTCTGCAGATCGATGTAACCGAATAGCGATTTCCAGCTCGGTATTTTTGTACCCTTTGAACTGCGCTTGTTGCACTAAATCGAATGCACGCTGTTGTTTTTCTGCTGCGCTTTCTGGTTGTTCGCCAGATTCACGATATTCAGTCAAAGCCGCATTGAGCTGGGTGTCGATGCTTGTGACCGCTTCACGCCAAAACGGCAAGATATCCTCGGTATGTAGATTGGTGTTTTCAGCTTTAAGTTGGTGACCTGACGCCAAGATCTCCGGCAGACCCAGAATTTCTTTTTTCAACCAATTGATTTCCGTATCCACTTCATCAACTGGTTTTCCCGCAACGATTAACTTGCGAATGTCACCAAACTTCGCCTCTAGTTGATACGCGTATTGCTGCGAGTAATTAATTCGTACCGGACCTTCTAGGCTTTCAAACACCTCGAAATACGCCATTTGTACTGTTGTTTTTGCTTGGTCTTTATCGCCTTGTTCATAAAGCTGAGATGCTTTATCTAAGCGCTGCGCAATGTCGTTGACCGCACTGTCATAGTCAATCGCAAAGGCAAAAGAGGAATAAATAGAGACAAGTAACACCAAGAGTGTTGAGAACGTCGTTTTCTTTACCGCCAACATAGTTCGTCCACAAAACATGAATATTTCGTGAACGCTATTGCAAATTATTATCATTTACAATGAGTAAAATTTGCTGGGTGAAAACAACCATGAAGCACGTATAAGTGGTAAGAAGCTATCGCCTCAAATGTAAGGCTATGATTTTGTGGAGATATTTGCGTTACAGGATTTTTTAGTATTCATCTGGATAATAAATACGACAAAATCGACAAAACTTAAGTTTTCACTTCTGATGACAGGATATCATCCTGTTGTGAACTGTTTTCATCCGAATGAAAGTGCATATAAAACGAAAGTTCACGGTCCAATAAAAGTAAAAATGTAGAAATAAAGTCTGTATACCCAAGTGACTTCAAGATGCAGGACGAAGAAGATAGGCTCGAATAGCTGGCAAAAGGAAAATACCCACGACACATGCCATGGGTATTTCATTTTCCGGTTCGATTACATCACACACTCTTTGGCGGCTTGCGCTTTTTCGATGCCTTCTTCAATCAAAGATTTGGTTTCTTCACTACCGATCGATGACATTACTTTATCCATCACCTTATCCACCGTCGACTCTGAAGACGCTTCCACCAAACAAGCGTATGCGTTGGCAATATGCTCTTTTGCTTCAATCAAGGCTTGTGGATCACTGAAATCCACATTCATCGCTTCCTCTACAGATGCAGCTAACTGTTCTGCAGATTCAGCAGCATCACCAAACTGATCGAGATTGAATGCATCTTCTACCGATTCCATCTGCTCTTGAACCGTATCAATCGCTTTGTTTGCTGCTTCTTGTGCTTGGTCAATGGCTTTGCTTGCGTCATCACAGCCAGCCAGCGCCACTGCCAATACCATTATTGAGATTGTCTTTTTCATGTTTGTTCTTCTAACAAGTAAATCGCTCATCATCACAATACGTGATAAGCCAATAGATTTTAATTCAAGAGTTGTAAGAAGAGGAAACAGAAATACTTGAAAGCCCTAAAAACAAAAGCCGCTAAAACGAGCGGCTTTTGTTTTTGTCTTAACTTAATTATTTAACCAGCCGTTAAACTCACTAAGCTATTCTACCGTGGCTAATCGCCATCATTTCATCATACGACCGTTGTAACGCATCAAATGTCCACTCGAAGTACACTCTTCGCTCCATCAGTGGCGCAATTTGATCGGCATAAAATGATTCAATAGTAAGATCAGAGTACTCAACTTGTAGGCTATCGCCGTCCGTCCCCCAATCTTCGTATTCACGATTACCAATGAGATCATAAAGATTGTTACTTAAGAAGCTGTATATCACTAAGAATGATTTTACTGCATCTTCAGAAAAGTTAAGCATGCCGGCAATCTGCGCCACGTCATACGACTTTTCTTTATCACCTTGGTTAATATCAAGCCTTACCAATTGGGTCTCCCACGTTGCCAATTCACCGTGGGAGTCCAAGACATGTTGATTCAGGGCTTCAAACACCTGAAAAAAGTCTTGGATCATTGCAATGTATTTGTCAGACATAACGTCCCTTATTGTATTTGGTGAACGGGCGATCTTCGCCGCCGTATTGTTGCTCACCCTAGCCAGTGGTTGTTAAAACGTAGACTACAAGTTGCAGCATTGCATACTGCCTCTGTAATCTTATTGTCATTTTTGAGTGATTAGTCAACTAATAGCGAAGGGTCATCAATGCCCATGTAATCACACAATTCACGCTTAATGCGGTGGAATTCTTGGATTGAAACGAAGTAGTCGGCGTAATCAGTTTTGCCTTCAATACCAATATGAATCGATGTAAAAGTCTCAATTGCCGTGGTAATTTCAATGAAATCATTCGCAAGCGAGAACGTCACAACATGATCCATATTTAGGTAACGCCCTGACTCGATTTTTAATGCCTTCGCCATGATGATTTCCTACAGCCTAAAAGTAATAATGAAATTCGGTAACTGGACAACAGACCGATGAACAGCCACACAGTGACTGAAATTCTGCGCCAAGATTGACGTGAGACTATCATAAGCGCTCGCCTTCAAAATTAGAGCCAAACCGCACTTTCACTTGGATTTACTTACAAATGAAACATTTACCAAAAATCTGACCGCAAATTCACAAACAAGGTAAAAAGCGCGTGTATTTCACAAAATATACAAACAAAAAGACCGCTGAATTAGCGGTCTTAAGAGCGTTCATAGGACAAGAGCATTAGATGTTGATTTGGTACATCGCGAAATAAGTATCCGCTTGGATAACATGCTTTTGGTTATGCTGTTTCAGCGCTTCAACAGCGTTTACAAATGGGTCATCTCCTGCAAATGCTTCCGCTAACTTGGAGTATCGCTTAGAAGACGAGAACAACACATGCGCCAGTTCTTCTGCACTGACTTCTAATTCTACTGTCTCTTTATAAACGTTGACCGCTTGAAACCCTTCACAATCGCTGAAGTTGATAGCATGGTCGTAGTTGGATTCAACCAAGTCCATCTCGATACCAAGCTGCTCAAGAGGTTTTTCTAGCAGTACTTCAAAATCATAAACCACGACATGTGCTTTAGGCTGGCAAACACGCTGTAGCTCTGCCAATAAAGCCGTTGATTTTGCATAAGAGAGCGAGCCAGCAAACGTCACCACATCCACACTACTGTCTGAAAAAGGTACGTGTTCACCGTCACCAACATGATATTCAATACCTACTGATGGTTTGGCTTGTTCAATCATTGATGTGCTCGGGTCAACCCCATGAACCTGCTGACAGAACTTAGCCAAAGCAAACGTCGATACGCCCGTGCCGCAGCCGATATCCAATCCCAATTGAAACTGAGGTAACTCTTCCAAATTGGCTTGCAAAATCACTTGATGCAGTGGCGGACGATAAGCCGCGTAGTGCTTAGAAATGACTTGGTTGTATTCTTCGCTCACTGATATTCTCCCAAAAAACTGTCGATGTTAATTAATCGTATAGTGTCGGATATTACTGCCACTCAAAAGCAAAAAGCCACTCAATTGAGTGGCTCTATCTCACAACTTTAAATCCTTAGCGATTTTGTACTAAACGCAGCAAGAAACCGACCTATAGCTTAGGCTCCGCTTCAAACTGTTTAAGCTCATCAGTAATCTCATTCCATGGCGCTTTCGAACCGACAAAAATGTGGAAACTCGGTTTGTCGGCAGGGATATCGTCAAGGATACCTAAACGAACATTCACAATACCGTTGTTCTTTTTCGAATAGAGGCTAGAGCCGCAATGACGGCAGAATGAGAGTTCGGTATTTGCGCTCTTCTGATAGGTTTGGATATGCTCTTCACCTTCGATAACTATCAGCTTGTCGAGTGCAACACCTCCCGCCGATGAATAGTCAGAACCCGTAAACTTGCGGCATTCAGAACAATGACAATTGCCCATGTATTTGAATTCATCCGCAACTTCGATTTTTACCTTGCCACACAGACATGAACCTTTGAGTACTTCCATTTTTTAGTCCTTCTCTTATTGGAATTAAGGTAACCATGCCAGTCCCATACAACGAAATAAAGATAAGTAAGTCAGGTTTGCAAAAATGGAACGAAGAAAACCACCGCACTCTTCCATAAGCGCAGTGGAAAACAACTAGGACAAGTCGTTGCTTTTTTTAGAAGCGGAACTCTGCGCTTAGCGCGTAGCTGTTCTCAACAACTTTTGCTTCGTACATGGTGTACTCTAGTGCAACGCGAGCTGGGCCCAATGTCACACCAGCACCTACGCCGTAGTAGATGTCGTTTGAATCACCAAGGTTAGTTTGGAAGTGACCCATACCGACACGACCGTAAACGTCGAAAATAGTGATTGGTAGTGTTAGTTTCGCACTCGCTAGCCAAGCATCAGAATAGATGTGCTCGAAGTCTTTGTGCGTATCGATGAAATCTGCATATCCACCTTCAATCGATAGTAGGTCATTAAACTGGTAACCGATGTAAAGATTGTAACCGCTGTTTTGATCACTAAAGTCTGTGTTCTCGTTCTTTACTTGGTATTCAGAATATAGGTAGCTAGCACCAATGTATGGGTTAGCAGCAGCTTGTGTAGCAAAGAAGATAACAGCGATTGGAAGAATAAATTTGTTCAGTTTCATTTCTTAATAACTCTCAATATAAAAGGTTGACTAACATTCCCTAGTCCTTCAGTACGTGATGCTCATGCATCAATTTTTTATTTCCTTATTGCAAGTGACTTCAGGGAACGTTGCGCCTTTTCTCTTTAAGAAGCTCGCCCCTCACTTGCGGTGTGGGATGCATCATCCTGTGTTTTCGCCGCTGTGACATAACGTAAAGCTCAGCAGTTAATAAAACTTCATCACTGGCATATAAACAAAATATAAAACCAATAAATACATAAACTTAAACATCAAAAAAGAGAATAAAACAAACAAATTAATTGGAACTTTTCTTCCATTCTGTGTTGATTTCCTAGGTAAAAAGGAAAGCATTAGAGGTAGAGAGCGGAAATTGGTGTTCCGATAACGAAATGTGTAGAAAATCACGTTACTCGCGCTTTAAATTGTCAGCAAAATCATTCAATTGAGACTACATTTACTCAATGAGATGAATAAAAAATAGAAGAGCGAGCGTGAATGCCTGACAAAAACATCAGTTTTATCGTAGATGAGTGGCGTTTTGTGCCCAATGAGGGGCAAATACAGTTTGCTGACTCATGCATTACGATTGATAACCGTCTCTCAAAGTTGCTTGAGTTCTTGTGTCTGAACCCAGGACTGACTCACACGCGTGATGAACTTATCGAGCAAGTGTGGGGCGGCAGTGTATTAACCGATCAAGTGGTCACCCAAGCGGTATTTGAACTCAGAAAAGTGCTGAAAAAACACAGCCAACAGGAATGCAGCTACATCGTCACCGTCCCAAAGCGTGGGTATCGATTTGATGGCGAAGTAAAACTGGAAAAAATCGCGATACAGAAACCTGAAGATCAGGTGATTGAAGAGGAAGAGTCGCAAACTGAAGCCTCGAAACCCGCGATAGAGGCCGTTGAGCACCGTCCTAAAAAGAGCAAACAACCCATCTTAATTGGTGCACTTTCTTTGATTGTTCTTATTCAGGCGGCATTTTTACTGTTTAGCGCAAACGACTCAAAACCGAACCCTGATACTCACACCGGGCACTTAAGCCATTACGAATTTCGTTATGCAGTATTGAATGTCAGTGAGGATGTGAAAGCACGACCAGAATTGTACGGCATCGTCATTAAGTTCATGGAACACATTGGGTTTTACAGCAATATTCGTGTAGTCAAATCTAAAGAACACAGAAAACTCGCCGCCGTAGAGTTCAGCATCTCCACCAGCAAGAGCAGCGATGGTAAAAAGTTGCGTTTGTTGTTCCAGTATCACAATCGCGTTTCAGGGCAGACTCATTTAAATCGTCGTTACTCGACCAACTTTGAACGGTTTCATCAAACTTTCCCATCCATGATCGATGACATGCTACGCGCGATGTACATTGAGGTCCCGGAAGAAGAGTTGGAACACAATGTGTCAATCTTCCCTAAAGATCCTGAAGCTGTAAAAGCCTTGATGTCTGGAACGGGCGCTTTGTACAACAACGCTGGCTATGAAAATGCGATGGAGTATTTTCGTCAAGCAAAAGCACTCGCACCAGATAACGCCTACACCATTTCGGTAAGCTACATTGGTGAAGTCATGAGAGTATTTGCAAAAGATGAAGCGAATAAGAAGCAAGTAATTGAAACACTGAACAAAGAGTACTCTTCTTCTTTGTCCGAGGTATTGAAGCGAGGGAATAACCCAAGAGTGTGTGAAGCCAACGCAATCTTGGCGCTGTCGGAAGATAACCCAGATAAGGCATCACAAATACTGTTGTCGATTCCGTACAATCAGCAAACGTCCTTAACTTATCTATTACTAGCGAAAGCGGAAGAAGCTCGCGGTCATACAAGTGGGGCAAAAGAACTGTATTTGCAAGCGACACAAAACACGTCGTCGCCAATTGCACTGAAACTTGCGGGTCCATTGTTCTTTGACAGCAACTTGGACACCATGATTAAAGAATTGCAAAGCGTAAAAAGCGAAGCTAACCCATAGTGGTTAGCTTCGCATTAAAGTTTAGAAATATTGTCCTGCCACACGTCGAGAAGAAGGTTGTCGGCTGATCAAGATATGGCATAGCTCAAGTAGCAAACCAAACGCGAGCGCACTGTAAACGTAGTGCTTATCGATATTCAGCCCTAACCCTTCAACAATCAGCAGCGCGCCTAATACGATGAGGAACAGCAGCGCGAGCACTTTCAATCCGGGATGGCGAGTAATCACAGCCTGAACTTTATTCGCCATCAACATCAGAATCACGCTTGAAGAGATGATCACACCAGCAAGAATGGTGATGTCCTGCGTTAGGCTTGCCGCGATAATCAACGAATCGAGAGAAAACACCGCGTCCACCGCAATAATCTGCAATATTACCGTGCCAACTTGCCCAGCAAAGAATTGATGTGGTGGCGTTTCAATAGGCACGACCCACGCCCAAAGCTCTTTGATGCCTTTAAACAGCAAGAATGCACCACCAACAATAAAGATAAGATCATTACAAGAGAGGGATACCCCTTGGTATTCGACAAACGGTTCTTTCCAAGACAGCAACCAAGATACCGAAAATACCAGCGCAATGCGGTTTAACACCGCTAAACCGATACCGAGATTACGTACGCGTTGACGCAAATGAGCAGGAAGACGCTCAGTCATGATGGTAATAAAGACGATGTTATCGACACCCAGAATGAGTTCTAACATGAGTAACGTGCCGAAGGCGATAAAGTAGTCGAGATTCATTATGTAAGTTCTCTGTGCAAAGTACGAAAGAATAGTTATTCAATATCCACTCTCTCCTAAGCAGGCACTACCTTGCGCTCAAGTCCCCTCTCTAACATGGGGAAGTCTGTATTCCGTTCTTAGGTGCTTTGGGTGAGTTGTTCCCTAATGACGCGATTATGAGTAGCGTCTTTTCATTGCTTTGTAGAACACGTAAAGCAATTTGATCGCGATAAGTGTCATCACTTTCTCCAAGGTTGTGGTTAATCAGAGGAAGGCTATTGTATTCACCAGTTTCATAACCACATCACAAAGCACTTAGAAAAAGATAAAGAAAATATAAAACAAATAAACACCTTAATTTCATGGCTTTAAATAAACTAAAAACCACCAAAGGTGAAAAATTCGTACCAAAAGCAACGGTTTCTTTGGCTTATAAAATGACATGAGAGAGATATGATTTTTTGCTGAGAGAGACTTGACGCTTTTTCCGATGGTTGACCGTACACTCGCCCTATAAAGAGGAGAACGTAATGCTGTCATCGATTGAACAATTTCTACAAATCCTGAGTGACTACGACATACTGCTCGGTCTGATTTTCATTTTGGCTTATCAAATCTTCAGTACGATCGCGACGAAAGCACTCACTACGTTAGCGCGGAATAAAAAAGTCAAACCACCAAGAATATTATTCATTACCAGAACGGTGAACATTTTGTTGTTCGTCTTCTTATTTGCTACGTTTTTGCTCGTGAGCGGCATTGGCTACGGGAATTTTTCTATCTTCCTCTCTTCTGTGTTTACCGTTCTAGGCGTGAGCTTTATTGCTCAGTGGTCAATTCTGAGCAACATCACTGCTAGCTTTCTTATCTTCTTCGTTTTCCCTTACCGTGTCGGCGATAACATTCGTATTGATGATGGCGCAGGAATTGAAGGAACGATCATAGACATTCGTTTGTTTCACACCTTGATAAAGCATGAAGACGGCGACTTTTCGACTTATCCAAATAACCTCTTGCTACAAAAGAACGTCACCAAGAGAACCCATAAGAATGCCGTTGAGCCGACTCTACAAAAGGTCACCGACGTAGATATCGATGTTAGTGTCGGTGTTGATGACCTTCAGATACAAGAAAGCCGAGCATAGTGCTCGGCTTTCTCATTTTTGTTCGGTCAATTTAGAACACGCAGTGCTTAGCAAAGTCTGTCGCTTCGTTGGCTGTCCAATCGCCTTTTGGCTTCTCTTTTAAATCTTCACACCACTGCTCGCTACCGATGCCATCTTGCAGAACGCAGTGCTTTGCAAAATCTACTGCGTTGTCAGCGGTCCACTCTGTTTTAGACTTGTCACGCATGTCTTTACACCAAGCTTCTGTGCCCACTTCGTCAGTACATGCGGTAAGCGCTGTTGCCGCTAGCAGTAGCATTACCAATTTTTTCATAAATTCAGGTTCCACTTTCAATTGATGAATGGACTATACCCAAAATATCAGCGCAAGTGTTAAGACTCAGACAATTTATCGACGTTCACTCTGTAAAAGACGTGAAATTCGGCGAAATCAACCTAACTGTATCAATAAGCGAGTAAATATTAGCCGTTGAGCTAAAGACGACGAGCTTGGGTCAATGCTTGGAGATTTACAGAGCCGGAACCAAAGCACGCTAAACGCAGCTCTAATGCCATTTGTTCAAAGTGATCGACAACAGACTGTGTGCTGATTGTTGCGGCTTTTAATACCGCACCAGCTTGCCCAACTAGATTGGCACCCAGATGTATCGCCTTCGCGGCTTCTAAGCCGTTATGCACGCCGCCAGACGCAATTAAAGGTAAGTCAGGGTATTGAGCGTGAATTTGCTCTAAACACTTAGCCGTTGGAATGCCCCAGTCACGAAACAACTCAGCTGCGCGCTGCATCTTATTGTCTGTCTGACAGTAACCTTCGACCGCTGACCAACTTGTACCACCAGCGCCCGCAACATCAATCGCATCCACGCCTACTTCAACAAGTTGTTTCGCCACTGCGCCACTGATGCCAAAACCCACCTCTTTGATGATCATCGGAACATCAATGCGCTGTTTTAGCTGCTCAATCGATTTAAGCACACCAATCCAATCATGGTCGCCATTCTGTTGAAAAGCTTCTTGCATAGGGTTGAGATGCACAAATAAAGCGTCCGCTTGGATAAAGTCGACCGCACGTTGGGCGTTGTCGAGACGTTGTTTGTCTCTCAGTTGAGCGGCACCCAGGTTGGAATACAAAGGCACGCCCTTGGCGAGATCACGAATGGTTTTACCCAGGCCTGAATGTAGGCTGTCTTCTAGGCTCACTCGCTGTGAGCCAACCCCCATCGCAATGCCCATTTCACTAGCCGCTTCTGCCAAACGACAGTTGATGATTTCTGCGTCTTTTGCGCCGCCAGTCATCGAACTGATCAAAAACGGCAACACCAATGAATGACCAAGAAACTCGCTCGAAAGATCGATGGTGTTAAAGTCACATTCAGGCAATGCGCAATGCTCAAATTCGACAGACTCAAAGCCCGCCGTTTTGCTTTTCATGTTCATGTCATGATGTAAAACAGCGTCTAGATGTAAGTCTTTTCGATTAGATTGCGGAGCCATAATGTCACCCTAAAGTAAAACAGTCGCGCAGTATTGCGATCCTTGTCATTGCCGTCAATGCGAAAATTCGGAAATTGAACAATTTATTTGCCGAATCGAGCCTTGTGGGCTCTGGTCTTATGACTAAGGAATCATATTAAGGAGCAGCGTTTAAAACACTGCGCCTCACTGCTCTATTAAGCTTGGGTAACGATTAACAATGTTGCCACTCCGATGTGCCAAGAGTGGCAGTTCTATACGCCATTTGCGCTATTGAGTCTCGACCGATTGAATAAGCGCCACCACAGTGCTGGTTGTAGGCGGTTTGAACTGGTCTGGATCATCACAGAATTGAATTTTGCCTTTCTCTTCAACATGGAAAAGCGGAATCATCAAATTGTCTTTGTGGTGATCAAGGTAATGTTGGTAGGTGAAACTCTCGCTTAGCTTGGTGTGTTTGATTTCTGCCCCTTGGCTCAACAAACTTGCCATTTGGGTGTAACTGACGTTGCCACCCATCAGCAATTTGCCGTGATACTCTTCGGCAACCGAGTGTTTTTCATTGCCGTTAGATTTGGTTTTCTGCAGGCAATGTACTTTATCTTCGCCGAACTCGCCGACAAATTGCATACACGCCATGATATTGAAGTGTTGGTCTGGCGTCAGTGCCACCACTTGTCCAATACCAATCAGGTTCAGGTTATCATCCGCATGGCTAGAGATCGGGTTACCGTAGTAATGGTCTAAGCCCAACATGCGAACTTGGCTGATGTAATCCCAGTTAGAATCGGTGAGCAGAACTTTGCGATCGTATCTCGCCAGTGCTTTTCCTATCTCTTGCGCCACTCGGTTTGCGCCAATCAATAGAAAGCCTCTCGGTGCTGGCTCAGCCACGCCCAACACTTTAGCCATAGGGCGAGCCGTAGCACTTTGTAGTACCACGGTGCCGATGATCACCATGAAGGTCATTGGCACCAACAGCATGGCTTCTGAAATGCCATATTCTGTCAGCTTGATAGCAAACAGAGACGAGATGGATGCTGCAACAATACCTCGCGGCGCAACCCAAGAGAGGAACAGCTTATCCTTGAAGGTTAAGTTACTGCGAATAGTTGAAGCGAAAATCGAAAGTGGACGCGATACCAACTGCATGAAAACAAACAACATTACCGCACCAATGCCAAGCGCGGCAAAGTCATCAAGACTGATTCGAGCCGCTAAGAAGATGAACAACCCGGTGATCAACAAGATGGTTAAGTGTTCTTTAAAGTGCAGGATCTGCTGAATGTTGATGCCCTTTGCATTTGCTAACCACATGCCCATCACGGTAACCGTCAGTAGCCCTGCTTCCGATTCCATTTGGTTAGAAATCGAGAACACACCGAGCACCACCATCAAAACCGCAAATGGCTGAAGGTATTCCGGCAACCAAGCTCGGCGCAAAACGGTAGATACCGCAGCACCGGAGGCAACACCAAGAATCAAACCCACCGCAATGATGGTACCGAATACTTCGATACTGTTTACGGCATTGTGCGAGACAATAAACTCGTACACCATCACCACAAACAGCGCGCCTAGTGGGTCAATGAGAATGCCTTCCCAACGCAGAATATTGGCGAGTTTGGAGCTTGGGCGCACGGTCCTTAGCAATGGTACGATCACCGTTGGACCAGTAACTACGGTTAAACTGGCGAATAAAATCGCAAGCTCCCAAGTAAAGTTAAGGAAATAGTGCGTCGCCACACTGGTTGCCACCCAAGATATGATTGCGCCGACAGACACGATGCTCCACACCGAACCGCTCACACCACGGATCTCTTTAAAGTTAAGGGTTAAACTGCCCTCAAATAGAATCACCGCCACAGCGAGGGAAACTAAGGGGAAGAGTAAATCCCCGAGAATGTCATCTGGATTGAGCCATTGTAGAATCGGACCAACAATGATCCCTGCTAATAGCAAGAACAGAATGGCAGGTAAGCGCATTCGCCACGCCAACCATTGACAACCTAAACCGATAACCCCAACCGCCGACAGCACCAGCGCTTCGTTGCCCACTTGCATTTATCATCACCTAATTTGTTATTGTTATTGTTATGGTGAGCTTTCGCCCAAAACCAATTAACTCTATAAAAAAGATTAGTTTAGTGTGAATGCTCCGCCAGTTTTCGTTCAAATATGCGACTCTCCCTCAAAATTCTCGGTCTGTGTTGTATACCCAAGTAACCTCGAGATGCTCGGTTCAGCGAGAATGACTGGGTTTGTAGACGAGGCGGCGATTTAAAGGTCTAGCGGGTCTAAATCAAGAATCGACAACAAAGTATACAAGCCCAGTCAACTCGCCCTTTGGGAGCGTGTCATTGACCCGATTGCTGCGTCAAACAACTTGGAAAGAGCGGGCTATTACGCTACGTTGTTTTCCTTGCTTGCTTTCGGTAAAAACAGAGAATCAATGACAACGCTCTGAATCCTGCATCTTGAAGTCACTTGGGTATATATCCCGTTAGCTTGCCACACAGTGAACTAAACTTAGCTAAGTTGCTCAAAGTTAAGGGTTCTCAAACAAGGAAGGGAGTGCAACAGTTGTTAATCTCATTGGCGGTCATCTTGGCGGTTTGTGCCATAGTCATCACATGGAAAGCAGTCGGTCGAATATCAAGGCTCGAAGACGAAGTGTCTCTGCTTCATAAAGAACTGACAGAGCTGCGTGCGCGTTGGTTTGAGGGAGACACATCAACAAATCCACAGCCTGAGCATAAGGTTACAGCAGCACTGCATGCGTCAACACCACCAGACAGTCCCGTACCACCTAATGATCCGGATCCTAAATCAGATCCAGAGCCAAGAACTGCGTCTCTAGCAGCCAAAGAAGTGCCACAACCAATTGTTGAGCCGAGCCTCCCGTCACTCGACGAAGTGCACATTGGTGGTTTAGCCCATAGCAGTGAATCCGTTTTTGAGAAGCAAGCCAATAAACTGCTGACCAACATCCAAGAAAATTGGTTGGTTTGGGTTGGCGCGCTCGCCATGTTGATTGGTGGTGGTTACCTCGTGCAAGTGATTGGCAGTCATATCGAGTTCTCACCAATCATGCGCGTGACCATCGCATTCTCAATCTCCCTTGCTACCGTGATAGCAGGTGAGTGGTTCCATCGCCGTGAGCAAAAATCCTCAGACCGAGCAGAACGAGCGAAAGGTTTTACTTACGTGCCTGCTGCCATTACCGGAACAGGGTTAACAGGGATTTACTGCACAGTGATCTTTGCGTTTGTCTTCTATCAACTATTATCGCCTAGTGCATCGCTGCTGATCTTAGCGGGCGCCGCATTTTCGAGCTTAGCTCTCTCCCTGCGCCAGGGACCTTTAATGGCTGTACTTGGTTTGATCGGCGGCTACTCCGCGCCCCTGTGGATTGGCGGCGCAGAGCCCAACTATTACTTGCTCGCGGGCTATATCACTGCGATTTCAGTTGCCGCGACTTTGTTAATGCAAAAGATCCGACACGCTTGGATTTCACCATCGATAACCGTGCCGCATGTTTTGTGGATGCTTCTGCTGATCGAAAGCATACCAATAGAGCAACTATTCTCTTGGCTTACGCTCTTCCTTTCACTCAGTTTGTACCTGTTGTTTGTCGTACCAAGAATGGGCTGGATGCTCAAACCGCGTTACCATCATTGCCAAGGTAAGTGGACACATCCGCCAACAGGCATTGCTCTGGCTATCACGTTGTTAATACTGTCGGCATTGGCTCGCATGTCCAGCGTTGATACCGCAGAGATGGTTTACTTCTATGTGTTCTTTATTGCCATGATTTGGCTACCAGCCGTTCGAAAGGCTTGGTCGTTAAGAATCTTTTTACCATCAATTTTGGTGGCTTCTACCGTAATCATGCTGCTTTCTATCGCGCTTGAGTCTATCTATATGGCAGAGGGACAAACATCAGTGTTGGTTGCGCTCGGTGTCAGTATTGCATTGATTGCACTGCGAACGTTATTCCAGACACTAGCAGGTGATCACTCACGGCTGACGGGTATCCTCTTACTTGTTCTTGCCCCAGCAATGACATTGATTACCCTGCTCTACGCGCACGAGTTTATGAGTCGTCATGTTTTTGCTTGGACACTCTTCACCGCCGTGATTGCGGTTTATTACGCCTTACTCGGACAGAAATTCAAAGCTCTGGCGCTGGAGTGTTCAGCTATCATGCACGCCATCATTGCAGGAACGGCTTTTGTTTGGCTCAATGACACATGGCTTACGACTGCCATTTCGATTCAAGTGGCAGTTATGGCATTACAAACTCAAGCCAACTTGTTCCGCCCTGCAAGTTGGGCAGTGAAAGTTGCCATGGGGATCTTGGTCGTGCGTCTGACTTTGCTACCATTCATTCCAGAGTGGCAACCCGTTAATGCAGGGCACTGGGCTTGGGTATTGATCAGTTACTTGCCGTCTTTGGCGATTCTTGCTTACGCTCGTACTGTATTACATCACTCAGATACAGAGCTAGCCAATTGGTTTGAAGGTGCGTTTTTACACGTGTTCTTGATGGCAGTGTTTACTCAGACCAACTACTGGCTGACGGGGCAATACGGCTACCTTGGCTACGTCGATTTCACTTCTGCCATTGTGTTTGCCAACCAAGCGTTAGTGATGGGATTGGTTTACAGCTATCGCAGCAAGTTCGCGCAGCAATTAGAACGTGTTTATCAAGCTTACAGCTACCTACTTTGGGGCGTCTTTGTTGTGTTGGTAATGCTACTCAATAGCCTTGAATCACCGTTGATGACCAATAATGTTTCCGCTGAGTCCGTGCCTGTGTTCAACATGCTATCAGTCGGCTGGCTACTGCCTGCAATTATTTTGCTAGTAACTACTTACAAACACTGGAACACACTGCAAATCCCACGTCCTATTGTTGCTAGCTTTGGTCTTATCTTAACGGCAGCTTGGCTAGGTATGTCGATCCGCCAATTCTGGCAGCCTATCTCGATGACGCTAGCTCAACCAACGGGTATGGCAGAGCTGTTTACCTACTCGATTGCTGGTTTGATTGTCGGCGGCTTACTCACTTGGGTAGGCGCAACACGTAAAGCGATGACGATTCAACGCATTGGTTTGGCAGTGTTGGCGTGCGTCGCGCTTAAGGTATTCTTGTGGGATGTAAGCTCACTAGATGGCTTCTGGCGAGCGGTTAGCTTCTTGGGGTTGGGGGCGTCACTGATTGGACTTGGGTGGTTGTTCCAAAAACTCCATCGTTCGGTTGCAGGACCTGTTGAGCAAGCAGAATAGTGTTTGAACAAAGAAAGAGATTCCCGACGTCGCTCTCGGGAATGACCCAGAAGAGTATTGAGCGGTTGACGAATTCTAAAGCGGAATACGCGCCTAATGATCGTCTTTTCAGAGTTGAGGAATTAAGTGTCTGGAATCTCTCTTTTAATCGCGAACTAGAAAGGCGATTCCCAACTCTTTTCAGGTTTTTGAAACCACATATAGAATCGAGAAGGGAATCTTGGAGTGTTCTTGAAAGGTTATTTCAGGAGCGCCACAACCGTATGGCGACGCACATTCGCTTGTGCATTAAGCGCTTGGAACGTTGAGGTAAATTGATCTGACGTTGCCATAAATCCATCGAGTTTCGAATTCACATCCTCGGCACTCATCTGGTTAGATTTACTTTGCACCGAACGCATCTGAGCACTCAACTCACCGTGAAAAGCTTTGGCTTCTTCCAAGCTGGTTTGCACTTGTCTTAAATGCTGATTCACCTTGGCAATAGTTTGTTTGATGCCATCGCGAGAACCTAGGTCAAAGCTTAACTCTGCAATACCGTCAGGTTCCGATTTTAGGTTCAGAACATTGGCGTGTCCCGCTGGGAATCGATGCCCTTCACCCGTCACCAATACCTTTTGCTGCATTTGCTGATAAGCAGTATCGCGCGCTTCAAATAAAATAGTGCCGTCTTCCGCCAGTGATGAGCGCATTCCCATCGCAATCAAACTGCGATCGAGCATTTTCACCGTACGCGCACCATCCGCCTGACCGTCAAACTGGATCATCACCGATTGGCCCTGCGGAAAATCCAAGCGAATTTGCTCTGCTTTTTCACTCAAACGATGTACGTTCAAACCTGGGATAGAGAAGCGGCGAATATCGGCTTTATCCAGTTTTAGGTGCAGTTCGTTATCAATCACCTTTTGTCCATCAAAACGCGCCTGATCAACCACTTGTTGAATGGACGTTTTGGAGCGAACTAAGCTGTCTTGCAAACCAGGGACGTTCTGTGTGCCTTGGCTAACGGCTTGGGTCAAACCTCGCTTAATTTGAGTCAGCTCTCTACCAATCACTTGCAGCGATTTTGATGCGATCTGCACAGCGGTTGCTTGTTGCTGACCTTGAGTAAGCTGAATACCGGAAACAGAATAGGCTGACGCGGTGTCAGCCTGAACTTGCCTAGGACGCGGTTTAATCGCACTGCTCGTATCCGCTGAGCGGGTCGGCATGATAGAGGCTTGTTCTTGCCCACCTAAGCGTATACTGTGGGGTCTTACCTCTACTGTGCTCATCACCATATAAAACTTCCTTAAATACGATCAAACAGGTTGAGATCGTTGATCTTAACGTAGCTAGCTTGCGTTGCTTGTAACGCTGCCATGTAGTTGCTCAAACGTACTGATGCTTCACCGTAATCGAGCGCAGACAAATCGTTCGTCACTTTATCAACAAACAGCTTGTTTTCGCCGTGAGCTCCATCCATCAGATCTAGGTTGTTGTGGCGTCCACCAATCTCTGTGATAGCACCTAATACGTTTGCAGAGGTATCATCAATGGCAGCAAGGCTAGCGTCCACTTCAGCTCGAAAATTCGGACTCGGCTTCTCAAATTCTGCAATTAAAGCATCAAGTTGGTTCAGCACATTGTCGCCACTGCCAAGCTCTAAAATGTCTTTAGCGGTCATGTTGGATTCCATGGTGACACCTTTAGCAACCGTCACAACACGCTTATCACTGTTGCCGTCTACTTGGTAAACACCGCCCCCGTTACTCACCGCTGGTTTGTCGGTTTGGGTGCCTGAAAACAAGTAATGACCTTCTTCGTCTTGTGCATTAAAGGACGACTGTATGGCGTCTCGGTAGCTTTTTAGTTCGGTAACCATGCCGCTGCGGTCATCATCGGTTAACGAGCCATTTGCCCCCCAAAGCACCAAATCGCGAACACTTTTCAGGCTTTCATTCACAGAATCCAAATGTGTTTCTTGCGCAGAAAGCGTCGTTTTAAGATTGGCAATATTGCTTTGGTACTGACCGATTGCGCTGTTTTCACGCTCAAGGTTAAGTAGCTTAATGGACGCCATTGGATCGTCTGAAAGCTTGGTCAGTCGATTACCTGTCGACATTTGTTGTAGCACATTCCCCAAGCCTGCGTTGTTGGTTTGCAGACTTTGCAGCATCATTTGGCTGAATTGAGTGTCACTGATTCGCATATCGAGTTCCCTTTAGAAAAGCTGCAATACAGCATCGAAAAGTTGGTTAGCTGTGCTAATGACTTTCATATTGGCATTGTGTGCGTTAGCAAACGTCATCAAGTTCGCCGCTTCTTCATTACTGTTAACCGCACTAACATTATCGCGTGCTGCGTGAGCTTGCTTGTTCATTGCGGTTTTTGCTTCATAATCTGCCGCAGCTTGGCGCGCTTTAATCGCCGTTTCACCAACCATTGCGGTAAATGCATCGTTCAAGCTCAAAGAACCAAAACCTGTAATGGCGACCGGTTTGTTGCTCAACTTAATCAAGTTATTCAGTACGTCGGCATTACCTGGCGCGCCATCACTTGAGAATGCCAATTCCTCTGCGCTGATTCCCGTAATTTTTAAGCTAGATGAAGGGTTTGCTGGGTCGTAACTGAACAAAGGTTTGCCCGGGTTACCTTTAAGGTCTTTACCCGTCGCAAGTACCGCGTTGTACTCGTCTGCCATCGCCTTTGCCATATCGTCTAGTGCCACTTGGTTTGGCATTAGGATTTCTGTTTGATAGTCGTTAATCGCGCCCAATTTGCCGCCGACAGATTGATCGAGACCAAAACTTTGAGAAGCAAACTCAACATTTAAATCAGCAAGATAAGGATCGGAAGGGTTTGGCTTCGACGTTAGCTGACCGTAATCAGTCCCCATCACCAAAGGCTGACCTGAAGCGAGTGTCACTTGCATGCTTCCATCAGCTTGATCCGTTGTCTTGATTTCAACGATCTGAGAGAGCTCACCAATCAAAACATCACGAGTATCCATTAGCTGAGCTGGGTTACCGCCCGTTCCCTGCATTTCGACAATCTGTTTGTTTATGTGAGCGATGTTCGTCATCAAGCTATTGGCATGATTTAACGCCGCATTACGTTGCTCACTCATGTCTTTATGCTGATTATGAAGCGACTCGGTTAACGTATTGAAGCGACGCGCTAACGCTTCTGATTCGTTGATAATTTGCTGACGGTATGGAATTGATTCTGGTTTTACTGTGGCATCATTCAAAGCTGCGTTAAGCGAATCCAAGCCCGCAGAAATACTAAAACCATCAGCGCCAAGCGTACTTTCAAGCTGGCTCATTGCGGTAGTGTAACCACTTGAGTATGACGCTAGGCTGTTTGTCGACCAAGTCTGTTTGACCAAAAACTGGTCTGTTACGCGGCGAATACTTGTGACTTCAACACCAATGCCCGGACTGAGCTTGTTGTACTTGCCATCCCCTACAGATGCCATAAGCGCTTGTTGACGGCTGTATCCTGGCGTATTGATGTTTGCCACGTTTTGCGCCGTCACTTCAAGTGCGACTTGGTTTGCGTTCAAGCCTGAAAGGCCGATATTAACAAGGTTCATTTACAGCTCCATTTTTCTGATCAGCGGCTGAGTAAACGCGGTCGTCATACCGGCTTCACCGAGCACTTGTTTAACAGAGGCGACCACTTGCTGCACGGAATTAACTGCATCAGTGACTGTGGCGATATCATCACTTTCAAGTTGTGACTTGCGTTCAAGCGAGGTCACTTTTCCATCATTCGCCGAAGAGATACTGCGTGATTGGTCGAATGCTACCTCACGCATTGATGGGCTTAGCTGTTGAACCAACATATTGGCAATGCCCGCATTTTGCTTTTTAGCAAGCTCCATTGCCAGTTGACCGTCATACATATCGCGAAACACACCTTGTTGTTGGCTAGCAAATGGACTGTCTTTGTCAGCCAACACGTCGCTACTGCTGCGCATTTGACGAAGCACCATTTGCAGAAACATGGCTTCAAACTGACCTGCAACCACTTCCAAGGCACCTTCTTGATCACGGCTTCTCTTGATATTCGCTAACGCACTATTGTCGTGATACAACATGGAGCTCAGTTTGGCTTGATCGTTACTGGTATCTAATTTCATCTCAAATTCCTTAAATCACGACAAGCTCGGCATTCAACGCACCCGCTTCACTGAGTGCTTGCAGAATCGACATCAGATCCGTTGGTGTCGCACCTAAGCTATTCACTGCATTGACGATGGTGTTTAGCTCCGTTCCCGGCGGCCATATCACCATTTGCGCAAGCTCTTCATCAACGTTAATTTGCGTTTGATCTATGACTTTTGTATCACCACCAGCAAAGGCGTTCGGCTGGCTAACTTGTTGCGATTCCGATATACGGACAGTCAAGTTACCGTGGCTAACTGCCGCTTCGCCCACTTTGACATTTTTACCGATGACAACGGTGCCAGTACGAGAGTTGAAAACAATTCGAGCCGGTTTACGACCTTCTTCCACGCTCATCTCTTCTAGCATTGACATCATGGTTACACGCTGCTGGGTATCCATTGGTGCTCGCATTTCAACGCGTGCTTTGTTGATTGCTTTCGCTACATTTGGACCAAAGGTGTTGTTGATTTCACGGGCGATGTTTTTTGCGGTAGTGAAACTTGGCTTACGAAGGTTTAACGTGATTTCACCACGCTGGTTAAAGTCTGTTTCGATTTCTCGCTCCAACGTTGCACCGTTTGGAATACGACCTGCAGTTGGAGTATTCACTTCTACCTTGGAACCGCTTTTGCCTTCTGCCGACAAGCCGCCAACTACCACACTACCTTGAGCGATGGCATAAACTTCACCATCAATACCGCGCATTGGTGTAAGTAATAGCGTACCGCCACGTAAGCTTTTCGCGTCACCAATAGAAGAGACGACAACGTCGAGTGTTTGACCCGGTCCCGCCATTGGGTCTACCGATGCAGTAACACTCACCGATGCCACGTTACGTAGTTTCGGGTTCATGCTGTCATCAATTTGCACACCAAATTGGCGTAACATGTTGGTAATCGATTGAGCAGTGAATTTAACTTGGTTGCGGTCACCTTGACCTGCTAAGCCCACTACCAAACCGTAGCCGACCAATTGGTTTTCTCGGATGCCCTGAACATCCACCAAGTCCATGATCGGAATTTCCACTTCAGCTTGCGAAGTGGCAGGAAGTCCCAAGGTCAATGCCAATAGGAAAGAAGAAAAGAATGCGTTTATTGGCTTCATTAGAATGGTACCCATGGGCTGTTGAAGAACTGCGTCAGCCACCCAGCTGCGTTGCTGTCAGCTAATGCGCCGCGACCTGCATAGGTGATACGAGCATCTGCAATACGCTGAGAAGAAACTTGGTTGCTACGGTTGATATCATCAACACGCACGATGCCTGTTAGGCGAATAAATTCATCGCCTTGGTTAAGTCGCAACCACTTTTCACCGCTAATACGAAGCACACCATTTGGTAGCACTTCATGCACAGTAACCGTGATTGCACCCTGTAATTTGTTGCCCTGTGAACTAGAAGCGCTGCCATCAAAATTACGGCTGCCGTCCACGCTTACACCCAATTCATCGATGGTTTTAGTGCCAATGGTTGGCGCAACAAAATTTACAGTGGAGCTTTTACCAAACTTAGTGCCTGCTTTTTTGCTGGATTCCGTCTCTTCCGATAGCTGCACCGTCAAGACATCACCAACACGGTAGGCACGTCGGTCTTGGAATAACGTCATGGTGTATTGGTGACGATAAAGGCTACCTGAGTTTGCTTCTGGCAAGGTGTAATCCAACACCGGCGGCGCGTATTCCTCTGCATTTGGTTCAGGCGGAATAAACTCCTGACGCCCAGCACATCCCACCAGCAACACGACGGCAACTGCCCAACTTTTCGAAAGCCATTTCATTGCTTTTTCCTTCATCATCACCAATTTCTTACCTACATTGCCTGTGCGACAAACTTCAGCATGTCATCCGCTGCAGAAACGACTTTTGCGTTCATTTCGTATGCGCGCTGAGTTGTGATCATGTCGACCATCTCTTCAACAACTTGCACGTTAGAGCCTTCTAAAGCCCCTTGCTTAATGCTGCCCGCGCCATCTTCACCTGCGATTAACTCGTCAGCTGGTCCGCTTGCTGCTGTTTCACGGAACAAGTTGCCACCCACTGCTTCTAAGCCCGCAGGGTTAATGAACTTAGCCAGAGTGATTTGGCCCAGTTGCTGCGGCGTCGGGTCATCTGCTGACGTAGTTGTTACCGTGCCATCCACACCAACAGAGAATGAAATGGCGTTATCTGGGATCTGAATTTGAGGTTCTAGTGGTAGACCTTGACTGTTCACCATCAAACCTTCTGAGTTGATATGGAACTGACCATTTCGGGTGTACATGATCTGACCGTCAGAGTTTTCGATTTGGAAAAAGCCCTGACCCATTACCGCCAAGTCAAACTCACCAGTCGTATTTTGCGTGTTACCTTGTGTGAAGACTTTTTGCGTCCCCACGACACGAACACCAGAACCCAACTGAACACCGGTTGGTAGCTCGTTAACTTGGTCAACTTGCGCGCCTGGCTGACGCTGAATGCTGTAGAACAGGTCTTCAAACACTACTCGGTCACGCTTAAAGCCGACCGTGTTGACGTTTGCTAGGTTGTTCGAGATGGCAGTCATTTTTGTATCTTGAGCTGCCATGCCCGTTTTACTTACCCATAATGCTGAATGCATTGGTTATCTCCTTTGTGGCAGGAATTATCTAGAAGCACGATTTACGTTGAGCAAAAAGTGTTATCTCGCTGCCATCAATTTGTTTCCGGCTTGCGCCAAGGTTTCTGCGGTTTTCATCATGCGAACTTGCATCTCGAAGTTGCGCGTCAGTGACATCACGCTGAGTAGTTCATCGATGGCTGAAACGTTACTACCTTCGATATGCTCTGGTGCCAATTGCACCGTTTCATCAGCGACAAAAGGCACACCATCAACACTGTGCAGTAAGCTGTCGCTTTCTTTCTGAAGTTGGTTAATGGCAGGTTTCACCATTTTTAAAGTGCCAACTTCAACTTCTGCACCACCGCCCGGTGGGATCACAGACACGCGACCGCGCTCACTGATCTCAATCTTTTGAAAATCAGGCACGATCATTGGTCCGTTTTCACCTACAACGGGAAATCCATTGATACTCATGGCACCAAACGTATCGATTTTGATGTTACCCGCACGCGTGTAAGCCTCATTTCCAGCCGGTGTTTCTACTGTTAGGTAGCCTTCACCCATGATCGCAACGTCTAAGGGGCGTCCCGTTTTCATGATGTCGCCAGAATCAAAACGCGTTGATGCAGAGTTCGTCACCACCATGGTGCGACCATCAAAGCCCGCACCTTGCAATTCAACGCTTCGTACACGTTCCATATCCGCACGGAAACCAGCAGTATCGGCGTTCGATAAGTTGTTAGAACGAACGTGCTGAGCCTTAAGAACTCGGCTCGCACCAGACGTTGCAGTAAATAACAAGCTATCCATGCAATACTCCCATTACACTGCGTTGAACAGAGCTTGAGTTAGCTTGTCGTTGGTTGAGATGGTTTTGGCGTTCGCTTGGTAGTTACGCTGCGCCGTCATTAGCGCGACAAGCTCACTGGTTAAGTCAACGTTAGAACCTTCCAATGCACCCGGAGTAAGGTCACCCAGTGTACCTGTACCCGGAACGCCCATGATCGGCGCACCAGAGCTAAAGCTTTGTGTCCAAGCGGTACCGCTCACTTTCGATAGACCTTGCGTGTTAGCAAAGTCCGCAAGCACTACTTGACCTTGAAGTTGAGATTGACCATTGGTGTACGTCGCGTAAACCATGCCGTTGTCTTCCACTCGAACGCCAGCAAGTTCACCCGATGTGTAACCATTTGGATTATTGGTGCTCACGCCAAATGCAGCACCAAACTGAGTACTACCTGAAAGGCTAATATCAACGCTCATTGCGTTTGCACCCGCGGCTGGGAATGCCACATTAAATGCGCCAGCAGGAGAAGCCAGCGTACCATCGGTATTAAATTGAACGGTTTGAGCTGTTGCAGGAGTCGTAGGCGCGCCATCCACTTCTACATTCACTTGCCATTCGTTATCTGACGTTTTAGTGAAGTACTGAGTCACCGTATGGGAATTGCCTAGCGAGTCGAAAACCTTGGTGGTGTAAGAAGAGTTGAATGATTTAGGGTCCGAAGAATTAAATGGATAAACCGCTTGATCAATCTTGGTCGCACTTGCATCGAAGTTAGCAACAAATTCTAAGCTGCTTGTTGCTTTAGCACTCAGAGAAGAAGTGGATACCTTGATATCGCCGACTGAACCTGTTTGCAGGTTATTATTGTTGTCAACGCTGTAGCCTTGTAGTTTGGTTCCGTTGTTCGCGGTAACGAAATTGTTCTTATCTGTGCTAAATACACCAGCACGGGTGTAGAGCATTTGACCCATAGAGTCTTTGGTCACAAAGAAACCGTTGCCGTTAATTGCTAGGTCCATTGCTCTGCCAGTACCCGTTACAGAACCGTTTTTTTCGAAGTTCTGAGAGATTGACGCCACTTCTACGCCGCCTGGCTGCATGCCGTTGTAAACCGCCGCGAATTCAGTACGACCGCCTTTGAAACCATACGTCGAAGCGTTAGCAATGTTATGACTGATGGTGTTCAATTCTGTATTGGTCGCGTCCAGACCACTAAGTGCGATGTTAAAACTCATAAATAACCTCTGATTTCCTTATTTGGTTAAGCACCAAACTGAGTAATTTGATAGAAAGGAACGTTGCCAACGCCTTGAACATTGACCAGTGCTGAGCCACCTGAGCTTGGAATACGAACCTGCTCAACCGTGCCTGCCAGCAAAACTTTAGGGCTTTTCTGCCCATCTTGAACTTCCACCGCAACGGTGTACTTACCCGGTTTCAAACCGAGCTCTTCAGGATTAATGGAGAATTCCAAATCACCAGCAGCGTGCGCGCCAAGAGGCACTTTCGTTGATTGACCAAACTGGTCTTTCACCACTAGCGTTACTTGGTTAGAACCATGTTCTAGCTCTATCTTGCCGTTTTGCGCGCCTTCACCGAGTTCAAACTCATTCGATGAAACGTACACGGTTTGACCAACCAAACCAGCGGTCGAAAGCACTTGCATGTTGTCGAGTAACACCATGCTGTTTTGCATCAACTTCGACATGTTTTCGGTACTCTGCACCTGAGAAAACTGCGCAAGTTGACCAACGTACTCGGTTCCGTCTAACGGGTTTAGTGGGTCTTGGTTTTGAATTTGTGCCACCATCAACGAGATAAACTCATTTTGCAGTGAGCTGGCACTGTTCATATCTGATGGGTTGGCGGAAACACTTGCGTCACTGCCAGACTTGGTTGTTACCGGCTTATCGGAAGACAGTGGGGTGTATTGTGCGATACTCATTAGCTACCCTGCCCTAATCGAAGCAGACCTTGCTGCATGCTTTTCACATTCGCCAATACCTCGACATTGGTCTCGAAGCTGCGTGTCGCTGACATCATGTCTGCCATTTCTGACACCACATCAATATCCGGGTAGTACACGTAACCTTCATCGTTTGCCAATGGGTTATTAGGTTCGAAGCGCTTCTCTGCCTGCCCTGCATTTTTCACAACATCCACAATGCGAACTTCTGCATTTGGATAAGCACTGTTCTCTGTTGCCATTTGCGTTTTTTGATACACAGTTGCAAACACAGGTTTAAGTGCCTTGTAGGCATCATCTGGGTTGGCAGACACCGCATCGGCGTTTGCAAGGTTACTGGCTACCGTGTTCAGACGAACGGTTTGCGCCGTCATCGCTGAGCCAGTGATCGAATAGATATCAGTAAATGACATGTTTAACGTCCCTCAATCGCTTTCGCCAAGCCACTGAATTTCATGTTGAGAAACGTCAGGCTGGTTTGAAAGTCCATGTTGTTTTGTGTGAATTTGGCTTGTTCAACACCAAGTTCCACGGTGTTGCCGTCTTTGCTGTTTTGGTAAGGCACTGAATATTGCGCCTCTACCTGAAACTTCGGCACTGATTTGCTCACACTTCCCGTCGACATATTGTTCATCACGGTGGTGAAGCTCAGGTCCTTTGCCAAGTACCCTGGGGTATCAACATTTGCTAGGTTACTGGCGAGGACTTTGGTACGCTGAACGCGAAAATTAAGTGCCTCTGGATGTACACCTAACGCATTTTCGAATGTGATTGCCATGCATCTTTCCTTCAAGTCGGCTCGAATACGCCAAGAATGAAACAAGATGCGTGCCATAAAAATTAACCATAAAAATCAATGAATTACAAACAAGGAAGGAAGCCTCGCTTCCGGTTTACGGAAACCACTCAAAACAAGGGGAAAGGTCGATTTCCCCAAATTATGCTGCTTTGTGGTTTGGTTTTGAGTGCCAGTTCGATAAGTGCCGCTGCCGCTGAGAAAACCCTCACGGCGAACGAACTAAAAGTCACCGTCAGTGAACAATTTGAGCAAGAAGTCGCACAAATCGCGCGTTCACACCATTGGGGAACCTATCAGCTCGAATATCGTATTTGGGTTCCGGGTTCTGCCAATCACTTGCCCGCCTGTACGTCGCCTTTGGTCATCGCAGGACGAGATAATCGCCCACTGCCTGTTGGCAATTTGAAGCGCGCGGTCAGTTGTGAGGACATCACCTCTCCTTGGCGAATCAACGTTACAATCAAATCTGCAGTGACACTCCCTGTCCTCGTTGCGACCAGCACAATTGGGCGTAACGAAACGATCTCCGCGACTCATTTAAAATCTGAAACGCGCACGATTTCGCGCCAAGACGACTTCTACACACAAGTGAGCCAAGCGGTAGGATTGGAGACCTCTCGCCGTATTCGCGCCGGACAAATTATTGATCCTTCAAACCTAAGCTCCCCTGCTCTGGTTGAGAAAGGCAACGAGGTGATTATTGTTGCGAGCAAAGATGGATTTAGCGCCAGTACCAAAGGCGTCGCCCTAGAACAGGGAAGGAAAGGTCAGCAGATCGATGTAGAAAACATCAGCTCTGGCAAAGTGATACGAGCAGTCGTGACAGGGTTAAATCAAGTACATACTCAGTTCTGATTTTGGACTCAGGTTATCATTTTTTGATTTTTACACTCGTCAGCACAGGTGAACTTCGAGTACAAAAAATAAATATTTAATGTTCATCACACCCTAGTCGCCTATTCGATTTAGAACATGATGATTGAGGACAACAGCATGAAAATCGACAAAGTCGCGGGCGGTCATGTCCCACAAACGAAATTCCAGCAAGCAAGCAAGAAGCCTGTCGAAACCATCGCACAGAGCAAAACTAGCGAGCCAGCATTCCAAGCTAACACTGCCGCCATCGATCGCGCTCAAGCAGAAATGAAATCACTGCCAGACGTAGATATGGCAAAGGTTGAAGAGATCCGCAACGCATTAGCACGTGGTGAACTGAATCTGGATACCAAAGCACTATCCAAAGCAGTAATGCAGTTCCACACTGGTCACGAGTAACGCAGCGCACTAGGAGTCATGCATGGCAACGGCCGCATCGCAGCACATTCAACAATTTGTTCGTTCCCTAGCGGAAGACATTAAACTCTACCAGCAATTGCTAGAGCTTATTCAGCAACAAAAAACGCTGTATTTGAAGTTTGATGGGGAATCGCTTAGCGAGAACATTCAAAAGCAAACGCCAATTTTGAATCGACTTAGTCGCTCGGCGAGTGAAAGAAGTCAGTTGATGCGCTCGCTTGGACTCCCTTGCAACGAAACCAGTGTGAATCGAATTTTCAATGCTCTGCCTGCTAAAATTGGCACGCAAGCAAGAAAACAATGGGCGCTGTTGGAAACCTTGGTAAAACAATGCCAAACGGACAATCAGAGCAACGGTCAAAGCTCTGCGGCGTTCCAAGAGTTGGTCAGTCAACTCAAGCAACCTGTGCAACACACTTATGAAGAGCGTTCGTTCTAAACAATTCTCGCCTTGCCTACAGAATCTTCCTCCATCCAGGTCGATTACTGTGGGCTTTTTTGCGTTTTGGCTCACCTGCTTTCCTTCTCTCTCAATAGCCAAACCCAACGAAGAAACCATTACCCAACAATATCAAGTGCTCGCGCCCTACCAGAGCCAAATTGCCAAACGTCTCGATTCTGTTCGCCCATTGCTCGATCATATTTTCAAACAGCTTAAGCAGCAGTCATTACCGCCCACATTCGTTTTGTTGCCCATGTTGGAATCGTCTTATAACCCTCAAGCCGTCTCACATGCGAATGCTGCGGGTCTATGGCAATTAATCCCTGCCACAGCGACACGATTTGGTTTACAAGTATCAGACACCGATGATGAACGGTTTGATACCAAAGCCAGCACTCAAGCGGCGTTGAAATACTTGGCGTTCCTGTATGAGAAGTTTGATCAAGACTTGGCACTGACTCTAGCAGCTTACAACGCGGGCGAGGGACGCGTATCAAGGGCTATGAAAAATGCGGGTAGTCGAAATTTTGATGCGCTCACTTTACCCAATGAAACACAAGAGTACGTCAACCGCTTCTACGCACTAGAGCGCTTGGTTGATGTACAACAACTTCGTACGGATTCTTTTCAGCCTTTGCTGTTATTTTCCGACCAGTCATCTATCTACGCCAAACCGCTTATAGGCCTTAGTCGATTACCACCTCTGGTCGAATTGTGACACCTATCACTAAAACTCGACAATGTCAGGTGTTCGTAAAAATACAAGATCCTGTACTGCCAATTTGCAAACTCGTGATCTCGATGCAAACGCGTGCATAAAAGTTAAGGTAATGTATCTCAAAGATAAGAAAGAGCAGTGGTTTGCTGATAATTCACCAATTTGTGCTTGTGTATTGAGTAGAGATGCATCACATTACGGGTGCAAATTCAGTGAAAAACAATGGTTAGACCTATTAATTATTTACACAACAAATATAAAACCGCTATTGTTTTTACAGATTGAAACAAAATACAGAATATCGAGATGACGCTTCGCTTGCGCGTCTGGAATAAGTCCGGGTTCCGGGGGGGAGCTCGGACTTTTTTATTGGCTAGAAGTTACAACTTTGATCGAAGGGTGATTACAACAACTCTTTTGCGATTAGTTGGAGCAAGAAGGTTTCGCGTTCAATGCTCATTCCTTTCTTTGGGCTTTCTGCCATCGTCTTTTCATTATGCACAATCGCATCATGCACATTCATCCAAACTGGACGCATGCCGTTTTTCACTTCGTAATCTTCATAAGACGTTTCACCTAGCTCACGGTCAATCTTGCACGTGTAGCAGTATGACGTCATGTGCATCACATCCGCATCGTCTTTGTACCAAGGACGAAACTCTTCAAAGATACCAAATGGCTTAATGTTGTGAATGTTTTTCGCACCAGTTTCTTCTTCAAGTTCACGAACCAAACCTGCAATCACGTCTTCGCCTTCATCAATACCACCACCCGGCAGAGTGTAGTCGTGGTAACGTTCAGTGTAGAGGAGAAGAACATCTTCACCATCAAGCACAATGGCACGTGCTGCATTACGCTGAAAGATGATTTTGTCATCCAAATGTTCGATGTCTGGGTGCGTAGTTGTTTTTAAGTGTCTCATCGCAGGATCCGCTGTGAATGTTTTGCGCGCATACTACCGAAATTCATAACTATTCCCAAGTTTCAATTTGCGCAAGCCTACAACAATGCCACCCAAGATAACCTTGAGATACTTGGATATACAGACGAACAGTGAGCAAATTCTAAAATTACACAGAATTCCCTTTCAAGCGTCGTGCTTTTAACAAACATAAGACAGTATTTTTCTTAAACTCTCCTATAATCAACACACTACTCGTAATTCCCACGCGGAGATCAAGAATGAAAAAGACGGCTTTAGTAACGGCAGTGGCGGCAGCAATGGTGTTGGCAGGTTGTTCTACTTATGAAGGTGCAACTCGCTCAAACGAATACACATCAGCAGCAAACCCAGCAGCAGTATACTGCGTGCAGCAAGGTGGTGAACTAGATACAGTGACAGAAAACGGTGAACGCGTAACTTACTGCCTATTGTCTGAAAATGAGCGTGTTGAGCAGTGGGAATATTACCGTAAAAACCACAAAGAAGACGCTGAGTCGTAATGGTTAACATTTACGCAATCTAAGATTGCACAATCCACAACAAAGGAGCTTCATGCTCCTTTTTATTTTATCTAAACATTCCAGATTTCTGACACTTAGTCCTTTATTTACCAGCCTTACCGCATAGCGATACCATATCGAACGCCGTTTTATTTCTGACATTCCTCTGACATTACTTTCCACTTGGGCAATAAAATTTCTCGCGCACATCACGAAATTTCACGTTTTTTCCACATTTTTATTGGAGCGGGTGGTCAGGATGAAAATAGATACTGTCAAACAAGTCGAATCGGCACAATCCAACCTTGTTGAAGACTCAAAAATTACTGAAGAATCAAAGCGCGTTATCTACAAAGCGATGTTGAGTGCATTGACCATCATCGCGATTAGTATTTTAGTGAACCTGAGTATTCGCGTAGATTACGTTCTACTGGGCTCAAGCTTGGGTGAAACATCCATCACTGAAACGCTACAACTGATCATGTTAGCCGTCGCTTCTTGGTCGTTCTATCGCGTTTCCAAGCAAGAAGCTCACTTATCGCACGCCGCGATCCTTATCTCTGGCTTTTTTGCGGTATTGATGATCCGCGAAATGGATTACTGGTTTGATATGATTCACCATGGCTCTTGGGTATTCCCAGCCTTAGCAGTAACAGCACTCGCATGTGCAAAAGCTTACCAAGGTGGTAAAGGTACCGTGAATCAGATGGCGGTTATACTTCAGTCGCCATACATGAAACTGCTAATTGGCTCTGTTGTTTTATTGGTGGTATTTTCTCGCTTATACGGAATGGGAAGTTTCTGGCAACACGTTATGGGTGAGCACTACGTGCGTGATGTGAAAAACATCTCTGAAGAAGGCATCGAGCTATTGTGCTACAGCCTTATTGCACTAAGCGCAGTTCGTACTCGTCGTGAACTTAAACGCCAGTAAACCTGAGTTTCATTCCGATACACTCGCTTCTGGGTCAAGGCGTTGATTTAACGCCGTGAGTATCGGATGAAACACAGCCAACGCTTGTTGCGCTGCAAAAACTGAATCATCAAAGGCCGTCATTTCGATGGCCTTTTTCATCTCTTCGATTTGGTTTTTAACGTCTTGTGTTAAAGGCAAAGTTTGGAGTTTTTCTATTGCTTTTAAAGCTATCGCTAATGGTTTCGCTTGTACTTGAGCCAAGTCTCGCTTAAATGCCTTGTTTTTCACCCCTTCCAAATAAACACGATAAGTCGTCAGTTCATCAAATAAAAGAAACGCATCTGCCTGAGTGCCTGAGTTTGGATATGGCACACTGATATGCTCAGCGATATCTAGCGAAACAGTGAGCTCTATTCCCATGTCTGCACAACGCGATTTCAATACCCGTAATAAGCCTTGTTCATCCATCAAGGTCTGGATCTCAATAATGCGCTCTAAATGGTAGTCATTGGAAAGCAGTATGACTTCGATAGCTTGTCCCATTTGACATAACCCACTTTTCAGTAGCTCTTTTGCCGCATTTTGCATGTTCTGTACGGTATTCAGGGAACGACTCTCGATGATGACTTGCTGATCAGGAAAGTCGATTCCCCTAACCTTGGCTAGCTGACCAAAATACTGATACATCGCATCCGCTTCAGAGATCGTTTGACCTTGAGTGACCCCTCCACAAAAAACCAATGCCGTCGACTCAAAATCCCATTGGTTTAAAACGGAAACTAAAGCTTCCACACGTGAGCACCCTTCAGCACTGAGCTGATCATGCACCAAACGCTTACCTAGAATGATCACTACCTTGTTTAACTTCATTACCGAGATCTCAATTACTCATACTTTCGCGAACAATTTGTATACAAAAATTTGCTTTGCCAATACTCTTTCAGAAATTAACATCTAATTAACAATGTCGTTCTAGAGACCTTGACAAAGGTCCGCAAAGAAAGGAAGTCAATTATGCTGTCGATTTTCGATATTTTTAAGGTCGGTGTCGGTCCTTCTAGCTCCCACACCAATGGTCCTATGCTCGCAGGTTACCATTTCACTCAATTGCTTAGCGACTCTATGGCGAAAGTGCACAAGGTGCAAGTCGACCTTTACGGCTCTTTATCGCTCACCGGTAAAGGACACCACACGGATCGTGCTACCGTCTTAGGGCTAATGGGTAATAAACCCGACACTATCAAGATGACGAGCGCGAAAAGCGCGCTACAACATACCATTGAACACGGCACGCTCTCTGTCGCAGGTGTTCATGAAATCGTGTTTAGTTATGAGCACGATATCGTCTTCCACAGCGATAACCTTCCTCTTCATGAAAACGGCATGACCATCACGGCTTTTGATGCTGCTGGTGAGCAAGTGGCGTTTGAAACTTACTATTCCATCGGTGGTGGCTTTATTGCCACTGCAGCCGAGCTAGAAAACGGTGGCAATGAGGCAGAAATCCAAGTTACTTACCCTTTCACGTCTGCTGACGAGATGTTAGAAAAAGCAGAGCAAAACGGCTTTAGCTTAGGGGGGATGATCCTTCAAAACGAATTGGCTTTCCGTGAGCAAGAAGAGATCGACCAAAAAGCAGAACAGATCTGGAAAGTAATGTCGTTGTGTATGCAACGTGGCTTTGACACCGAAGGCATTCTTGAAGGCGGGTTAAACGTCACACGCCGAGCACCTAACCTACTCAAAAAGCTTGAAGCTAACGCAGCAGTAGAAAACGATCCAATGGAGATCATGGATTGGATAAACCTATTTGCTTTCGCAGTAAGTGAAGAAAACGCGGCTGGCGGTCAGGTGGTCACATCGCCGACCAACGGCGCAGCTGGCGTCATCCCCGCGGTACTCATGTACTACCATCGTTTCATCAAAGAGCTCGACAACAAACAACTGAAAGACTTCTTAGCTGTGGCTGGGGCGATTGGTATCTTGTACAAAACCAACGCTTCGATTTCTGGTGCAGAAGTCGGATGCCAGGGAGAAGTCGGCGTTTCTTCTTCTATGGCAGCAGCAGGTTTAACCGCACTGCGTGGTGGCAGCAACGAGCAAATCTGCATTGCTGCTGAGATTGCTATGGAGCATTCACTTGGCATGACTTGTGATCCAATTGGTGGTTTGGTTCAAGTTCCGTGTATCGAACGAAACGCGATGGGCGCAATGAAAGCCATCAATGCATCACGCATGGCGTTAAAACGCACTAGCAAATGTCTTATTTCATTAGATAAAGTTATCGAAACCATGTACCAGACAGGTAAAGACATGAACAAGAAATATCGTGAGACGTCACTCGGCGGTCTGGCAGTGATTCACATGGCACCACCTTGCGAATAGCATACTTTATTTCAGCGTTTGCTAATTAATATTTTTCATTGTTGGCGGATAAAATTCCGCCAACGTCTTTATTCCTGCATAAAAATCACGCTATCTCCCACCTCACTCTCGACTGCTTATTATTTCAACGTCTTTTCAAAACCTTAAAAATCACTAAAGAATAATAGTCTTATAAAATGTTATTTTTTAGTCATTTATTCACATAATTCCTAGTTGATCTAGAACAATACATTAGCAAGGCAAACGTTTCGCATTAGAAAATTTAGTGCATTAAATTCGTTTTATGCGACAATTGTTTCAATATGTAACATAGCGTTTAAGTAACATTTAACAGAAATAATAACTACCTTTCTCGCAATAGTGAGTATTTAATTATGTGGAATAAACTAAATAAATCTATGATGTTCTGCCAAATGATGTTTGGCTTATCATTCTACGGCGTGTTAGTCAGTCTAACGCGTTTTTTCTTAGAGGATCTGAATTACAACGAAGCTGATACCATGATGATCGTGGGTGCCTTTTCTGCGATTGGTCCCCTATTTGCGATTGCTGGCGGTTTCATCGCTGACAAATTTTTAGGAGCTTACCGTTCTCTATCGATTGCCTTCCTAGCATTCGCATCTGGTTACGCGCTGCTTGTTCTTGGTGCTTCGGCTACCAACGTACCACTGTCTATGTGTGGTATCGCACTAGCAAGCTACGGTCGTGGTTTGATGTCACCTTCCTACCCTAGCTTGTACAAACGTACCTTTAAGTCTCAAGAAGACTTTGAGAAAGGCTATCCAATCAACTACTCAGTGAACAACGTAGGCGCCTTCCTAGGTCAATACCTGTTCCCAATGATTGTATTGGTGATTGGCTTTAATGGCGGTTTCACCATCTCTGCAGTAATGGCAGGCGCAGCACTGGTTATGCTACTTGTGTTCCGCAAAGGCTTGGTTGGTGTCGCATCAGATCTAGACAAACAAACCGTTAGCATCAAAAACTGGATCTTCTTTGCTCTTATTTCTGTGGCGATGATTGCGTTGGTATTCTTCATGTTCTCAAACATGGATATCGGTCAAAACATCGTTTACGCCATTGGTGGTGCAGCAATTCTTTACTTTGTTTCTTTGATGTTGAAAGCAAGCAAAGCGGAATCATTGAAGATGGGTACCATCCTTATCGTAACCTTCCTAACCACGTGTTTCTTCGTTTACTACGGTCAAATGATGACTTCAATGAACATGGTGGCGATCAACACACTAAAAGGTTCCCTATTTGGCTTTATTCCACTAGAACCTGAAGCTGCAATGGCGATGAACCCGCTATGGTGTATGGTTGGTGGTCCTATCGTAGCTGGCTTCTTTGGTGTGCTAGAAAAACGCGATATTCACCTATCTACAGCAACTAAAATTGCGTTGGCATTCGTGCTAACAGCGATTGCTTTCGGCATCCTAACCTTCGCTGTAACCACAGTGGGCGAAGACGTAATCATCATGCCTGAGATCTTCCTAGCGATTCACTTCTTCCAAGCAATTGCAGAAGTGATTGTAGGCTCAATGGTCGTTGCATTTATCCTATCGGTTGCACCGAAGCACATTGAAAACTTCTCAGTAAGCTTGTTCTCTGTTGCTATCGCGCTGAGTGGTATTGTTGGTGCTGCATTCTCGACTTCTATCGCTCTAGAAAAAGGGCAAGAAATCACCCAAGAAATCGTACAACACGTCTACGGTGATTACTTCCAATTGCTAACCGTGCTCGCTGTTGTAATGGTTGCTATCGCACTAGGTGCTTCTTTCATCATCCGCAAAATGCTTGAAGCTGCCAAACGCAGTGAAGCTGAATTGGAAATGGTTGAGGCTAACGCACAAAACTAATATTCCTCTTCACCTAAATGCAAAAACGGAAGCCAATTGGCTTCCGTTTTTTATCGACAGAGGTTTGTCGCTTAGCGAGCGTTGGCTATGCAGCAAGCGTAAACATCAAATACGCGTTCAATGCCAGTACAAGAGTGACGATAACCACACCCGAATAAGATACCCATTTGTTGTTTTTGAACTCGCCCATCAAGCGCTCGCTGTTGGTAAAGATAAGCAGTGGAATAATCGCCAGCGCAATACCGAAGCTTAATACCACTTGGCTCATCACCAAAATATCAGTGGTGTTCATACCCAAACCAATCACCACAAATGATGGCGCCATGGTAATGAAGCGGCGCAACCACATTGGAATAGAGAAGCGTACAAAGCCTTGCATCACGACTTGTCCTGCCATGGTTCCCACTACTGTGGAAGATAAACCCGAAGCAATCAGAGACACACCAAATAGCACAGAGGCTGCTTTACCTACGAGTGGGGTCAGCGTCATGTACGCGGTTTCAATTTCTGCTACATGCTGGTTACCAGAGTAATGGAAAACAGCTGCTGCCATCGCCACAATAGCGATATTCACAAAGCCCGCTATTACCATCGCAATCAACACGTCAAAACGAGTAGTACGAAGACGTGTTTTCGTACTTTCACCATAGTTGTTTTTGAACAATGCCGAGTGAAGGTATATCACGTGAGGCATCACAGTTGCGCCTAAAATGCCCGCCGCAAGGTAGATTTGGTGCGAGTTAGTAAATGTTGGGGTTAACAAACCTTTTGCCATTTCACCGCCAGCGGGGTGAGCGAAGAACAATTCCGCAATGTAGATAACCGCAACCAGCATCAGAAGCGAACCAATCACCACCTCTAGCGGCTTTTGACCTTTCTGGTTAAGCGTCAGAATCATCACTGTCGCAACGGCAGTGATCAACGCCCCTTCCATCAAACTGATACCAAAGACAAGCTGAAAGCCGACTGCTGCACCAATAAATTCCGCTAGGTCAGTTGCTATCGCTATGATTTCAGCCTGAATCCAATAGAAACCCACTGCCCATTTATTAGGTAGATGGTCGCGTAAGTGTTCTGCGAGGTTTTTGCCTGTAACAATGCCAAGTTTAGCGGACAAATACTGAATCAACATCGCCATGAGGTTTGCCCAAAGCACAACCCAAAGCAGTTGATAGCCGAATGAAGATCCCGATTCAATATTCGTTGCAAAGTTACCTGGGTCAATGTAACCAATTGCAGCAATAAACGCTGGACCTAACATGAGTAACTTGCGTTTTATTTTGTTAAAGGCTGACGCGTTTTGTGCCGCCGTTGTTTGTATCGCTGTAGCGTGTAAATTATTGGACGTACCATTCATGAGCGTATTCCCCTCTCGTCGATAGAGAAAATCATACGCCAACCTAAATGAGAATCAATATCATTTAGGTGTACAAAAATGGTAATTAAGATTTCAACAATTAATTTTCAATTATCAATAAACAAAAGCTATCAGAATAACTTTAAATCTAGAAGTGTCATAAACAACAATGCCGCGTTAAACGCGGCATTGAAAGTAAGGAGATTTCGACCATTTAGTCGCGGCGACCGCGAAGTTGGATCGGTTGAGTAGAAGCGTCTGTTTGAATCATAACACCACCATAAGCAGCATCATTTCGACCTTTTAGAGTCAGGTTAGAATCTGCGCGTTCCACATCAACTTGGTTAGCTTGGCTTGTTGTCATATCAATGGTACCTGTGTATGACCCATCGCCAGCGAATGCCACATTTACTGAACAAACCATTAAGCCTAGTGCGATTAGTTTTTTCATACGTCACCTCTGTTGTTTCTGGTACATCATTTCGATATAGAAACTTTAGCAACGCCGCCCAAGTAGCACGAGGAAAACCCGAATTTACCAAATGGAAATCCCTGTTGGAAAAAGGCTTTTTTGCCATAAACTTAGAATTGACCATTCCCTGTCTTTCCGCTGTTGAGGCAGCGCTATGATGCCGTAGCAAACGTTGGCTGGAGTAAAAGAATGACAATCAATCTAGATATGCAGAACGTCTTGGTAATAAAGCGCATGTACGATCTGCGCAACGTTCGCTTGGTCGCGGAATCAATGGGAAAAACCTCCGGCGCCATCAGCAAAAACCTCACTAAAATGAAAGCGCAACTGGACGATCCTCTGTTCATTCAAACCAAAAATGGATTTGAACCAACCTCATTTGTGGAAGCCAATATGCCTCATTTCGAGCAAATCTTGGCGAGCGCAGACGCAATCAAACCCCAAGAGTTTTCCCCGCCGCTTTATACTGGCGACGTTGCAATCTACGCCAACACACTTTTTTGGGATCGTTTTGGCGATAAACTTTACCTAGAGTTACTCAAGCAAGCGCCGCATGCCAATTATGCATTTTTAAGGTGGGGGGCTGATGCTCGCAATCGCATCATTGACGGTGAGAACGCCATTGCTATTCATTACTTTGATGAAGATCTACCTCAATCCATCGCACAAAAAGAGTTGGGAAAAGGCAAAGCGGTATTCTTTGTACGCAAAGATCATCCTGCCAAGGACTTCCAATCGTTGGGCGATTATACCTTTGTTTTGTTCAAGACGCCTGGTTGGAACGATCATAAATACCCACTTTTGGATCGCTTAAAAAACATCGGCTTTCATGTTGATCCAAAAGTTGAGATTGAACATCCTGCCATGATTCACAGCATCATCATGAACACCGACCATTTCGGTATTACGATGAGTGGTAACGTTCCTGAATCATGTCGTAGCATCGAACTTCCAAATGGTTTAGAGCTCGGTGTGAGCTTTGTGATGAGCTGCCGACGTTCTCAGCAGCACGACCCACAAAACCAATGGCTGTTTAGTGTGATTCAATCCATCATCAAAAGGCACACCAAGCCAGACTAAAATTTGATTTCTCCCAATATGCCCAAAGTAATCGCTTGGTGGTGTTTGTTGAGGTATTCGATATCTTGTAAATAAGCCGTATGGTGACAATCTTCCATATTGGCTTGAAACTGGGCATCACCATTGGCTGCCATCGTGCGCATGTGATCGACTAACGCCGTTAAGCGCAACGTCATTACCTCCACCAACTCTTCGCGTTCTAATCGGGAGCAGCCATAGGCATCACAAAAGATTTTGGCTCGTCGAATTTGTTCTTCTAACGTGCCCATCTTGTCATCTTCATCAGTCTTAAATGGCGCCCAACCGTATATAGAAAAAGCAATATCCCAAATTCGCGGCGCAGGATGAGCGGTATCGAAATCAAATACGCCGCTCACGACATCCCCATCTAAAGCCACGTTATAAGGCATGAAATCACCGTGACAAATCACTTCTTGCGGCGAGCGAGCTGGCAACATCCAATGATGAACATCTTGATCATGCTGTTTAAGGAAACTCTCCGACGCATCATGATAACAACGGAGCAGGTTTGCGGCAGATTTCAACGCAGTGAGCGAAGCAATCGGTCCTTCTAACGGGTAGTTATAGCTGTCACCCTCAACAAAGGTCAGCAACTCTTTCCCGCCCTCAATCGACACTGCTTTTGGACATGCAGTAAAACCATGTTGATGAAGATGTTGGAGTAATTGATGGACGGTCATCGTCCAGTGGCTAGCTGGTCTACTGACCAAATTACCTTTACGATAAATGGCATTATCCCTGCCCCCTTCTAACGCTTCCATTACTGCTCCTTGATAACCAGAGCGCATGCTCTGTGAGTGATGACGACATGAAACGTACTCTGTCATCTTAGCACCCGAACTTTGGTCATGACGGTTGATAATGTTTCAGATTGTTAGCTCTATCTCAGTTCGTGCTCATCTTGTCATTTTGCCCCCCGATAGCCTGAAAATCGCTTGGACATCTGGTTACGCTTGTAAGCTTTTTACTAGCCATTGAGTAAAGGCTTTGACATGCGGCTTCTCGCCACAACGAACGATCATATGATGTGCGCCTCGGCTTGGCATTGACCAATGACCCACTTGGACCAAAGTACCTTGTTGAAGATGATCTTCTACTAACAAGTCGCGCACTAATAAGACACCTAGCTGATTCACCGCAGCCTCAATAGCCAACAAAGAATGTTCAAATTCTCCCGCTAACTTTACGCTCCCTCCTCCGTGCCCTTGGTACGCAAACCAACCTTGCCATGTTTCCTGATAGCCACCAGTCGCAAGTTTCGGCAAACGGACAAGATCAACCAGATCAGAAACGGGATTTAGTAAAAGAAACCCCGGACTTGCTACCAAAATCCAGTTCTCTTGCGTGAGTTGCGTTGCGTGTTGCGAAGACCAATCACCATAACCATTAATGATTTCCACATCCGCGATGTCGCTATTACTCGGCACTGCATTTGCGGTAGTAGAAACTTTAAAACTCACTTCAGGATACTGGCGATGAAAATCAGCGAGTCGAGGTATCAACCATTGGGAGCAAAAGCTGTGCGCCACGTATAACGTTAACTGGGTCTGTTTTTGGCGAGAGAAAAGGTGTTGAGTTGCGGCGAACAAACTCTGGAATACATTGCTAACCACGGGCAAGTAATCGTGTGCTGCTTGGGTCAAAATGAGTTGTGCGCCATTGCGTTCAAACAAAGTGGCATCTAGATACATTTCCAGAGATTTCACTTGTTGACTAACCGCTGCGCGGGTGACATTGAGCTCTTCAGCCGCTTTAGTAAAGCTGCGCAATCTTGCCGTCGCTTCAAATGCTTTTAAAGAATTGAGTGGGGGTAAGTTCTGCATCTGTAGCTCCAAACAAAAGAACACGAAAAGTGTAAGTCAGAGCTGTGACATTTCGATGAAAACAAAAAAGCCAGCGACAAACGCTGGCTTTTAGAATCATTAAGCTAATGGTGGATTATTTAGCTTCTTCAGTTGTTTGGTATTGGAACGCAGGAACAACAACTTCTACACGACGGTTTTGTTCACGACCTTCACGAGTTTCGTTGCTCGCTACTGGGTTAGCTTCGCCCATGCCTTTAACTGTCATACGGTCTGCAGCAATACCTTCAGCTTGGAAGTGATCAGCAACTGCTTGTGCACGCTTCTCTGTTAGCTGTTGGTTGTAAGCTTCAGAACCTGTTGTGTCACTGTAGCCGTTGATTTCAACTTGAGCTTGTGGGTAAGTGTTCATTAGCTCAACAGTACCGTTGAACGCAGAAGCGTCTTGTAGTTCAGCACTTTCTAGACCAAATTGTACTGTTGCAGTTTGAGCTGGGTATTCGTGCTCAACGATGCGAGTTACAGGACGAGTTTCAACCACTTCTTCTTGAACTACTGGCTCAGAACCAAACTTGTAGTTGAAGCCGATACCGAAGAAGTCAGAATCCATGTCGTCGATGATGTCATCAGACATGTCTTGGTAACGTTGGTACTCAGCGCGTAGGCTCCAGTTGTAGTTGATTTGGTATTCAGCACCTAGAGAGCCCGTTGGTACAAAATCTTTCTCATCGCCAGCCATCATGTAAGCAGCACCTACTTTAGCAAATAGGTTCCATGAGTCTGTTAGAGGTAGGTTGAACTTAGGAGCTAGAGTCAGTGCCCATAGGTCGCCATCAACAGTGTTTTTGCCAGCTTTGTTGAAGTTAGCAGTAAAGTTACCTAGGTAGTCAACGCCGTATTCAGCTGCAACGTATTCGTTAAAGTTGTAGCCAAGGTGCATACCTGCTGCAAAGCTATCGTCATCACATGGTGCGTCTAAGTGACATGCGTCGTTTAGTGCGTTGTAACCAAGTTTGCCACCGATGTATGTATCAGCAAGAGCAACATTTGACATTACGCCACCAGCAAGAACGGTAGCCACTGCAAGAGCAATCTTTTTCATTATTTTTTTCCTTTATGCGAAGGCGACCCGATTACTTTCCCCAGCATACGCTGTCATCAAGAAAGTCAGAACCTGCACTGTTTTTAGTGATTAAAACTACGCCAACAATCTCTATTAACGCATCATCGCATGACGCTCTAATTGGGATATTTCCATTAGGAGCGCTGGTTGGAATTTTGATACACCTATCTGCCACGTCTTGTCCCAAGCGTTTAAACCTGAACGATTGGAGTGATAGATAACGATGAGCAAACCTCTGTAGGTACAAGATTCCGCGAGAAAAATTATCCGGCTTCCATCTTGTAATTACATAGCAACTTAAAACTAATTTAACTGGCTGTGCCTACTTTCAACCTCACACTCAAGGCTGTTACCCCTATGAGATGTTATGATTTTTGTGACGAGAATCTCGAAATGGACTTTAACAGAATAAGTATCGCTAAATTAAATTAGATTTTTTATCGACACGATAAATCCAACTTATCGAGACTCACATAAGCATCAGAAATTGCAGCTTTTTTGTCTTAACTGCGGAGAAAGTAGCTCATTAATAGAGAACGCGGAGAGAATAATGGCAGGAAAGACAGCCCGCAAAGTACGGGCTGTGAACGAATTGCGTTAAATTTTGTCAGATACGGCTAGCGTCGCTGCTAAAATATCTTGCCCAAACAACACACTACGCTCTGGAGACCAACCGTAAAGTGGGTCGGGATGGTTGTTGTTGTCTTTGAATGGCATTTCAATGGTGTAAGACAGACATTTAAATTGCTCTGCTACCCAGTTAGAGCCAACGGTTAGGTTCGCTTTACCTGGTTCATCTTTGTCGTAACCAATCTCGTCTTGGAACTCTGGTGTAATCGTCAGAAGTGCTTGTTTAAACGCGTTTTCCAACTCAGCCATGCCTTCGTCATAAGAAGGAATGCCTTCAGATCCCGCTACAAAATTGTAAGGGATAGCTTCATCACCATGAATATCTAGGAACATATCCACGCCAGTTTCTAGCATACGTTCACGAACCAAGAAGACTTCTGGGCTCTTTTCCATTGATGGCGTTTGCCACTCTCGGTTGAGGTTCACACCCACTGCGTTAGTACGCAAGTGACCACGAACACCGCCGTCTGGATTCATGTTTGGTACAACGTAAAGTACTGCTTTTTCTAGCAATGCACGCGCAACCGTGTCGTTTTCATCCAACAGACGTTGAATCATGCCTTCCATGAACCATTCTGCCATCGTCTCGCCTGGATGCTGACGTGCAATCATCCAGATTTTCTTTTTACCTTCTTCTGGCTCACCGAAAGTAAGCAAGCTCATGTCATTGCCATCTAGCGTGTGACCCAAAGTTTCCAACTGGCAGTGGTGTGCACTTTGTGCCATGTGTAATAGGTCTAGATGACGATCGTACGTGTATGGTGCAAAGTACGCGAAGTAGATTGAGCTGCGCTCAGGGATAACAGTGAAAGTCAGCGTATCACCATCGAACTCTGCTGGCACGCGGAACCACTCTTCACGATCGTAAGACGCAACAACGTCGTAGCCTTGCCAACCTTCTGGGTAAGCCGACTTCGCAAGATCAAGTAGTTTGATGGTGTGCGATTGCTCGGCTTCGGTCTCAAGACGGAAGTGGAACCACTGGTAGAATTCCGACATGTTGTCGTTAGGGATTTTAAGTTGGATGTCGTTTTTGTCGTCTGCTTTCACTACGTGAATGCTGCCGCTGTCGAAGTTGCTGAATACTTTCATTCTATTACTCACCTTTTGCATCTGAGCTTGAAAGACTGAGGCTAACACAAAGGGAAGAGGTGCCTCTAACGATTTCACTTCTTCCCTATCCGTTTGCGATCAAAATATTCAGTTTAGTCGAGCTTATCCGCTTTGCCTGCTGGTCCCGCAAGTTTTGCTAGCCACTTATCCCAGATAAATGGTGTTTGCTCATTATCTTCTGCTTCCTCTTTTCGGCGTACGGCATTACGCACCATCATTGCCCCTGTCCAACGAAAAGGCTCTGGTGGGAATTGTCCTAATGGTCCTCTGGCTAAACCGCTTCGCGTCCAGTCATTATCTAACCCCAATACGAATGAAGATAAGATCTTTCCGCCCATTCGAGTCTGAGCCACACCGTTACCCGAATAGCCAAAGCCGTAAAAGACATTGTTCTGTTTATCTAGCTCGCCAAAGAATGGGAAACCGGTAGCAGAACGATCCGAACCACCCGTCCATGAATAAGCGAATTCTGTTCCTTTTAAACGCGGAAACAGCTTATCGAACGACTTACGCAGCAGATTTTGATAGTGCGTTGGTTTATTAAACATCACGTCGACGCGGTTATTGTAAGAGAATTGGTTGCCGCCCTTACCCAACATCAAACGACCATCTGGCGTATCTCGATAATAATGGACGAAGATACGTGAATCCAACACGCTAGAGCCCGTTTGCCATCCTGATTGAGGCAAAGCGTCACCCAGAGGTTTTGTAATCACCATATCTGAAGAGACAACAACGATGCTGTTGTTAAATTGCTTAAAGTGTTCCACCATCCAAGCATTTAATGCCAACACTACTTGCTTCGCTTTGATGCTCGCATTAGGCGTACTAACGGTTGCAGGTTGACCATAATCTAAACGCGTCATTGGCGTATTTTCATAAACCTCAACACCCAGTTCGATAGCAACACGACGTAGCCCTCTAGCCAACAAAGCCGGCTGGACGCTTGCGGCAATAGGAGAGTGAAAACCGTCCACATGCCTTGGTGAGCCAGCATTCTCTCGCAGCTCTTCAGTCTGACAATGTCGCCAACTATTCACGTTTAGCCGCTTAAGTTCATCCACGACCGGCTGCATACTTCCGGTTTGCGCATGGTTTGTCGCCGTGTAGTAAACGCCTTTCAAGGATAACTGTGCATCGATATTATGCTGCTGACAAAACGCCTCAATTTCCAAGACTACTTGCTCCGATTCTTTTACTAACCATGCCGCTTGTTGTTCACCAAACAAGCGCTTCAATGTTGGAAACTTTGTTGACCAAGTCAGCATACAACCACCATTTGCGCCCGATGCCCCGCTGCCACACAAGCCTTTTTCAATCACAACCACTTGTTTTTCCGGCGATTGCTGCTTAATCATGATCGCAGTCCAAAGACCTGTATAACCACCGCCGACAATCGCCACATCCGTCGCTATATCTTGTTGGAGTGCCAATGGCGGCGTTGGCTGTTCCATTTCCAGAGCTTGCTTGAACCAGTAAGAGAGATGAGTCATTCCGTATCCTTTGTAAAGTGGCACACAATCTTGCTTTAGTACCACTTTACAAACGAACATGAGAATCAACGAGCGAGAAAACCTGACGCTGAGCGTTAGAAAATATTGCCTATTAATAATAAATATAAATTAAGCAATAAAAAAAGGGGAGCAAAGCCCCCCAACATTCCTATAAATAACACACAGCAAGGATAAAGCAGAAATTAATAAATATTAGCTAGCGAGAATATAAATTAACGGTTACCTAACTCTCTCAAACGATATTCGTATTTCACGTTTAAAATTGGTTGGTAGGCAATTTGTCCGTTATCTTGTAGAAACTCATCCACCGTAACTTTACTATCGGTGATTGAGAAAGAATTTTTGTCTACTTTTGCAAAAGAGCCATACAGTTCTTTGCTTAGTTGTAGAGATGTCTTACCTTGATATTCTTTAATCATTTCAAAGCCCATCTCGTAAGCAGCTTGCTTGCTGTCGACGACATTACCTTGAATCGATTTGCTGTTATTTGTCCATTGATACCCACCAGCGAATGCAGCAATTGGCGAAGCGGTTAGTGCAATGAGACCAACAAGAGTGATTAAACGTTTCATAATATGCTCCTTACTTACCTTTTAAATATCGAGTTCCAAGTGCTCGATGAATGTAGCGTACGTATAGAGACCTATAGCGAATAAAATTAATTTCAAAAAAGATTAAAATTAATTCATTTTATTTATCGGCTTTCTTTAAACGTCTTTGACTCTAAAAAAATAAACACTAGAAAAATCCATAGATTACGTTTTATACCTAACTCACTTCGAGATACTTGCTTCCGCAAAAATGGTTTGATTCGCACTCAAAACAACGATGTGTATCGCTTGTTTGTCTTCAAAGCTCATTCAGTCCCCCTAGATAGTGACAATGACTATTGGTTACTAAAGAAACGAACCCACTTATTAGCTCACTCAACGGGTTTGTCTGAGCACAACAACACGCCCTGACAATTTCATACTAAACCATACAAACCTCGCTTCTTTTTTCTCTTAAAATCTTCGCCAAAAGAACACCGTTCAAAACCAGCTCCCGTCAATGCTTGAGCGAAATAAGACAACTCTCTTTTATCGCCCTATTTTCGCGTTTTATATCAAGCGCTCACGCCTCTTTGACAGAGCCGAACAACTGGAAATGAGTTTGGAGTGAAATGACCATGAATAAATCCATCCTTGATCACAGCAGAACCATTTATTCCGATGAGTACGCTGACATTTATCGTCCAATTTGGACCTACCGCGTAAAATTCATCGCACGCGCTTTATTCTACAGAAAGTCGTTTAAGTACCTTGCGGACAACATTGAAGCATCACTGCTCGAACTGCTTTGCACTCGTACACACCGATTCTTAGAGAAGCCATTTCGTCCTTACATTATTAAGAATGGGCCTGCTTTCGACCGTTCTGCGCTTGTTGTCGATCACTACAACTCGGTAGCAGACCTGATCTCGCCTGAACTGATTCAAGAGATCTACACCGATGCGGAAGGTCTAACTCTGACTTCATTTGAAATTGACGACATCTTGTATTCGGTCCGCTTGGTTTACGAAGCGCGTTACCAAAAAGAAGGTGATATGAGCTTGGTGCTGCATAGCCAAGAAGATGGCAACTTCTACACTCTTTCTTTCAGCTTGGGTCATGAGAATGGCGAACGATGCATCATGATTGGTGGTTTACAAGGACCACGCAGCTGTGAAGAAAATAACGCAAAAATCAAAAAGCTGACGCGTAAGCTATACGGTCAACGTCCGAAAAGCTTGATGGTTGGATTGCTGGCTATCGTTGCGCAGGTTTGGGGCATAGAAACACTGTTGGCAGTAAAAACTCAATCGCACACTTACGCAGCTAAGCGTTACAGCAAAGGCAGAATCAAAACCGATTACGATGCGCTGTGGCTAGAACTTGGTGGCACAGAATACGACCGTAACTTCTACTCTATCGACGTAAATGCACCTCGTCGTGATATTGAAGGTATGTCTCGTTCAAAACGTTCTATGTACCGTCGTCGTTACGAATGGCTAGACAACACCAAAGTCACTTTCGAACAAGTCCTAAGAAACTAAAAGGCTAAAAGCTAAGGGGAAACGTTTATGCGTTATTCATTCGTTACTGCTTTGGTGTTGTCGACACTTTCTTTGTCTGCCAACGCAACCACCAGCGAACACATCATAGGTACAAACATTGGCTATGGCGGTGTGAACTACGACGCACCGACGAGCGAAGAATCAGGCGACATGTTCTTAGGTGAGATTTATTACCGCTACATGCCAACGCATAACTTTGGTATCGAAGCGGGTTATAAAGGCGCGTTTGACGGTATTGGTTCGATACTCGTGAGTCCGATTTCAGAAGTCACCGATACGAGCTTCTCCGGACCTCGCTTAAGTGGCTATGCTAGCTATCCACTGGGTTCAGGCTTCGAGCTTTACGGCAAGGCAGGTGTCACTCTCTACACTCTCGAATACACTTATAAAGTGAACGGTCAGAGCAAAAACATCGAACACTCAAGTGTTGGTGGTGAAGCGGCTGGCGGTATTGGCTGGAGCTATAAACACTTTGGTTTGAATGCAGAATATGTGTATTCAAAAAACAGCGATTTTGACTCTAGCGGCGTGATGTTTGGTGCGCAATTGCGTTTCTAAACAAGGCTTACAGGTTAATACAAAAGGCAGCGAGAGGCTCATTCGCTGCCTTTTCTTTTTTGTATTTACGGGCGCATATCCCGCTCATTAGTTAATGCGTTAATGCCAAAATAATCCCCACCAGAATCGAAGTAACCCCAATACCCCGAGTGAGATACCATTTCTCAGACAGAAACCAAATCCCCATAAACAATCCAAACACGATGCTGATTTGCCTTAGTGCCACCACCAAACTTACGTTGTCTGTCATGGTCATCGCAAACAACACCAAGCCGTAGGTGGATGCCATCATTACCCCTGCCATGCTGGCTGTTTTGCGGATCTGCCACGCTGTCTTAATCTCATCTAGCTTACCCGTAACTAAGCACCAAACAAGAGCAGGAATACCTATCGCCCAAAACTGCACACCCAAGTAGAAAATTGCACTGTACTGATCATTCAAGATCTCTGATGCTTGTCCGGTGAGTAAACTCAGCGCTTCTTTATCGACTACCGAGTAACCCGTTGTGCCTATTGCGGCAATCAATGCCCAGAACACACCAACGTTCAAATAAGCACCCAATGTCATCTGACGAAAGTTCGTCAGTGGTACCAGCATACAACCAAGAGTAATTAGTAAGAATCCAAGCCACTGCTGACTAGATAATTCATGTCCCAATGCAACACTGATTACGCCGACCATCATCACTGGCAGTGCCCGAGCAATCGGATAAACCACACCCACATCAGCGTGCTTATAAGCGACAATCAAACCAACCAGATAAACCATTTGTGAAATGCCGCTAATGAACAGCAATCCCCAAAACTCACTCGGTAATGATGTCCAGCCAATGGTTGCCAAATACCAAATCAAATAAGGGGTAAGAATGAAACATGCAGAAAAGCTGGCGGCCATGGTAAACGCGAGTCCAGAGCCTGAGTTGCTTTTGCCAAGGATATTCCAGCCCGCATGGAGAACAGCAGAGAAAACGACGAGACTAATCGCCAACAAATCCATTTCAACGTTCCTATCTGAATAAAAGAAAGGCCCCGAGATGGAGCCTTAGATAATGAGAAAATCCACTTAACGATTGAGTTCCGCCAGAGATTCAATGCTAATGGCATCGTGTCGCCAATATTCGATATCGCAATCAATCAACTCACCGTGTTGGTTGTAGTTGATGCGCTCCACCACCATCGCGGGCGTGCCGGCTGTCGCGCGCAGTGCCTGAGCCATTTCCCCCAACAAAGTACTGGTTGAAATGCGGTAGCGAATCTTTTGATACGTCACGCCATAATGCTCGCGGTAAATGTCCGTCAGTGAATTTGATAAATCGTAGTCCAACAGGTTCGGAAACAGCTCTGGGCGAATGTAGTTTGTTACGAATACTACAGGTCTATCTTCAAGGTATCGCACACGGTCGACTCGATACACATCCGAGAAAGGCTGCAAGTCCAGCAAGCGCGCAGCTTGTTTGTTTGCCAACGTTCCTTTTGCTGCAACCAACTCCGTTTTTGGCACGCGATTTTGCGCTTTCGCCATGTTCGGGAAGTTCAGAGTTTGGGTTGGGTCGTAACGCAATGGCTCGGGTGAGATAAACCAACCTCGGCGATCTTCGCGATAGATTCGACCTTCTGCTTCCAGCAGTGATAAAGCTTCACGCAGAGTGACGCGCGTAGTATCGAACGACTCCGCCAACTTACGCTCTGCTGGCAGTTTTTGACGCGGCGATAGCATGCCCGCTTCAATCTGTTCAACAATCGAATCTTTAATTTTTACGTATTGCACGAAGTGTCCTTATCTTTTGCGCCAAGCTTGTGTGCGATTCTCTAACAATTTACCCAAAGTCATCTGAACAATCTTCGCAATTGCAGCAGCAATCATGATCATCACCGCCATTGCCGCAGCAGCGCCAGTTTGACCTGCATCATCCATATTCAGAATCGAGACCGAAGCCGGAATCGTATCGGTTGAGTAAAGGAATACTACCGCAGAAGTGGTGGTCAATGCATTAACAAACAAGTAAGTCGCAATGTCCAAAATCGCAGGTAAACACACAGGTAATGTCACTTTAAAGAACAACTTGTATTGAGGAAGCTTCACCGATGCCGCCGTGGCTTCAATCTCCGATGGCAACTGCTTTAGCGCTGTCAGGGCTGTCATGTGACCCACGGTGTAGTAATGCACTACCGTGTTAATTACCAAGAATGCCATGGTGCCATAAAGCACGTTCAGAGGATTATTCGCATCATTGAAGTAAAAGATGTAACCCAAGCCAAGCACCATACCAGGAACCGCCATTGGCACGACGCTAAGCATTTGCATCACTTGACGAATTGGACCAAATGCACGCCCTTTCTCAATACAGTACGCACCGACAAAGATGATGGCTGTACCAATAACCGCTGTCCAACCTGCCAGCGTTAGCGAGTTGAAGAATGGGCTCCAACCGTAAGTGCTCATTTCAGCAAAGTTGTAGTTGTTTAGCGTCAGCGCTTTGTTCCAAGGCCAGAACGTAACTAACGAGCCATATACCGCCATACCAAGTACTGCCAGCACTGCGATAGAAATGATGCTGCAGTAAACCAAACAAATGCTGTCGCGCGCTTTGTTAGGCTCTGGCTGATAAGGCACCGAGCGCGTGTCGAATAAGCTCTTTTGTTTTTTCTGTACCCAGCGGTCTGCGCCGAACGCCATTACCGCAGGAAATAGCAACATAATGCTGGTCACCGCACCCATCGCAAAGTTTTGCTGTCCCACAACTTGCTTGAAGATGTCAGTCGCCAGAACGTTATAGCTGCCACCAATCACTTTCGGCACACCAAAGTCCGTGATGACCAGCGTAAAGACCACGATAAGCGTACTGATCAAACCGTATTTCGCCGCAGGTAACGTCACCATAAAGAAGGTTTTGATGGGTGAAGTTTTAAGTGCACGGGCGGCTTCATACAAGCGAGCATCTGAAGTGCGCAGCGAAGTGGTCAAAATCATCAATGCATGAGGGAAGGTCCAGAAAATCAAACCCATCGAGATACCAATCACGCCGTAAACCGAGTTTCCTAACAGCATCTCTTTGGCAATGCCTTGATTACCGAAAAGGAAGATCAAACTGATCGCTGGTAACAACGAAGGCGCAAGGATTGGCGCAGTGCCTAGGATTTGAAACAAACCTTTAAACGGCATGCATGAACGAGTCAGCGCGTAGGCATAACCAAACGCAAGCGCACCCACTACCGAGGTCACAATCACGCCCAAAGTGAAGGTGTTTCCCACCGATACCCACAAGCTTGAAGAGGAAAAGTACGTCGCAAAGTTTGCCAATCCGACAAATTCGCCATTGGCATTTTGCACACTCTTGGTCAACATTGCCCAAAGCGGCATTAAGATGAACAGCACCATCATGGTCGACAAACCAGCGAGCAAACCAAACAACACAAGGTTGTCGCGGCTGACACGTCCGAGTAGGGATTTTGCTTTGTCTTGTGTGGTCAGGCTATTCATCGTCATTGTCTTCGCATCCATGTTTACACCTACGCCGCTAGCGCTTTATCAACCGAGGGCACGGCGTAACCATGCAGCCCTTCTTCAGCAAACTGGATGTAACGTACATCGCCCGCCTTGATATTGAGTTTTTGAACCGTTTCCACAGGAACATCCACGACGATGGTTTTCGTTGAGCTGTCGTTTTGCAATACGCAATCAATGCGGAAAAACGCCCCCAGAAACTCGGTTGCGGTAACTCGCACAGGTAAAGAGTTGGTGTAGTTGTCAACGAACTTGATGCTTTCAGGGCGCACCGCAAGGTCGAAGCGGTCACCACGTTGAATCTTACGATTGGTCAAGCTTGGCGCTGACATCAGGGTTTCTGCAATTCGTACTTGGGAGTCCGTTGCGACTGAGGTTTCAATAAAGTTCATGCTGCCGACAAACTCAGCAACAAAGCGCGTTGCTGGTTGTTGGTAGATTTCTTGAGGTGTGCCGACTTGCTCAATCACACCATGGTTCATTACCACGATACGATCCGCCATCGACAGCGCTTCGTCCTGATCGTGCGTAACCATGATGGTGGTGATGCCAAGCTTACGTTGCAGCTTACAAATCTCGTCACGTAAGTGAACACGTACTTTTGCATCCAGCGCTGACAGCGGCTCATCAAGTAGCAGTAGACCCGGAGACAACGCCAATGCGCGAGCAAGTGCCACACGCTGCTGCTGACCACCAGAAAGTTGGTTAGGAAATTTCTCGCCAGAGGTTGGAAGACCAATGGTTTCTAGCCAGTAATCTACTTTCTCTAGCGCTTCTTTGGTCGACATGCCTTGGTTCTTCAAACCCACTGCAATGTTCTCTTGCACAGTTAGGTTCGGAAACAGCGCGTAAGATTGGAATACGATGCCGAAATCGCGCTTCTCTGGTGGTAGGAATGTGGTCTCTTGACCGTTTTGAAAAATCGCACCAGACGTTGGCAAGTCTAAACCTGCAATGGCACGTAGCAGAGTGGTTTTACCGCAGCCAGAAGGACCAAGAAAACAAACGAACTCGCCCTTTTCAATCGCTAGCGAAATTTTCTTTAATGCAGTGAACTGTCCGAATTGCTTCACTACATTTTCGATATTTAGGTAATGTTGGTTAGTTGACATAACACACGCTCCAAATGGTATATACCAACCTTAATTTTGGAGTGTTACGTTCCAATGACAAATTTATAGCCAGAAGATGACAAATAGATGAAGGGAGATGGGGTTTGTTTAAGTGACAATTAGAGATTCCCGACTCACTCCTTCGTCGCTCTCGAGAATGACGTGGTGAGTGTGGATTATAAATTCTGAAATCACATCCGCGGCTCAGAACGACAAGTTTTGACCTTCACTCCATATACTTAAGATCGTCATTCCGGACGAGCCTAAGCGAGCCATCCGGAATCTCTTACAAGTACTATATTCTGAGATTCCCGACTCACTCCTTCGTCACTCTCGAGAATGACGTGGTGAGTGTGGATTACAAATTCTGAATCACACGCATTGCTTAGAATTACGAGCTTTGACTTACACTCCATATGCTTAATATCGTCATTCCGGACGAGCCTAAGCGAGCCATCCGGAATCTCTTACAAGCACTATTTTCTGAGATTCCCGACTCACTCCTTCGTCGCTCTCGAGAATGACGTTGTGAGTGCGGATAGAAGCTCCCAACTTTCTTAAGTCCGTCATTCCAGCGAACCTAGGTGAGACTAGGAATCTACTTTCAACAAACTCTGAAATAACAGAGAAAACAAAAAATCCACCTCAACCGAGGTGGATTTCAGTATTCAACTCAAAGCAAATTCAATTAAGACTTTGGCTCTGATTTCGCGTCGAACTTCTCAGACCATGCCGCTAGAATCTCTGCACGCTTGCTGCCCATTTGCGCGAAGTCCATCTTCGCCATGTTCTCTTGAACGTTCGGGAAGTTAGACACGGTCGCTTTCACTTCTTTATGTGCAACCACTGGGTACATTTCTACGTAAAGCTCGTTTGCAGCTTTAGAGATTGACCAGTCGACAACACGTTTCGCTGCATCAGACTCTTTTACTAGACCAACGGCTTCTGATTCCCAGCCGATGCCTTTTGGTGTGATCACCGCTAGTGGCGCACCCTGTGTTTTCAGCTTCGCGCCGCGACTTGCCATCGAAATACCGATAGCCACTTCACCCATGCCCGCTTGAACACATGGCTTAGAGCCCGAGTGCGTGTAGTGTGCAATGTTCTTGTCTAAGTCACGCATGTAGTTCCATGCCTGATCTTCACCCATGTTTTGTAGCCAAGCAGAAACCTGCATGTAGCCAGTGCCTGAAGACGCTGGGTTCGGCATTGCAATGTGACCTTTGTAAACCGGCTTCGTTAGGTCTTCCCAAGACGTTGGTTTCGGTAGGTTAAGTTGTTTCGCTACCGCTTCGTTGAAACAAACTGCGTTAAAGAACGCATCGTTACCAAACCAAGCTTGGTTTGATTGAGGGTCGTTTAGGTTCGCGTGCAGCTCTTCCAAACCTTTTGGTGTGTAAGGCTTAAGAAGACCTTCATCTTTAAGCAGTGCCATTGAGGAGCCAGCAAGACCCCAAACCACTTCCGCTTGAGGGTTGTTCTTTTCTGCCAGCAATTTCGCCGTCATGATACCGGTGGAATCGCGAACCCACTTAATCTTGATATCTGGGTTATCTTTCTCAAACGCAGACTTGTATTTAGCAAGAATGTCAGTTTCGAAAGCGGTGTAAACCGTGACTTCCTGTGCTGCCATTGCATTCGTAGCTAGCAGAGAGACAAGTGCAGCCAGCGATCCTTTCATCAAACGGTTTTTCATCATTTTCTCCAGTTAATTTGGTCTGTACCAGTTGACGATATCCACCCTACTGAGCCTTTGTGACGAAATCATGACCATTAAATGGCAGTTTTACGAAAATTTGCGCTGAATAATCGTTCGTTCGATCCGCCATTTTCTGGATATTAAAGTTTTATGAAATTGGATATTCGCCTATTTACTGCCCTTTTCTTCCTCGCTAGAGTGAACTCGAAATTTGGTGTAGACCAATTAGCCTATTCTGATGGAAATCGAGATGAAAAACGAATACCTACTACTGACTCCAGGTCCTCTATCTACTTCTGAAACGGTACGTGAAGCCATGCTTAAAGACTGGTGTACTTGGGATGATGAATACAACAAAGACATTGTAGAAGTGATCCGCACTAAGCTTGTAAAACTGGCGACGGAGCAAGACGGTTACACCAGCGTACTAATGCAAGGTAGCGGCACCGCATCAGTAGAAGCGACGATTGGCAGCGCCATTGGCAAAGATGGAAAATTGTTGGTTGTCGACAACGGTGCGTACGGTGCACGTATCGCTCAGATCGCTGATTACCTAAATATTCCATGCCATGTAGTTTCCCCAGGCGAAACATCACAGCCACACTTGAACGAGGTGGAAACTGCATTGGCATCGGATCCTGCGATCACACACGTGGCGATTGTTCACTGCGAGACAACCACTGGCATGCTCAACCCAGTTGAGGCATTTGCTTCTGCGGCAAAAGCACACGGTAAAGTGGTGATTCTCGATGCCATGTCGAGCTTTGGTGGCATTCCTATCGATATTGCTGAGCTAGGCATCGATTTTATGATCAGCTCTGCAAACAAATGTATTCAAGGCGTACCGGGTTTTGGCTTTGTGATTGCGAAACAAACTGAGCTAGAAAAGTGCCAAGGTCAGGCACGTTCTTTGAGCCTTGACCTTTACGACCAATGGCATTGCATGGAAGTGAACCACGGCAAATGGCGTTTCACATCTCCAACGCACACGGTTCGCGCTTTCTATCAAGCATTGTTAGAACTGGAGCAAGAAGGCGGCATTGAAGCTCGTCATAACCGTTACCAAACTAACCAGAAAACACTGGTTGCAGGTATGCGCTCTTTGGGTTTCGAACCGCTACTGAATGATGAGCTTCACTCGCCAATCATCACTTCTTTTTACTCTCCGACGCACAGTGATTACCAGTTCAAAGCGTTCTACACACGTTTGAAAGAGCAAGGTTTTGTGATTTATCCGGGTAAGGTATCGAACGCAGATTGCTTCCGTATCGGCAACATTGGCGAAGTTTACCCAGCAGATATCGAGCGCTTAATCGGTGCGATTGAAAAAGCAATGTACTGGCAAGTTGCGTAAAGCAGCCTTCTGATTGAGAAAGCGTTATGACTCAGAATATCAAACCGACCCATTTCCGCAGCGAAGGCGATGTCAACACGACACCAGCGCGCCAAGCTTGGAATGCATCGATGGACGATGAACGCACGCAAGCATTATTGAAGCGTGATTCGGAAGTCTTTCTTCATCAAGCTATGTCGACGCCTTGCTTAGATACCTTGGAAGCAGCAGGAGGCATCTACATCCAAGATGCTACCGGTAAAAAGTACATGGACTTCCATGGCAATAACGTCCATCAGCTGGGCTACGGTCATCCGCATGTGATTAAACGTGTGCAAGAGCAAATTGCCAAACTGCCGTTTTCACCACGTCGTTTTACTAATGAAACCGCGATTGAATGTGCCGAAAAACTCACCCAAATCTGTGGCGGCGAGTTGAATCGTGTGTTGTTTGCTCCGGGTGGCACATCTGCGGTTGGCATGGCGCTTAAACTAGCCCGCCACATCACGGGCAACTACAAGGTGGTGTCGTTGTGGGATTCCTTCCACGGCGCATCATTGGATGCCATCTCAGTAGGTGGCGAAGCGTGTTTCCGCCAAGGCATGGGACCATTAATGGCAGGTGTTGAACGCATTCCACCAGCAGTGTCTTACCGAGGCGCTCTCCCAGTTGCCGGCGGCAGCGACGTGCATTACGCCGATTACCTCGAATACGTGATTGAGAAAGAAGGTGGCGTGGGCGCGTTTATCGCAGAAGCGGTTCGTAATACCGACGTACAAGTGCCGAGTAAAGCCTACTGGAAACGCATCCGTGAAATCTGTGACAAACACAATGTCATGCTGATCATCGACGACATCCCTAACGGCATGGGTCGCAGCGGTGAATGGTTTACATACCAAGCCTACGACATCGAGCCAGATATGCTCTGCATCGGTAAAGGTTTGGGTGGTGGCTTAGTGCCTATCGCAGCCATGGTCACCAAAGACAAATACAACACCACCGAGCAAATCTCAATGGGTCATTACACTCATGAGAAAAGCCCTATCGGTTGTGCTGCAGCACTGGCAACCATGGAAGCCATTGAGCAAGACGGCTTGCTAGATAAAGCCAAAGCCGACAGCCAGTTCATGCGTGAAAAGCTGCTAGAGATGAAAGCCAAATACCCAGTGATTGGTGATGTGCGTGGCATCGGCATGTTATGGGGCATTGAACTGGTCACTGACAACGAAAGCAAAGCACGCGCGTATGACGAAGCGGAAGCTGTGTTGTACCAATGCCTCAACAACGGCGTGAGCTTCAAGGTATCGCAAGGCAATGTGATTCAACTCAGCCCACCGCTGATCATCACTCGCGAACAACTGACAGAAGCGTTGGCGATCTTTGAAGAAGCGATCGCCAAAGTGTGTAAAGACTTTAACTACTTTTAGGGTCAATAGACCTCAACAAAAACCAATTTATCCTGAGCGCGGTACCAACGTGTAGACAAGCGCTCTGGCAAGCAAGAAAAAGGATTGAACATGAGCAACTCACCAATTCAAGCAGTGATCTTTGACTGGGCTGGCACTATCGTCGATTTCGGCTCTTTCGCGCCAACCAGCATCTTTGTGGAAGCGTTCAAACAAGGCTTTGATTTCGATATCGACCTTGAAGAAGCGCGTGAACCAATGGGACTTGGTAAGTGGGATCACATCCAAGCTGTGGGTCGCATCCCTGCAGTTGATAAGCGTTGGAATGAGAAGTTTGGTCGCTCAATGACCAGCGAAGACATCGACGCTATCTACGCAGCATTCATGCCGCTGCAAAAAGCAAAAGTGACTGATCATGCAGAGCCTATCTTAAATGCGATTGAAGTTGTGAACAGTCTGAAAGACAAAGACATCAAGATCGGTTCTTGTTCTGGTTACCCTCGCGAAGTGATGGACGTACTGATTCCAGTGGCAGCGGATTACGGCTACAAACCGGATTACGTAGTAGCAACGGATGACCTGCCGCAAGGTGGTCGCCCAGCACCATTTATGGCACTGAAAAACGTGATTGAGCTGAATGTAACGGACGTTAATGCGTGTATCAAAGTGGATGACGCCGCACCGGGCATCGATGAAGGTCACAACGCCGGTATGTGGACCGTTGGCTTGCTGCTTTCTGGTAACGAAGCCGGTCTAACGTTTGAAGAATACCAAGCTGCGGACGAAGCAACGCTTAATGCTGCTCGTGAAAAGGCGCGAGCAAAGCTGATTAAAAGCTCTCCTCACTACCTAATCGATACGATTGCCGACTTCCCAGAAGTCATTGCTGATATCGAACGTCGCCTAGCAGCAGGTGAGCGTCCTTAGTCCACAGTCATTGTTCTCACGCATAAAAAACCTCTCAGCATCGAGAGGTTTTTTGTATCACGTATTAGTTTCTAACCAAATGAGGTTAGTTGATCGCAGTACTCGCTCGGCGTTTTAACTTAAAGCCCATATCCGTTGCATGCTCTACAGGCTCACCTTTAATGGCTTGCAGTAACTTGTCTGCAGCTTTCGTCCCCATGCGTTCGTAGTCGAATTCCGCACAGGTCAAACTTGGATAGGCGTGCTCACCCATAGAAGAGCCTTCTAAACAGATAATCGCAATGTCGGTCGGGACTTTCAGCACTCGGCGATGACACTCAAACAACGCGCCAATCGCAATCTCTTCATGGCTACATACCAGAGCATTCAAACTTGAATCACGCAATAATAGCTTCGCCAACCCTTCCGCACCTAATTGTGAAGATGGTGCTTCGTGGGTGGTTAAGAAATGGTCCGGCGCAAGGTAGTTCTCAATCATCGCGCTTTGCCAGCCGTGTAGCTTACGTTGCAAAGTGGAGTGATCGCCACGCGCACCAATGAAGCCCACGTTCTTGAAGCCTTGCTCAATCACATGCTTGGTACACGCTTTACCCACCTCAAAATGATCAACACCGATATTGAGATAACTGGCTTTCGAACTTAACTCAGCAATTTCCAATACTGGCGTGTTCGAGGCTTCCAAAAGCTGATTAGTACGTTGGCTGTGTTCATTACCAAACAGCACCACTCCAGCTGGACGGCTCTCAAGAAATGTCGAAAGCAGTTTCTCTTCTTGCTCTACCGAGTAGTCGCTGTAACCAAGCAGCAACTGATAACCTGCCTTGTTCAACGCTTGTTGAAAGCTCGGTAAGAAAAGCGCGCAAGCTTTTTCAAACAGGGAAGGAATGATAAGAGCGATGGAGTAACTTTCAGCAGACGCCAAAGCCCCTGCCGCTTTATTCGGGATATAGCCGAGCTCATCAACCACTTGTTGAATCTTTTCTCTCAGCTTGTCAGATACTAGCTCGGGCGTTCGTAATGCTCGCGACACCGTCATGGTGCCTACGCCGGCTTTTTTAGCGACGTCCGCCAAGGTGACATTGCCAGTACTTCTTCGTTTGCGAGGTTCGCTCATTGTTCTTATTTAGTGTTCTCTATTTTCTGCCGCGACATCTTACCACAGCGTTTTAGTGGTTTTGATATTAGCGCATTAGAAGTCGATCACAAGCATATGAAACTCGGATGACTTATAAAAATGGTAGCGCTATCACAATTTATGATAGCGCTATCAGATAGCGCTACCATTTGTGATCATTCTCAGGTTTTTCTGACAAATTGATCGATAAAGTACCCATCAACAAAACAACAAATCGGAAAGATCCAATGCTACGTGAACTGATTAACTCTGATGTGATTCGCATCCATTCTGATGCTACTGACTGGAAAGATGCGGTGAGCAAATCCTGTGAAGCACTGATTGAAAATGGCGCGATTGAGCCAAGCTACGTGGACGCTATTTACCGCTCACACGAAGAGCTCGGTCCTTACTACGTGGTAGGTCCTGGTATGGCAATGCCACACGCTCGCCCTGAAGATGGCGTTAACCGTTTGTCTCTTGCCATCACAGTGATTCAAAACGGCGTGAACTTCGATTCTGAAGGTAACGACCCAGTGAAAATGCTGGTTACGCTAGCCGCGACAGACAGTAACTCACACGTGGATGCGATTTCTAAACTGGCTGAGTTGTTTATGAATGAAGAGCATGTAGAAGCCATCTGCACCGCTCAAAACACACAAGATGTTCTAGCGATCATCGAAAAATACTAACTCCTGATGTGCCCTTCGAAATGGGCATACACCCCTATAAAAAGAAAAGGTCTGAATTATGAAAATTATGGTTGTTTGCGGTCACGGTCTTGGTACTAGCCTAATGATGGAAATGAGCATCAAAGGCATCGTGAAAGAGTTGAATGTAAACGCAGAAGTAGATCATATCGATCTAGGTTCTGCAAAAGGTACGGATTGTGACATCTTCATCGGTACTAACGACATCGTTGAACAGTTGAACGCGCTTGGCGTTGAACCACGAATCGTTGCGCTTGATAACATGGTCGACAAAGTGGCAATGAAAGAGCGTCTATCTGTGGCACTTCAAGAGCTTGGCGCTCTATAAGGTGGCGTTATGGAATTTTTCAGTTTCTTAATGAACGATGTCCTATCAGAGCCGGCGGTTCTGGTAGGTCTTATCGCCCTAATCGGCTTAATTGCCCAGAAAAAACCGGTCACCGAGTGCATTAAAGGCACGGTAAAAACCATTCTTGGTTTCATCGTGCTTGGCGCGGGTGCAGGTCTGGTTGTGACTTCACTGGGTGACTTTGCGACAATTTTCCAACACGCGTTCGGCATCACAGGCGTGGTTCCAAACAACGAAGCTATCGTCTCTATCGCGCAAGAAGCGTTTGGTAAAGAGATGGCGATGATCATGTTCTTCGGTATGTTAGTGAACATTCTGATCGCTCGCTTCACGCCATGGAAATTCATCTTCCTAACAGGTCACCACACGCTATTTATGTCGATGATGGTAGCGGCAATCCTTGCTTCTAGCGGCATGAAAGGTGTTCCACTGATCGCGCTTGGCTCTCTGGTTGTGGGCTCTGTGATGGTGTTCTTCCCTGCGATTGCTCACAAGTACATGAAGCAAGTCACAGGTTCTGACGACGTTGCGATTGGTCACTTCTCTACCCTTTCTTACGTACTAGCGGGCTTTATTGGCAGCAAGTTCGGTAACAAAGAACACTCTACTGAAGAGATGAACGTACCTAAGAGCTTGTTGTTCCTACGTGACACGCCAGTGGCAATCTCGTTCACTATGGGCATCATCTTTATGGTGACGTGTATCTTCGCTGGCGGTGACTTTGTACGCGAAGTTAGCGGTGGTAAGCACTGGTTCATGTTCGCGCTGATGCAATCCATCACATTCGCCGGTGGTGTGTACGTTATCCTTCAAGGTGTACGTATGGTTATCGCAGAAATCGTTCCAGCATTTAAAGGTATCTCAGACAAACTAGTGCCAAACGCAAAACCTGCGCTTGATTGTCCGGTTGTATTCCCATACGCACCAAACGCAGTATTGGTTGGCTTCCTATCGAGCTTTGCGGCGGGTCTCTTGGGTATGTTCCTACTTTACGTGATGGGGCTTACTGTGATTATTCCAGGTGTCGTTCCACACTTCTTTGTAGGTGCAGCGGCAGGTGTATTTGGTAACGCTACAGGCGGTCGTCGCGGTGCAATCTTGGGTGCTTTTGCACAAGGTCTACTGATTACCTTCCTACCAGTATTCCTAATGCCAGTACTGGGCGACCTAGGCTTTGCTAACACGACCTTTAGTGACGCAGACTTCGGCGCTGTTGGTATCTTACTGGGTCTGATTGTTCGCTAAGTAGCCTGAATATGACTAGCTGATAACTGACTTGATTGATGCGGGAACAGGCTCATCGGCATCAATCTTCAAGAATCTCTAGTCATAGCAAACGACGAACTTTAGAAGAAAGCAATCGTTGAAAGAAAACAAACGCCCCTCACGTGAGGGGCGTTTTTCTTTTTGGCACTATCTTAAGAAAGCTTGGCTTATTGAAGCGTAGTTCCGTTCGATAGCAGCTTTCTTGTCGGCTCTTGCTCGGTGTATTCAACCGCATCATGTTCCGCGAGTTTATCGACTTCCGCCTGTTCACCCACCACAACCAACACGTGTTGTTTCACTAGAGCGTCGACCACTTCAATGTTGTGCTGACGAAGAAGCGCTCTCACTTCGCTCTCTTTTCCTTCATGATACTTAACAAAGTAACGTGCAGGTTGCTGCTCGGCTTGATCTTGGCGTTCATCCACGAGAGGAAATCCTTGATTGTTTGCCAAGCTGCTTGAGCTCAGTCCGATTGCCAATAGTGCGGTAGCGCCTACCGCAGACAAAGAAAGTAAGGTCAACTTCTTCATAGTCACTCCTTATTGAAAGGTCAGAGTCCAACTGTTGATGGTGCCTGTGTCTCTTCTGGCATTGTCCACCGCTTTAAGTTCCCATGTGCCTTGTGATTCAAAACCAGAGAAGTCCGCTTGGAAACTGGTTTTAATGTCGTTCGCACCACCACCCGCATTGTCGTGCAGTACTACTTGACCACCATCTGGTGACGTTAGCGTGACACGAAGATCGCCAATGTAGGTGTGAGTGATATCCAAGTCGATAGTCACTGAGCCTGCATCGCCAGAGCGAGCTACATCTAATGGGCTTACAATACCTGCAGAGCTGTTGTCAGGAATTGCTACTGCATTCGAGTTGGTGTAGCTAGAAGGTGCAGAACCGCCACCTGATGAATCGCCCGAGCCGTTATGCGTTGCAACAAGAGAAACACCAGAGTACGCGCTGTAGCCGTAAACCAATACTTCATATTGCCCTGCGCCAGATACGTTCAAGCTACAGCTTTCGCCATTACCGCCCGCCCATGAACGACAGTCGTAAGTGCTGGTACTTGGTGTGCCATTGAAGCGTACGTAAAGGTCAGCATCACCAGAGCCACCACTCATGTTGAATGTCGCTTGCGTTGCATCCGCAGGGACGTCAAACACGAATACTGTGCTTGATTTGCTGCCGCCAGAAAGCTGCGTTTTCGCCACGCCATTTTCTAGAACGTTGTCGCTGCCAGAACCGCCGCCATCCGGACCATTACAGCCTGCGTCTAGGTATTGTTTCGCAGCTTCTGCATTCACAAGACCATGACCTGTACGGTTATCACGACCTATTACGTCGATGTCCGTTGCTGTCTTGATCAGTGCGTTACGTACTTGCGCTGCGGTACAGGTTGGATGGTAGCTCCACACCAAACCCGCAACACCGGTTACATGTGGCGTCGCCATCGAAGTACCGTTGTAGTACTCGTAGTCTTCACCCTTGGTGGTCGATACCGTGATGTCTTGACCAACATAGCCCAACAGCTCCTGACCGAAGGCACGATCAACGGTTACTGACACAATACGCGCCGCGTTGTTTTGATCGACAAGGAAAGGATTCTGCAAACCCGGTAGCTCAGAGTTACTGTACACAATCGCCGCACTTGCGCCTGCGTTGTAACACGCTTGAACTGCATCGATTTCTGGGTAGTTGCCTGATGATTGGTTACCCACACGCTCGGTCAAACAGATCTTGCCAGACATATCGCCACAGCTGAAGCTGCTACCAGATACGTCACAGCTTGCTAGTGTCGCCGTGATAGAACCGGCTACTGGATCAGGACCGTAACTGCCACCCGATTGGATCAAGCGGTTGTGAGGAACGATGCCACGCTCGAACTGGCTAACACCATTCAAGCGAATGTCTGAAAGCTTACCCTCGCCCACTGTCACCGTAGATAGAATCGCTACGCCCGGACCTGCGATTTCAACTTGGTCTGTAGCTTGAGAGAACGCCGCGTGATCACGCTTATCATCCACCGCCGCAACCGACATTACTGAATCGTAAGACGCTGGGTAGCTATGCGCAGTGTTACCATCGTTACCCGCAGCGGCAATCAGCAATACGCCTTGGTCGTAAATGGTTTGCAACGCGTTTTTCTCCGTCACACTCGACTGGCTACCACCAAGGCTCATGTTGACGACGTTCGCGCCGTTGTCAGCACAAGTTTGTACCGCTTTCACCAAGCTGGATGAGTAGCCCCAACCCGCTTCATTGAACACCTTAACAATGTGCAAATTCACGTTTTGGTTTGGCATAACGCCTTTGATGCCTTCCGTGTTGGCAATCGCGGCAATCGTACCCGCTACGTGTGTACCGTGAGCGTTGTTATTACCCGGAACACTCCAAGAACCGGTACCGCTATCATTTGTACCCGACACTCGGTTACCACTCAGATCGTTGTGCGCCAAATCGTAACCCGAGTCGATGATACACACGGTGCGATTCCCTGCATTTGAGTCATTCAGAAGCTGAGCATTCACCGCCTCATAGCCCCAAGGGATAGTCTCGCTTAACAGATAACGCGGTGGGTCAATTTCAACGTATTCCACGTCGCTGCGGTTACGCAGTTGCCCCAACTCCGAGTCTTCCATTTCCACGCTGTAAATCGCGCGATTTCCTAGCTTTTCCACTTTACGCGCTTTGAGCTGATCTAAGACCGACTCTTGCGCGATACGTGGTCCCCAGAATGAGTTCCCACCCAATGCTGAAGGACTGGACGTATCTTCTTTAAATTTGACGATGTATTTGGTCGGCAAGTTAGATTCGTCGACCCCCGTCAGAGGAGCCGCATGCGCTGACATCGAAAATGTCAGTGCCACTGCAACGGCAGACAATGAAAACAAGCCATTTAATTTAGTTGTTGTGTGATGCATTTGCTCTATTCCTTTTTGAGCTGATTTTTATTCACTTTACGCTCATGAAAAATCATTCACCTATCATTAACATGAGCTACTCAGCTATAGATTATTTGTAAAGAAATCCAAACAATTGATTTTGTGAATGCATAATTGTTAATAAAAGATCATTTAATCAACAGATAAAGTGAACATCAAAAGAGAACCAATTTTCTTATAAAGCAATTACTTATTAACACCAAAAGTGCATGTTAAATTAATGTTAGTGAGTAATTATTCTAGATTTTATAAAATTATGTTATTTACTAAATCTATTGAAAGTTGAACGCGGTACCAGAATTGACAGAATGAATAATTAGATATTTGACTAAGTAGGGTATTTACTCAGAATGAGGACGTTTGGTGAGATAAATTCTCACCTAAATCATGACGATAATCATCACAGAGAGTGAATCATGAATAAAACTATTACGTTACTTAGTGCATTATTACTACCACTAAGTTTTGCTCACGCTGCCGAGCCAACATTGTCTCCAGAGATGGTCAGTGCCTCTCAAGTAAGAAGCGCGCAAGCGAAACAAACTTACACTTATGTCCGCTGCTGGTACCGCACCAGTTATTCAAAAGATGAACCTGCGACCGATTGGGAATGGGCAGAAAATCCAGACGGCAGTTACTTCACGCTTGATGGCTACTGGTGGAGTTCGGTTTCTTTCAAGAACATGTTCTACACAGACACACCGCAAAGTGTTATCAAGCAACGTTGTGAGCAAACTCTGGACCTAGCAAATGAAAATGCTGACATCACCTTCTTTGCAGCCGATAACCGTTTCTCCTACAACCATACCATCTGGAGCAACGACCCTGTCATGCAGCCAGACCAAATCAACAAGGTCGTAGCGTTGGGTGACAGCTTGTCTGATACAGGCAACATCTTTAATGCATCACAATGGCGATTCCCGAATCCAAATAGCTGGTTCTTGGGACACTTCTCAAACGGTTTTGTGTGGACTGAGTACATTGCTCAAGCGAAAAACTTACCGCTATACAACTGGGCTGTAGGTGGCGCGGCAGGCGAAAACCAATACATCGCTCTGACTGGTGTAGGTGAGCAAGTTTCCTCTTACTTGGCATATGCGAAATTAGCGAAAAACTACAAGCCTGCTAATACCCTGTTTACCCTTGAGTTTGGTCTAAATGACTTCATGAACTACAACCGTAGCGTGCCAGAAGTGAAGTCAGACTACGCGGAAGCCTTGATTAAACTGACCGATGCAGGTGCGAAGAACTTGTTGTTGATGACACTACCAGATGCAACACGTGCACCACAGTTTACCTACTCGACTCAAGAAGAAATCAACAAGATCCGCGCGAAGATCGTGGAAATGAATGAGTTCATCAAAGCACAAGCGGCGTATTACACTGCACAAGGCTACAACGTTACCTTGTACGATACGCATGCACTGTTTGAAAGCTTAACAGCAAATCCAGAGCAACACGGTTTTGTAAACGCGAGCCAAGCTTGCCAAGACATCAACCGCTCTTCATCGGTAGATTACCTATACCATCATGCATTGCGTTCTGAGTGTGCGTCTTCTGGCTCTGATAAGTTTGTATTCTGGGACGTAACACACCCGACCACAGCAACACACCACTACGTGGCAGAAAAAATGCTAGAAAGTACGAATCAATTGTCAAACCATCCTTTCTAAGCTAACGAAACTCATAGAACCTCTCTGTAGTCGAGAGGTTCTAATTGCCTTATTCCCATTCATAAGCCAGAGATTGTATTCGTCGTTCGAACTCGATAAGTTGAAAGAAAACTCTGAGGTCAACGTCATGCTCGAACATCCTTTAACTCAACGCGCTCTTGAAATCATTCGCTCGAAATCTGTTGGAGCACCTCAATCACATCCATTTTCGGTCACAATTAACTTCCATCCCGATCGTTTGACCTCTCAAGGCATACCTCTTCTCAAAGCAATTGCGCAAGACGGAAAGCTCAAATCTCAGTTTGAAACAGGCACAAGTAATGGCGGATTAACAGCTTATAAAGGCGGAGAGCGTTGGCGTTGGGAGCAACGCGTGTTTGATGGTGTGTACGACAATAGCCAACCAAATCAACGCCCAAAGTATGGCGCGTTAAACTTCTCAGGTTCAGAAGTTGGCGCTTCACCAAGATTTGGGTCGAGCTACTTCTTATTGAAACCAGAGATCACTAAACGAGCGACATTTTGTTATCCAGATAGCTTCTTCGAGCCAGAGCATTTCGCCACCATTGAACATGTTCAACCCTTGTTGGATGAGTTAAACGCGCAAGCGCCTGACAGGTTGGACGCCTATATCGAAACTCAAATCCACGGCGATTTGCGCTTGGAGGAAGATATTCGAGCCTTGGTGCTCGATCCTTCATTTAAAGGCACAGAGGTAGAAGATTACGCTCGCGAGTTACCAGTTGAAATTCGTTGGCACAGTGGCTTTTGTGTCTCAATAGAAGACATCAATCTTTATCCAGACTACCGAGGACAAACCATTTTAGACATCGCAAATCAAGTTGCAGAAAATGGCATGCTAACACCACGCATTATTGGTGAAGCGGTAAAAGCAAAAGCGTTTGACGAGCAAGATTTGAAGAAAGTCTGGCACTACTTAGCGCGATTTGGGTTTGATTATCGATAAGCTAACGATTAAAAGCCACCAGCCCAGCTATCGAATTCATCAATCACATCTAGCTCTTTTTGAGTTCGAGGACGAGGATAATAAGGTAGAGCAAGTAGCTTTTCTGACGGGATTAGCAGCCAATCCGGTGACATCTTCATACGCACCAATTCTTGCTCCCCTTCACGACGCACAAACATATAATAACCATCAACGTGAGTATTGGCATAACTTGCGATTTGAACGATTTCTCCACTTGGCAGCTTTACTTTGCGTCCCAAAGGATAGAGACGATGCAATGCAAAACTCACATGCGCATCTTCAAGATAGCCCTTTTTGAATCGAGAGATGCCAATCGCAGTCGATGTTGTTCGATGAGACCAACCCGCCAATATCAACCCTTTGAGAGAATCTTTGAATGGCTGCCCTTTTGGCTCACCTTCATTGGAGATGAATTGCACAGTTAACGTGTCACCTTGCTCATCTAAAATTTGCAAAAATTGTTCACCAGTTTTATCTGCCATTAATTTCACGCTACTGCTCCGCCAAAGGTTTATGAATGAAATACTATATACAACTTGGCAAGAGCTAGCTATTACGCTGCATTGTTTTCCTTGAACTCGACTCAATGACAACGCTCTGAACCCTGCATCTTGAAACCACTTGGGTATAAAGCCCCTAACGCAAAGTTCAAGGTCGTTTTTCGTCAATCTTGCTATGATAATTTGGTCACTTTTTAAGGAACAAAGAATGAATCTAAAACACTATATTGTATTGCCTATGATGGCAGCGGTGCTGTTTGGTTGTGCTCAGCGCAATTCTGATGACACCATGAACACAATGACAATTCATGTCGCTCCTGAGCGTGTAGACTGCGTGGGTGTGGCTCCAATGAAGTGCATGGTCGTGGACGGTAACTACTTCTATGATCAAATTGACGGTTTTGAATTTGAACCCGGCTATGAGTACACCTTAAAAGTCAAACGCATCCAGCAATTTACTCCAGAGAATGCGCCAGCAGATACAAGTTTGTACCGATATGAACTCATTGAAGTACTAGAGAGACGATAGCCCAAGATTAACCGCCTGTTGAAAGGAAATCATTATGTTTGGAAGTTGGAAACGAAACCGCCAAATTCGAGAAATCGCAAAAGATATTACACCTAAACTCGTGCTCAAGTATGGTGAGAAAACGGATTACGCGAAGAAAGAGATCGATTGGGCACTCAAAGAAAATGGAAAAACAGACGACGCTTTCGCCCTTCTCGCATACGGCATGTTCATTAACCAAACCACTTACGTGTCGATAGGGCTAAGCCAAGAGCTGGGTGAGCATGTTGAATTTCAATCAGAAGTCTCACTTGCCTTGTTTGACCAAGCGACAGATCTTGTAAGCGTCAGTGCTTTACTGACTTACGCAGAAATTCAGGACTGCAACAAACAACAACCCGCCACCGATTCTAATGATTTCGATGCTGACAGCGGAGACTTCGGGGGAGAAGGCGGCGGTGGTGAGTAGCATTACGCCAAACTGCAATGGTAACAACATGCGGCGATGATTCATCTCAAAACTTACCGTTAAAAGGCTCATCACGAGCCTTTTACACCAACGAAACTTCGGCTCGCTCTATTACTTACACCAAGCCTTTCAATTTCGCCAAACCATAAGCGGCGATGGTGACGCAGTCTTTGATTTCACCATCTATCATCATTTGCTCGAACGCTTCAACTGTGAACGAGCGTGTGATCAAGTCTTCTTCTTCACTGTCTAGCTGATTGCCCACTTCAGACAACTCACTCGCAAAATACACATGACAAGTCTGGTTTAAGAATCCATAAGCGATGAACTGCGCACCAACGTATTCCATCTTATTGGCTTGCATGCCCGTCTCTTCTCGAAGCTCACCTTTTGCTAACTCAAGATGATCCGCATCTGGATTTGATTCCCATGCCCCTTGTGGGATCTCCCAACAACGTTGCCCTACGGTGTAACGAAACTGCTGTACTAAGTGAATCACGCCGTTATCGATCGCCAGAATCGCTGCACAGTCTGGCTTGTCGACCACACCGTAGATGCCTTCTGCTCCGCTAGGGCGTTGGATCTTATCTTCACGTACCGTCATCCATTTATTTTGATACACCACTTTGCTGTCTAGCTGCTTGATGTCTGCCATGAGAGTCCTTACTGCTTGATTCTTAAAAATTAGTTATTGGATTAGCAGCCATTCTAACGCTGTTTGCGTGTCAGTTTGTAGACGGTTTTCAAATTCAACGCGCTTATTGGTATTCAATATGTCGCATCAAAACAATCATTCATCGCAATGATTACGATGGCGCGAAATGGCAATTTTTCAGTTCGAGGAACTCATATAGTTAACCCATCGACGCAAGGCATGGCTTTGCAAACTTGTTCATTATTGATTGAGGGTTCTTATGAGCGCATCGGATAAAGTCTACGGTTTCAACACTCCACAGCGTCTGTTTGTTGGTTATACCTTGGCGGTATTGGTAGACCTTACGGTACTGAACTTCTATGACGAATACTGGGACTTTGTAACGATTGATTCGTTTACGATTTCTTTCGCCGCGGCATTGCTGCTTCAGTTGCTTTTGAAGCTGTCGATCAAAGCGGAACACAAAATTGCAGAGTACTTTAAATCGAAACCGGGCACGGCACCTAAGATTTATCGCGGTCTTTCGACTTACGTTATTTTGGTCGGTTCGAAGTTCGTGATGCTAGAAGCAATTAACATCCTATTTGGTGACAAGGTTGACTTTAGTGGTCCTTGGAACGGTGTCGTCGCCTTCTTTGCGGTGGTGTTTACCATCCTGATTTCAGAAGTCATCGTCGGCAAGATTTACTTCAAGCTTGGTGAGAAAGAACAACAAGTGCAAGGCGAATTGACTGAAAAAAACGCAAACTAATAAGCAAGATCGATTGACACAAAACAGTATCGATAAAAACAAAAAAGCGCTGAGAAATCAGCGCTTTTTTCGTTTATTTGTCTACTTAAGCTTAAGCGATGAGGATGCTCTTAAGCTCATTCAATGATTCCACCGTGTAGCTTGGTGCAATGCGCTCATCCACACTTGCGCCTGTGGTGTTCAGCCAACATGTTTCAATACCGAAGTTGTTACCACCCAAGATATCAGAATGCAGGTTGTCACCCACCATCAAGACGCGCGTCTTACACGGGTTACCCATTTGTGTCATCGCGTACTCAAAGATGCCTAGATCCGGCTTGGCAATGCCGACTTGTTCAGAAATCACCACGTGCTCGAAGTAATCGCTCATACCTGTGCGTTCTAGACGAATCGCTTGCAGCTCGGTAAAGCCATTGGTGATGATGCCCATTTTGGCTTTACCTTGCAGCGCTTCCATCAACTCTTTCGCACCCGGCAACAAAGTGCAGATGTCTGCCATCGCTTCTAAGAATGCCGTGTTGAGATCCGCCGTCGTGGTATTGAGCTTTTCTGCCCACTCAGTAAAGCGTTTGTGCTTGAGCTCATCTGCTGTCACTTTACCATCTTGGTAATCTACCCAAAGTGGCTTGTTGACCGTTTGGTAGTGGGCAAAATCTTGCTCGGTGAAGTCTACGCCTTTGCGAGAAAACATTAGCTGCAAACCTTTGAAGGCATCAAAGTGAAACAAGGTTTCGTCAGCATCAAACAAGATCCAATCGTATTTCATTTTCTTCTTTCCAATATCCAGGTCGTTTTCTGCCACATAGTCTAATTGTTTTCTTCTTGAAGATAATCTCTATAATTGGAAAATGATTGTATCGTTTTTCTCAACAATATGACTAATAATAGATAACCCCAATAACCTAGGAGCACGCCGTGAATGCCATTGCGTCACTGCCAGTATTTGTCGCTGTCGTCGAATGCGGCAGCTTTTCCCTTGCAGCCAAGCAGTTGAACCTCACCAAATCGGCGATCAGCAAACGCATTAATCAACTCGAAGATGACCTCGGTATTCGCTTGCTTAATCGCACCACAAGAAAGCTCAGCTTAACCGAAGCTGGACGTCGATACTTCGAGTACGCTTCACAAGCAGTGAACCTTGCTCAACAAGGTGTCGATGCCGTTTCCGAGTTGCAAGGTTCACCCCAAGGTAGGCTTAAAATCACAGCCCCTATGTCTTTTGGCGTTTTGCACGTTGCGCCACTTATCAGCGAGTTTCTTGCACGTTACCCGAAAATTGAGGTCGATTTGCAGCTAGAAGACGCCATGGTGGATTTGGTCGAACAAGGCTTTGATTTGGGGATTCGCATTGGCGAACTTGCGACTTCTAACCTTGTCGCTAAGCGCCTTGCTCCGTGTAAAAGCGTACTGTGCGCCTCTCCCGCATACCTAGAAGAATTTGGCGTACCAACCAAACCAAGCGATTTGGTGACACACAACTGTTTGCGTTATTCGTATTTCCGAGGCGGGGTGGAATGGATGTTCATCAACAGCGGTAACGAATATAAGGTACTGCCGAAGGGCAACTTTGTGGTCAACAACAGTGAAGCGATTCGCCAGTTGCTATTAAGAGGCTCAGGTATTGCGCAGTTACCGACCTTTATTGCAGCCAAAGACTTTGCAGCAGGCAACTTAAAACCGCTTATGGAAGAATTCTCTCTTCCTGAGCATGCCATCTATGCGGTATTTCCAGAGCGCAAACACATGCCATTGAAAGTGCGAGTGTTCATTGACTTCATCAGCGAAAAACTCGGCACTGATACACCGTACTGGGATCGCTATTGACAGGTTCTGACACTTCATCACGTTAACCTTGTTTCGAACTTAACTAATGAAATGAGGACAACAACATGGAAACCGTGATTGAAACTGTACAATTTCGTCTTATCGATGGCGTAACAGAACAGGACTTTCTCTCCGCAGCGAAACTGTCACAAACGTTTGTGAAACAGCTTCCGGGCTTTCTTTACCGCTCACTGAGTCACGAAGCCAAAAAAGCAATGCGTGGACAGACATCATCTATTGGCGTTCACTGGAAGACGCAAATCATGCCGGTGAGCAATTCACCCAAAGCGAAGACTGCAACCCTCTCATAAGGCTAATTGAATCAGAAAGTGTAGAGATGAAGCATCACAACATGAAAATGTGTAGCCAATTGGAAGGATAACCAAGGTAGGAACATTATGAGTAAATCAGAGCGACTGTTTGAACTACTGACGTTATTGCGTGCTAAGCGCTACGCCGTGACAGCGAAAGACCTGGCAGACACGATGCAAGTCAGCGAGCGCACTATTTATCGTGATATTCAGTCGTTGCTGAACTCTGGTGTTCCTATTCAAGGTGAAGCGGGAGTCGGTTACATGCTACAAGCTGGCTCTCATTTACCGCCATTAATGTTTAGCGAAAAAGAGATGATGGCACGAGAACTTGGTATGCATATGGTGCGTGCTTGGTCTGATACTGAACTCGCCGATGCATCGCGTTCCGCTTCTGCCAGAATCCTTTCTGTATTGCCGGACAAACTCAAACAACAAGTGGAAAACTGTCCACTTATCGTGCCTGACTACCATGTGCAGTCAGAAACCGCAAAACGCGGACAACTGTTGCGCCACGCCATCGATAACCACTTTAAAATCAGCTTGGATTATGAAGATGAGAACGGGCAAGTGACTGAGCGAAGAATTCAACTATTAGGTCAATTCTTTTGGGGAAAGGTTTGGACACTCGTCGCGTGGTGCGAACTGCGCCAAGATTATCGCCAATTCCGCTTAGATAGAATCCAAGCGATGCGAATGCATGATGAAGAATTCTTAATAGAAGAAAACAAATCCCTCAAGCACTATATCGCACAGTATGAGGCGAGGGATTGATACTTGCCGAGAGCTAAAAATATAAGTCAAAGTGATGAATCGAATTTTATCCAAAAATTATGATCGTTGACCTTACAAAACCTCCAATATATAAAACGAATGTCGGTAAATTCAGAGAATTTAATTATACTAAACACCTCAAACACAAAAATGACATTTATAATATGTTATTTAAATAAGTTAAAAAATACATAAAAGTAACAAAACTATCAATTTAAACAAAAGATAAATTGATGACCCGCACAAGAAAAATAAAAAATAAATCAAACCGACTAATTATCTTCTATTTAAATAATATAGAAGTTAAAGTATTTGCTCATTTTATAAAATGGAAGAAATAAATGAGATTAACTAAAACTTCAATCGGTATTCTATTCAGTTTATCTTTTAATACACTTGCTACCACACCTGATCCAACTTTTGAACCGGGTAGAGGGGAAAACGGAAAGATTGGACATGATAAATGTTCTATTGCAATCTGTACAAATGATGGCACTCCTGATTTAGGAAACAAAAATACAAGATATGACCCTAGCCTCGTTTATCCAGTAAAAGGTGAGTATCCGGAAATTTTCTTCGGACCAAACCCACTTAATATCAAATATCAAGACCCTATGTGGTGGCAAAGATTTACGCCAATTGGGGCTGATCATAAACCAAAGAAAAAATCAGGTAAAAATTGTTCTGGGAGCTCATGCAAGTCCAACGATACTGGCCCAGGTAATGGCTCAGGCACTGATTCAGGTAATGGTACCGGCTCAGGTAATGGTACCGGCTCGGGTAATGGTACCAGCTCAGGTAATGGTACCAGCTCAGGTAATGGTAATGATTCAAGTAATGGAGATGGTGGCAGTTCTAACGTAAATGAAATTTTAGATAGAATAGGAGGAATGGTAGACCTTGATAATATAAGTGTGTCGTATTCCAGTAGTGAAACTGGCGGATACTATACCGAGACGCTTGATGAAAATGGTAACGTTACCTCAAGAACCAAAAAAGACCCAGACAAAAAGACCACATTTTCGTTCTCGTTTGGTAATCGTGAAGAGGCAAGAGTACCTTGGATGGAGGCTCCATCTTCCTCCATGAGTCGCGCAATAGGTATGTTCAAAATGCTCAATACAGAAGTAAACCCTTGGGCAGACTCGAATAGCTTCCTCGGTAATGAAGACATAGCGTTAGTCTCTTTGAGTAATTCCGGCTACGCTTTTTCGGGTTTACAAAACCGTACGAATACTATAGTCACCAAATCAAATAACCAAAACGCGTTATTTTTTGAACTAGCACAGAAAGGTGATATCTCAACACTCACTCTTGGTGAATTAGCGCAAAACACACCTATTAAATTAATAGATCTTATGTCAGACCGTTATGTGGGCTCATCTTTTTCCTTTTCACCTTTACTAGCTTTTCATGATAAGGAAGCACTAGCAGGTATGCTGCAAAATAGAAAAGGGCTAAGTAGAGTGCAAAAAGGTAATTTAGTATTAAACTTACTTGAAAATAACTTATTTGCCTTTTCAAATTCACAAAATCTACGAAATACAACATTAAAAGAATTTCTTAATGATCCCATCATAGATAAATCTCTTAAAGACACTAAGCTATTAGAGTTTGTTGACTATGACCTTCTTAAATCGGATAGATTCCTCAGAGGAGATGATTTACTTCTAGGGGAAGGAAATTTAAGTTCTGGTTCTGATAGCGTAAACAATACAATGAAAGGGGGTATTGAAGTGACAAACGATGAAGATTCAAGCATTTGTAAGTTTGTTGGAGGACACTTTACCTGTAATTTCAATTCTGATTCTAATGATGTTGTGGGAGATATTGAAATGACGAATAAAGAAAAAGCCGCAGCTTGTAAGTTAGTTCGAGGACGTGTTCAGTGTAACTAATTTAGTTTTTCTGAGAAAGTGGCGAATACTACCCTAGCCACTTTCTTTTTCTAAATAACTAGATCTTCTAAACGATTACTCTTCCCCCCTACTTCTTCACTTTTTGAAACTTAGAACACATCATTAATCTTATGTTTCATTTTTAACAGGTGCGCAACCGCCGTAGGAGCGCTAACTTAAGTAGCACGTCAACCACACCGGAGCGTGAAGCTATGAAAGTACTGATTCAATACACCCAAGCGGGTAAATATCGTGACCAAGCGTGGGAATCACTGACGCTAAAAGCAAAAGGCGAGATTCAAGCCGTGACGCCTTCTTATGCCGCTCAGCTTATTGAGCAAAACAAAGCGAAGCTTGTAATGACCGACGACGAACAAGTGATCTTCCATTCTTAAGTAAAAAGCATCGATAAAAATGAGTTCAAATTAGAGCTCATTTTTGTTTGATTGGTAAGTGGGCTATTACGCTCAATCTTGAATGGTTTTGTTACCACAATTTTCACAGATCAAATGACGAGAAAAATCGTCCATCGAAGCTAAAAAAGCACCGAAGACAGCACTTTTGAGAAACCCAGTAATGAACTCTTTCTTCCCGCGGTTTTTATCACCCTCAAAAGCACTTTTCTTTCTAACTAAAACCACAACGTGGTGCGTTTCCACTCCACATTTAGGACACAGAAACACTTCTGTCTTTCTTGACATATTAGCCTCCTAGGTAGGTATTTCTTAGCAACGTAACGATTACCATGACCGTGCATCAACTTTGGCTCGCAATGCTCGAGCATACTCGGTTAACAGCCTTGCATTGTCTGCGCTTTCAGCGTCTCCACAAACTCGACCTTGATAGGTAATATTGGGGCTGGAATAGATAGGTACTATGTTCTTTTCGTAGCTCATGATGGTTCCAGAGTCACCACATAATGCAGCATGAGCATACCGCTTGATCTGTAACTGGTTATCCTCAGCTGTCATGGATTCAAGTGTTCTACCTTGAACTTGAGATGATAGCGTTTCTAAATCATGTTGTGCCCATGCTAAGTGCCCTAGTTCATGCTCCAAAGCTAGTGGACCAGCTCGTACATCGGAAACCACGAAGTTAGGAAATAAATCAACCCATGTTTCTGCTATTTTGTACTCAAAATCAAAGTAACTGCTGTCCTCACTTAACACCAACACGACATAGAAATTTGGTTCCTGATACGCACGTTCCAACAAACTGCTGTGTTGCAGGTTGAGTTCGTAATGTGAAGACAACATATCTTCAGGTTTAGCGTTGTGAGCATCAAAGAACTCATAACCAGCGCTCTTACGGATCATAGGAACACATGAGTTTGCGAGAATAAGATTCGAAAGGGCTAAATCTTCGCCGATTCGCTCTTCCAAGGCTTCTATGCTGAAGTCATTGAGAATTGAATAGTCAAATACGAATTGAACCCAAGTCTCCACTTTTTCTTCGTCAGCGCATTGCGAAAGTACGAGCTTTTGAGAGTCAAAATAGAGCAAAGCACTTACAAACGCCGTCCCCACAATTAAGCAAATACTTACAACTTTCAGCTTCATACATTCTTCTTATGAATTTCATAGACAACAAAAATAAGCATATGAAATTTATAAATTAATGAAATTGATATGTAAATAAGCGCTTATTGATTATGAGAATAAGCACCATGAGTAAGTGTGGTTATTCGTCCTCGTTTAGACGACGAATCAATTTGGCTGGCGTTCCACCATATAAACAATCTGGCGGCACATCACTGTTCACCACTGAGTTGGCTGCAATCACAGAACGAGCGCCAATGGTTACGCCTTGGTTGATGACTGAGTTCCCGCCAATCCAAACGCTATCTTCAATCGTGATTGGTTTACAAAACGTTTCCCATTTTAGTCGGCTACGGTAATCCAGCGAGTGAGATGCAGTGTAAAGCTGAACACTTGGTCCAATAAGCACATGATTACCAATGGTGATTTTAGCGCCATCAAGCATCACGACATTCATATTGATAAAGGTCTCTTCACCGATTTCAATCGTTTTACCAAACTCACAATGGAACGGCGCACGGATGATGCTCATCCCAACCTTGCCAAATAGGTTCTTTTGCAGTGCATCACGTTGGGATTCATCGGTGTTGCCATTGAATGCCATCAATGCATGAGTTGCGTGGGTTCGAATCGCATCAATTTCTTTGTCTGCGCCATCGAATACTTGGCCTGACATCATTTTCTCTAGTTCGGTCACAGGATCTTTCCTACAGCTTTTAACTTAGCTAGGTTAATGCAAAAGAGGAATAAAAAAAGAGAAAAGCACGCGCTTTTCTCTTTCCTATTTTATTTAAGTGGCACTAGGGTCGGTTACACGATTTCCCAGCTGTGAGTCATCTCTACGCCCATACCGAGCATCAGGCACACGGAACAGTATTTCTCTAACGAATCAGCAGCAACTTTCGCTACGATTTCTGGATCTAAGGCTTCACCCGCCACTTCAAAATGAATGTTCACTTGAGTAAAAATACGCGGTGCCGTTTCACGACGTTCGGTTGTGAGCTTCGCATTAACAGAAGCCACTTTCTGACCTGCTGACTTCAATCCATCAACCACATCAACAGAACTACAACCACCAGCAGCCATCAATACCATCTCCATTGGGCTTGGTGCAGTCGCACCGCCATTGCCATCCATCACAACGGAGTGACCAGATTGAGACTGACCTAGGAACTTAAAGTCTTCGACCCATTTTACTTCTGCTTGCATGGTTTCCCTCATTATTACTTCTGTCTCATCGGCAACCTATCACCAATGAGCGTTTGTTTGGTGCCATTACTGTAGCCCTCCGGTATAAAAGGGCAAAGAATTTTTCACTATTGTTGCAATTTTTTAGCTCTAACTTCTGTCTCCTTACGTAACATTCATTGAGAAAAATGACGTTTGAGGAAGTTATGAAGAAAGTATCTAAGCTATTGGTGGGATTCTCATTCACACTCCCTGTACTGTTCATCTTATTAAGTAAAACAGGCACTGCCGATACCATGGATAAGGTGAACGCATCTGGCAAAACCGACATTGCTACTTTGGCTGGCGGCTGTTTCTGGTGTACTGAATCAGATTTAGAACAATTACCGGGTGTGTTGGACGTCGTATCTGGTTATTCAGGTGGTGATTTAGCAAATCCGACCTACCGACAAGTCTCTTCTGGCAAATCTGGCCATATAGAAGTGATTGAAGTGAAGTTCGACCCAAGCATTGTTAACTACGAGCAAGTTTTGGATTACTTCTTCCGCCATATCGACCCGACTGACGACAAAGGCTCATTCGTCGACCGTGGTCCCCAATACCGTCCTGCGATCTTCTACCATAATGCGGAGCAAAAACAGATTGCTGAGCAATTTATGATGGAAATCGACAAGGCGATGATTTATCCGAAGCCACTTAAAACGGAGCTTATTGAGTTTGAAAAGTTCTACCCTGCGGAGTCTTACCATCAGGATTACTACAAAAAGAGTGCCCTGAAATACAAATATTACCGCTATGCGTCAGGTCGAGATAAATACCTAGATGAAGTGTTTGGTGAGGATCGTAAAGACAACCCAAAAACACTACGCGAGCTTATCAACGAAAAAGATCTGATGACAAAACTGAAGATCTATGAAAAACCGTCTGATAAAGAGATCAAAGCGAAGTTGACTGATCTGCAGTACTACGTAACACAAGAAGAAGGCACAGAGCGTCCCTTTAACAACGAGTACTGGGATAACAAAGAAGCGGGCATCTATGTGGATATTGTCACTGGTGAGCCACTGTTTTCATCGACGGATAAATACAAATCAGGTACAGGTTGGCCAAGCTTTACTAGACCAATCAATCCAGGTTACATCGTTGAGAAGACCGACTTTAAATTGGTTTATCCACGAACAGAGATTCGCAGCAAGTTTGGCGATTCGCATATTGGTCATGTTTTCAAAGACGGACCAAAACCAACAGGGTTACGTTACTGCATGAACTCAGCAGCCATGAAGTTTGTACCAGTAAGCGAAATGGCAAACCTGGGTTACGACGATTATCTGTACCTATTTAATAACTAAACTCGCTTAAGACAACGAATTAGGAGTGAACATTCAGAACGATGAAAGGTTTTAAATCCAACCTTCCCATAAAAGTCTGTCCAGTCTGTGAGCGCCCGTTTTCTTGGAGAAAGAAGTGGGCGTGAAATTGGGATGAAATCGTTTATTGTTCTGAGCGTTGCCGAAGAAGAAAATCAACGAAGACGTAGATCACTCCGAACCTCTCTAGTGCGTATTTTGCCCCAGTTAGTACAATCTTTACCAAGGTAGTAATGCGCCATCATAAGCCCAAAACGCCCCGCTATCTTGCGGGGTTGCTTTTTCTATTAACCCCAACAAATCCTTTGCAACTCGCTCTGGCGTGAACAGTTTTCCTTCTGGCACATTGGTTTGAAAAGGCGCAGACAACGCCGTATCAGTGGTTCCCGGATGGAGCGCGAGTACCGTGCCATGCTTGAGCATTCTTTGCCACTCAATTGACATGGTTTTGAGGAACATATTCAACGCGGCTTTTGAGGCTCGATAGCTATACCAACCGCCCAATTGGTTATCGTTAATACTGCCAACTTTAGCAGAAACAGTCGCGAACTTAGGCTGTGTGCTGCGTTTGAGCTTAGGTGTAAAGTACTTCGCCAGTAGTAAACTGGGCAAGGTGTTTACCATTATCGTTTGCTGGAAAAAGTCTGCGTCGAGAGAGCTCAAATTCTTCTCCGGACCTTTCTCTTGGGAGTGCAACATACCCACGCAGTTCACCAACCAATCAACATGCTCGATGTACTCACTGAGCGCTTTCACCTCCTCATCTTGTGTCACATCCACTTGATGCCAAATAACATTGGGATGATGCCAGTTGGGGTGTTGCCTACGATAGGTCGCGTGAACACGAGCTTGAGGAAAATGTTCCGCCGCGCACGCAACCATGGCAAATCCAATTCCGCCATTCCCACCTACGATCAATATTTCCATTACAAGGTCTCCAAATTTTCCATGTAGCGCTCCGCGGTTTCAAGGATAGCTTGTCGTTGCTGTGGTTCCATATTGTCCCAAGAGCGGAAAATCATCCCGATACGAGGATTGGTCGCCAATCGCTTGTCATGCTTGTTCATAAAACGCCAATACAAGCTGTTGAATGGGCATGAACCTTCACCACTGCGTGCTTTGTTGTCGTAATGGCAGCCCTTACAGTAGTCGCTCATTTTATTAATGTAAGAACCACTAGCTGCATAAGGTTTAGTGCCGACAATACCTCCATCAGCAAACAGCGCCATACCACGTGTGTTTGGCATCTCTACCCACTCGATCGCGTCAACGTATATACCGAGATACCATTCATCCACTTGAGATGGTTCGATCTCAGTTAGCAAACAGAAATTACCAGTGACCATTAAACGTTGGATATGGTGCGCATAGGCGTAGTCAAGGGACTGACCAATCGCATTACGCATGCACGCCATTTTTGTTTTGCCATTCCAGAAGAAATCAGGCAGTTTTCTGCTCGCTTCCAGTTCGTTCTTTTTCGGGTAATGAGGCATGTTCGCCCAGTACACTCCGCGGATGTACTCTCGCCAACCTAAAATCTGGCGAATAAAACCCTCAACCTGAGAAATATTAATGTCTGGGTTTGAATGGAATGCCTTGAGTGACGCATCAATGACTTCTTGCGGGTGCAGTTGTTTGCTGTTGAGAGAAAACGAAATCCGACTGTGATACAAACTCCATTTAGCGTCGTGTTGCCCAGTCATCGCGTCTTGAAAACGACCAAAAAGAGGCAAGCAAACTTGGCAAAAATGAGCAAGTAAAGACAAGCTTTGAGCACGGTTAATCGGCCACAATAAATCCCCTTCAAAGTGCCCTATCGTTTTAATTCCATGACGTGTTAATCGCGCTTGTATCTCACTGACATCGGTACTAAACATTAAAGGTTGTGGCAACTGCTCAATATCTTTAGTTTTGAGTTTGTTGCGATTATTCGCATCATAGTTCCACTTCCCCCCAACAGGTTTGCCATCTTGCATTAAGATGTTGAAACGCTTGCGCATGCGGCGATAAAAGTGCTCCATCATGATGTGTTTGCCTTGCGGGAACTGCTCTTCGATCTCTTCAAACGGCAACAAAAAGTGCTCTGAGTCAACGCAACGCGTTACTACGCCATTGAGCTTAAGTTTGGCAAGTTGTTCCAATAATCGGTATTCATCAGGGCGTTGATATTCAAACTTGCTTGCACCAACTTCGCTGACAAAATGCTGGAGAAGTTGCTCAAGATCCCCAAAAGATTGGGTATCATCCAACGTAAGGTGCAAGACTTGATGACCTTCGCTCTGACGCTCTTTCGCAAACTTTTCCATTGCAGAAAAGAACGCACATACTTTTTGAATGTGATGCGTCACATACGTATTCTCTTGTTTTAACTCTGCAATCAAATAGAGAACGTGGTCATCAGGTTGCTCAAACCAAGTATGTTCGCAATTGAGTTGATCACCCAAGATCAACCGAACGGTATCAAACTGCATCATGATTTCTCCATAGAAGACGCATTGCCATGACTTTCCATCGCAATCGGCCAATCAACCATGTCCACATTATCCAAACGTGCACCATCACAATGCCCATCCCACTTATCAATAAACTCATGGTTGGGGTCGTACATTTGCGTCTGCTTTTCAAGATTGAATTGCCTTGAACCACGAGGGTCCGCACCAACGCCTGCGAGGTATTGCCAATTTCCCCAATTTGAAGCCACATCGTAATCAATTAATTGAGACTCAAAATATGCAGCGCCATAGCGCCAATCTAGCCCTAGTTCATGTACAAGGCAGCTCGCGACCAGTTGTCTGCCACGATTCGACATGTACCCAGTTTCATTGAGTTGATGCATACACGCATTAACGAGCGGGAATGGCGTCTCGCCTTTTTTCCATTGTTGGAAACGATGGGCGTAAAAGCTGGTCAATGGCGTTTGATTGCGAATCCCACCAAAATGAAACAGCTGCCGACCATATCGTCGCGCATACCAATAAAAGTACTCACGCCACAGCAATTCAAAGTAAATCCAATACGTCGAATCATTAGCACCATAATCCGCTTCATAACGCTTTAACATGTCCACGATCCTTTTCGCCGAAACACAGCCATGTGCTAACCACGGAGAGAATTTAGTGGAATAGTCCATGCCATCTAAACCGTTGCGTGTCTGTTTGTATTCACTCGCAAGCGGCGAATCAAAATACCGACGACAATGCTCAAGCCCCGCATGCTCTCCCCCAGCAAATGGCATTGGCTTTAAGTCGCGAGTTAAGCTCAATGTTGGTAAAGAGAGACCTTTGGGTAGTGGTGGAAGTGTGGAGACTCTGTCGGCAGGTTGCGAAATAGATAGCTTTTCTACTTGCTTACGAAACTGGGTAAAGGTATCAGGTAGCGCATTGAGACTGAACGGGAGGTCAGCCAACCTAAATAAACTTCGCACTTCTTGCTGAACAACCGTTACGTGGCGTTCCTCCGCCTTAACTTCTTCGATGACACTTTGCTCGTCGCAACCCGGCATAGCATCAACGTAAAGCCTTGTAACACCAAGATTTTTGAAGGCATGTTTTAATGCTTGATAAGGATGCAAGTCGACAACAAGCAAACGTTGTTCAAGTGCATTTAAAGACAGGTTGAGGTAGTGTAATGACTCATCTAAAAACTGTCTTTTTGGCTGACCAAACTCGGATGTTTGAGCATAGTGCGCCAAAAATGGTGAAACCTTGGGATAACAGTAAAGACAGGCAAGAAAATCCACTTCTTCTACAGCTTTGGTCAGATTTGGGTTGTCATCCAGTCGCAAATCATTGGTAAACCAATACAGTCCTATTGTTTTGTTCAAACGAAGCTCCTTTTGGCACTTTTCTGTTATGCGTATGCCAGATTCTACGAACCTTAGTTGGTCAAGATCAGCACTTCGTTTACATTGCTCAAAACTCCATCACTCAAACTTTTATGCACCCTAGATGTCATCTTTAGAAATCCGTTTTAGAAAACTA